>CAJQPL010000019.1 GCA_905480215.1 uncultured Woeseiaceae bacterium | reverse complement strand
TGATACTTGGCGATACAACTTAACAACGGGACGGGCGAAATGAAGAAGAATACCGAAGAATCTCAGCCACAGCTGAACCGGCGAAAATTGTTGGCTGGCGGCGTCAGTGCCGGCGGTGCATTGCTCGTTGGCTGTGCTATGGGGCCAGGCGCGACGCAATCGTTGGCCATGACCGACTCGGCCGAGCCGGAATTCGACAAAGACTTGCCTAAGAATTTCACTGACGGCGAGTGGAACCGCGACTCCATGGCCCGCCTTACCGGTGATCTGGACTTCGGAAAGGCTAAACCGGGTTGGTATAGCGGGGTCGTAATGGGTGTCCGCGAAGGCGAGAAAGTTAGACCGCTGATGAATTTTGAGGGCTTTTCGTTCTCCCGATTGATAGACAATGGTGACGGAACTTACCAAAAACTATTGCGAGAGGTGGTTTTTTACAAAGACCTCAAGACAGGCAAGATCCTGGAAACCTTTGATAACCCCTATACGGGTGAAACAGTAAAGGTCGTGCCCGTTGCTAACGACCCATTCAACTACGTAATCGAGAAATACCGTTCGAGGGGTCCGTCGTATGGTGGCCTCAACAAGTTGAGCGATGCACCACGGGAACCGCTGCGTTACCCATGGAAAATTACAGAAGAAAACACGGTTACTCTGGCAACCGATATCCATCTTTTTTACCCCTCTGCCTTGCAGCCGGACGAATGGCCGCGTGAATCCAGCGGCGCAATGGTGCGGGTCTCCGAAATGTTTCGTTACATCATCCGTCGTGAGGATCTTGAGAACCCTGACCTGACCTCGATTACCTATAGCGGCTCATGGCATAGAATCACGCCTTGGCTGCCATGGATGTTGATGGGACAAGCGCAGGGTCATATCACCTATGTTGGAACTATGGGCGGATTCTCGAATCTCGATATGGTATCGCCAGAAGTGATTGCCTATGCCGAAAAGCACTTTCCGAAGTACTTTGATGCACCAACGGTATGGGAAGAACCAAGCTTCTCCAGTCTTGAAGACTATGCGCGAACGCAAGAGCCTGCACCCGTAAAGAAATAGTAAGTAAGTGCCAACGGTGAGCAATGGATTGCCACGTTGGCGCCTCATATTATTCGCGGGCCCCTCGATGGCGCTAAACTCAATGTTAGTGCCGTTGCTCATTCTCCTGCCGCCGTTTTACAGCATCGAAGTTGGCCTGGATATCGCAACTATCGGTACCGTCTTCATGCTGGCAAGAATTTGGGATGCGCTTACTGATACAGCTATTGGCGTATTATCGGACCGGACGCAAACACGTTGGGGCCGCCGCAAACCCTGGCTGGTAGCCGCGTTACCAGCCACACTTATTGCTGCTTGGTTTTTGCTGAATCCGCCGGAAAATTCTGGTTACGTTTGGCTCGGCTTGTGCTTGTTTTTCTTTTACTTGTTCTGGTCTGCAATGTTTATCCCTTACCAATCATGGGGTGCAGAACTTTCCGCGGATTACGATGAGCGAACACGCGTCGCAGGTTATCGCGACGGCGCGTCCTTTCTCGGCTTTTTACTCGCGTCTATATTACCGCTCATCGTGCTGCAAATCTTCATGGGCATTCAACAACCGACCTACGGACAAATTCTCGCCGTAGTCGGTGGCACTTTCGCCATATTTTTACCCCTAGCGACTGCATTATGCCTGTGGGCAGTGCCCGCAAAAGTCGAGTTCAAATCACAGACGATTTCGTGGCGAAACCTGCTCGACATTTTCCTGCACAACAAGCCATTCCAACGTCTATCGCTCGGCTACGCGATTGACCGCATCGCTATGGGCGTTTACCTGGCGATAATGCCCCTGCTCATCCCGATCGGGCTTGGACTCGCACAGTACTTTCTAATTCTGGCAGTGGTCAATTCCGTTGCCGCTCTCAGTTTTAGCGCTGCATGGGTCGTCATTGCGCAGAAAGTTGGTAAACACACATGCTACTGCATCGCGAATGGCGTAACGATGCTCGCATACCTGATGTTCTTTTTTATACCTGGCGGCGGTTTTTACTGGGCTCTGGCTACGTTTGTCGTTCTGGGAATTGGCAACGCCGGCACCTTGATTACCGCACCAGCAATGATGGCCGACTGTGTTGACTACGATTACCTGAAGTCGGGCGTCAAACAAACTGGCGCACACATGGCTTGCCTATGGATGGTTACCAAAATCGGATTTGCACTTGGCATTGGGATTGGACTGAACGTCCTGGGATTCTTCGGCTTTGATAGCCAGGAGGCCGTTCAACCCGATATTGCGATCACCGGCTTACGCGTCGTAACGGGACTTCTACCGGCCGTGTTACTGCTACCTGCGATAGCAATCATGTGGAAGTTTCCCTTGAACCGAGAGCGTCACACCGAAATTCGTCGCGAGATAGCGGCGCGCGACCTCCAGAGTAGCGCTTGAAGAATAGCGAAGAAATATAAACGCTCCACACCGTTGCCACGGTTTTACTTGGTGGCTTAGCGTTTCTCCAGGCGCGATATCTCACCGCTGAATGTCGTCAATGCTCCATCGCAGGAAGCAACCGCTGGACCGTATTGCGAAATGAAGCGCCGCATGACTGCAATTGCATCGTCGAATTGCTGCGCTTGCGGTGCAACATCAAGCGTTTTACGGCCAATAATATTACCGAAATAGTGATCGACGCCGGTTCCCACCCACAACCATTGATCGCCAGGCTGCGCCTGTTCATAGGGAGTAGCGTGATCACGCCAATCGTCGATAAATCCCGGCAGGATGTCCGCAGTCCCGGTCAGCACCAACTGTGGAATTGAAACACTCTGCCAGGACGCAATATCTACGAACCCGGGCAACGGCCCAGGCGGCGAAAATGCAATGACAGCGTCTGGACGCAGCGACGCTTCTGGTAATGCTGAGTCCCCGATCGCAACCGCACCAGCAAGGACTTGCGCTATCAACGCTCCGTAAGAATGGCCCGCAGCTAGAAAACCTTCTTCTGGATTGACGATCGAAATATCCGACAACTTCGCCTGCATGGCCGCTGTATTGCCGGTCAGAAACAGCATGTCTTGCTTACGGGTTGTCCAAACTTCGTGGTGTTCAGGCTGCTCGCCCGTCACTAAGAGTTCCGAATCTATGTGCAGCGGCGCGGCCACTACGTAGCCACTGCTGGCAATCGCTTCAAGTAAAACGTCGTAGCGCTCAGGTGCGGAGAATGCCCCGTGCGAGAAAAGCATCAGCGGGTAGTTACCCGCCGGACTAGGACTCCAGATATCAACCTGGGTTTTGCGGCCATCCTCATGTGCCAATATGATTTGCGTGCTCTCAACCGACAATGACTGTGCAATACAGTCTGGATCATTGGCTGCACAGGCTCCGAGTAGCAAGACCGAAACAACAGCAATTGCACGTCTCGAACCAGCAGATAACGCATTCATCTTTTCATAGTCTGACACTGTCAAAGCGATTGGCAATTCCGCCACGGTCGCCTCTTCGCAAATATTCCACGTTCCATGATACGCTCTCCGAGTCATCGCAGTCCTAAGCCGAGCTAGACTAACCTATCGGCGGAACCCGAGCCAATAGGCTAGTGGCGTGCTGCCATGTGCCAACAACATATATCGGTGGCGTCTTTGGGGTTGGTGGTTCAACTAAACTCATTCACGGAGATTGCTTAATGGACTTGCGGCAACTGAGGCATTTCGTCGCAGTGTTTGAAAGAAAGAACCTTTCAAAGGCGGCAGAAGCTATCCCACTGAGTCAGCCGGCGCTGACTCGCAGTATGAAAACACTGGAAGACCTACTGGGTGTCGAACTATTCGAACGCCACGCACGCGGCGCGACTCCAACGGCAGCGGGCGAAAGACTGTACCACCATGCAAAATCAATTCTCGCTGAATGTGCGCGTGCCAAACGCGACGCATCGCAGCCTATCGGCGAATTGAGCGGCACGGTATCGATCGGCATCGGCGCACTATTCGCTACGCGAATTTTCGATGAGATGATTAGCAAGTTTTGCAAAGAACATCCAAAAGTCAAAGTGGAAGTTCGGCAAGGCTACTTTGAAGATCTAATTGCATTGCTCGACCTCGGGCAAATCGAAGTAGCATTCATCAACTTTCCACTACTGTCACTGCCGGAATCGATGGATTTCGAGCCGCTACTCGAGATTCAAACAAGCGTGTTTGCAGCAGCAGACCACCCTGCGGCAAAGATTAAAGAGCCGACAATGGAACGTCTGCGAGACTACATGTGGGCAACGGTGGATCAGCCACACGCAACCGAAGTGCTGGATTCACTTTTCATCTCTGAGGGTGTCGCAGCGCCGGCGCCGGCCGTAAAGGCCAATTCACTGACACTGATAAAGTCACTGGTATTGTCCGGTGACTTTGTTGGATTGTTGCCGCACCATATGCTCTGGGACGAGATCAAGTCCGGCGAAGTCGTTAGGCTCAACCTTCAATCAACACCGTTAATCCGCAGCGCCGGCCTGATTTCCAGAATTGAAGCGTTTCGGCGCCCCGTTGCGGATGCTCTTGCCAAAGAGATACGGCAGACGGTTGTCCGTGAAGAGGGTGTCCTGAGCCCTGTGGAAAAAACGGCTGGCGCTAACTAGTTCGATTTCGTTGGCAATGTCGTGAGCGGCCCGAACAGCCTTTTCACGCGGGCATCCAGAGTTTCATTTTGCTCGGTACGCTCGTCATCCGACAAGGCATAGGACTCTGGTTCTTGCTGCGTCAATACGCCTTTGGACATCAACACTGACTCCAAGCGCATACGCCGCTGGCGTTCCACCCACAACTCACCGCCCAAGGCGATTGCTGCCTCTGGCAATCGAGCATGCAGGGGATCCGAGAGAAAAGTGGGTTCACTTTCCGCCACGCCTATCGACTCGACCTGAGCTTAGCCCTGAGTGTCGTGATCCTTGATACTCATTATTCGTCGCTTTAGTCCTCAGCCGCCAGTTGTTTCTTGAATACATCGTACTCGTTTATGTCGCTGCGCCGGCTTTTCGACCAAGACGTTGCAAACCCCCTTGGAAAACGCGCATCGCCATCGCGATCGCCATCCTCGGACCAAAGAAGTGGAAATAGATCGCCACTTGGCGCTTCGCCCTCAATCATCTCATCAAAGCTAACACCGGCCAGATTTAGGCAATCCGGGCGCGGCTGCCAACGTATGTCGTCACCGAATACTCGAATCGAAACAGCTATCCGCCAATCATCCGCCGAATTGCCGTGCGAGTAGTGCAACGTCCAAGGATGCACCAGCAAGATATCACCGGGTTCCATATCCCACTGCAGAAACTTATTTTCTGGATCAGCACGCAATTTGTCTCCGTCAGGATGCGTAACACGATCATCTGGACGGATCATTTGGCGAGCGTTAGGAGAAAACAACCAATAGCGCTCGTCCTGATCGTGCGAGCCTTGAATACACTCCAGCGAATTTTCTTTGCTGATTGACGTCAATGGGATCCAGATTGACGGCACCATCTTGCCAACCGTCGGCCAACCCATCCGATCAGTGTGCCAAATTGTTGCCTCGTCCGATTTCGGCGCCTTCGCAAAAAACTCGTCGAAAAAGAACCGTGCCTGTTTCGACTGCATCACTCTCGCGGCGGCTTCAGCAACTGGCGACTCAAACACGAAGCGTCTAAATTCCGGCACGGTTCGCGACATATAGCGCCCAGGATAGGTCGGAAGCAGGCCGAAATCCTCTTTGTGCTCAGTAATTCTTTTTGCTACCGGTAATAACTCATCAATCCAGTTTTTATCGAAGACTTGTCGCAGGCAAACCACACCGTCGGTCGCATAGGTCTGAATCTCCTCCTCAGTGATTGGCCGACACGGCTGCGGATGGGTTTCTGAGTTCATTATCAATCCATTGTCTGGTTAAAAAAACAAGCATTTATTGTTGCAGATCAAATGTAACCGCGAAAGCATGGTGGCGACCAATCGAAATTTGGTGAGTCCTGCATACAGGCTATGCATACATGAGCGAATGCGGCCTCCATACGATGTTCATGCAAGCAACGTATGGATCATCACCTATTAGCTATTTGTATGTCGTGGTGTATATGCGCAAGAATGAGGGAGTAAGAATCTCAAACCTCATGGAGTAATAATTATCGACACACCGAATTCCACTGCAGCCAGGCTCAAAGCGACCCAGGCACACTTTATTAATGGCCTGCGCGTGGAATCTACTGACCGCATGGACGTATTGGACCCGGCTACTGGCAAACCAATTACCACCGTTTGCCTGGGTGGAAAAGCCGAAATTGATGCCGCCGTGAGCGCAGCCAGGGACGCTTTACCTGCCTGGTCAGCCATGGCGCCCGACGCACGCACCCAATGTTTGTTGAAGTTCGCAGGGCTAATTGAGTCGCAGGCCGACGACATCAAGCAACTTTCAATATTGGATGGCGGCCTCCCAGACATGATCGGAGACTCGACCGCCTGGTTTTCCGCGCTGTTTCTGCGTTACTACGCCGGATGGCCATCGAAGCTAACCGGGCAAACCCTGCCATCGTCACCCAACGGGCTAGCCCCAAGCGATGTGCTGGCCTATACGCTGCGCGAACCGATTGGCGTTGTCGGTGCGATTACACCCTGGAACTATCCGTATGGCATGGAAATACTAAAAATCGCACCCGTTCTTGCCGCCGGCTGCACGCTCGTTCTCAAGCCCGCCGAAGAGACGCCCGTCGCCTCGTTGTATCTGGCGGAACTAGCGCTGCAAGCCGGCATTCCTGCAGGTGTTTTCAACGTCGTAAATGGACTTGGCGAAGATGCTGGCGCGACCCTTGCTGCACACCCCGGCGTCGACAAAATCTCGTTTACGGGCTCCACTGAGGTGGGTCGGCATATCGTTCATGCGTCGGCGGGGAACCTGAAAAAGGTATCGCTGGAACTCGGTGGAAAATCGCCGGTATTCGTATTTCCGGATGCGAAGCTTGAGCAAACCATACCGGGCGTAGCATTGGCTGGATTCATGATGTCCGGCCAAAACTGTGTTTGCGGCAGCCGTCTTTACGTGCATGAAAGTATTGCCGACGAAGTGGCATCAGGAATTGCCGAGTTTATGAAATCGATCAGCGTCGGACCCGGTAGCGATCCAGCCAATATGATCGGTCCACTGATTTCTGAGCGCCAGCGGGACCGCGTCGAGGCAATGATAGGGCGTGCGCGCGATAATGGCGCAGAAGCAATAACAGGCGGCCATACGCTGCCTGGCGAGGGCTGGTTCGTTGAGCCAACGCTCTTCAGAAATTGTTCCTCAGACATGGAAATATCGCAACAGGAAGTATTTGGCCCGGTGATAGCAATGCAAACTTTCGACGACAGCCAGGACTATGAAGCGCTGGCAGCATTGGCAAATGATTCACAGTACGGATTGTCAGGCAGCGTCTGGACACAGAATCTGGAAACGGCAATGCGTATGACGCGTTTGATCGATAGTGGCCAGGTTGGCGTAAATACACATGCCGCTATGGACCCATCGATGCCATTTGGAGGCAACAAGCAGTCCGGCTGGGGTCGTGAGTTTGGTGAGGCGGCGATGGAGCTCTATACCAAAACGAAAGCGGTCACGCTGGCCTGGACCTGAGGGTGTAACGATGACCATGGTATCCATTGGCGAAGCCGAGCTTTACACCGAGTTACATGGAGAGGGTGAAGACCTGTTGTTAGTCGCTGGACTTGGCGGCATGGCAACTTTTTGGCACAAGCAAGTCGACTTCCTGGCGCAACACTATCGTGTGATGCTGCATGATCATCGCGGCGTTGGTCGAAGCAGTCCCGCGCCTGTTGTATCTGGATCCCCTGAGATGGCGGAAGACCTGCTGCGCTTGATGGACGCGATGAATATTGAGTCTGCGCATATTGTTGGTCATTCGACTGGTGGTGCTATTGGACAACAGATCGCTGTAAATCACCCGGATCGAGTACGATCCTTGGTACTAAGTGCCAGCTGGGCAGGACCAACGCCGCTATTTGTTGACACGTTCCGAGTCCGCCGCGACATCCTTATCAACTCGGGTGTTAAGCACTACATGATGGTCGGTTCGTTGCTGGCGGCTCCGGCCTGGACAATGACGGATACCTACCAGGGCATGGATGCGTATCTTGCCGAGCGAATAAAAAATTTCGCCGGACTTGAAATAGAGCTCGCTCGCTTGAACGCCGTGATGACACACGACTTGCGCCACCGTCTCAAAGAAATTACCGCACCGACCGGCATTATTTCGGCCAAGGACGATTCACTGACACCACCGTCGATGTCGGACGAACTCGCTGAACTCATCGACGGTGCAACGCTGATTCGAATCGCCGAAGGTGGACACTTTTGTCCCGTTACAGTCAGTGACCACTACAACGAGAAGCTACTGCAGCTATTGCAGACGATTAATCGCTAACACCCTTAAGCTTTTCGGCAAGAGGTCGCCACCCCAGTGAAACGATCGCCGCCCCAGTGGCCAGTAACAAGGGCACAACGACCATTAGCGAACTGCCAACGGCTTTGTCATCTGCAAATACCGAGTCGGTCAGAAACGCAACGGCCCAGGGCCCGCCAGCCTGACCCACTATGTTCGCAACCAGCAGGTAAAGCGCGACCAGCTGAGCGCGAAACATCGGTGGCGACACTGTCGGTATCACAGCGGCACCCGCACCAAACGGCACTGTTCCCAGAAACATTCCGGGCGCCAGTAGAACAATAGCAATGGTCGGACTCGCAACAGCGGGCACGGCGGCAAAAAACGGAATGGCCAGTAATGCAGCGAATGCCGATATCCTCAAATTCGCGTCGTGATAGCCGCGATTATGTAGCACGTCGGTCAACCAGCCACCGGACACCACACCGAGTGTTCCGCAGAAAAGAAATAGCAGTCCCTGCACGGAACCAATATCGCCTGCCGTCCATTCGTGTACGCGCATGAAAAACGCAGGTATCCACGCACCTAAGGCAAACTGTGCAGCCGCGATC
>CAJQPL010000018.1 GCA_905480215.1 uncultured Woeseiaceae bacterium | reverse complement strand
CCGGATAGATGAACAACATGCCAACATTTTCCGGCATGTGGCGAACATGCATCAGTCCCTGTCGTTGCTGCTCGGTGTTGCGGGCGAGATAGATGTCAAAGTCATGCCGAGTACCATCGCTGGTCTCTATGCTAAGGGTGTCCATCGCAAAAGATCGACTGAGCCCGACTATTTGCGATTGCGTTGCGTCGGGCGCCGAATCGCAGGAAGCGCCGAGCAAAAACACGCTCAAGATCCCTAACGCTCGCCTGCTCATTGCTCGCCCCACTCAACAAGCGTAGTAAAGGACATGCTTGGAATCGACAAGCTGGCGTTGCCGTTCACCTCGCCCAGTGCCGCGATGCATGATAGTTCGCCGTGCAATTCGACTCGTCCGCTGTCGTCTTGCAATGGTGTCTGTGAGCGAACGTCAGTCCAACATGAATCGAGGCCCGGCGTCGTAAAAAAGCGGCCGCTGCCCTCGACAGTGGCGGTAACATTTGTCGCTGTTTCGACGCCTTCCTGGCCCGCACGTAATTCCGGCAGCGCGATAATCAAAGCGAGCTGCTCGCCCGAAACCTCCCCTGCGAAGCGCAGGCGGATGCCCTGGCCGGCAGGCCGCCGCATATTTTCGCAAATCATGTCGGAACCCGACCACGAAATAGTTGTCTCAATGACGCCATACAAGATTGTTTGCAGGGCGCTGTTGTCGTTGCAGCTTGAAGAGATTGCTGCTGGTGCTGCGATCGGTATGAGGTTGGATTGATCTTGCTCACAGGCGCACAGAAGAGCGAGCGAAATTAGCGCCAGGGTGGGCGATAAGCGCGCGATCGGACGTTTTTTGCGGGTCTCGAACAATGGATTTACTTTCATCTGGTGACGAATGGGGCAATTCTACTTAAGAAAGGCTAAATTGTGCTGAAAACTTGCTGCGACCAGTTGGCCCGCAGAAACATCCTCTCTAAAATGGCACGCCGTCGTATCGTCCGGAGTAATTAATGAGCGTCGCAGAACAATTGCAAAAACTTGAGCACCACGCGAGTGGGCTAATCATTGGTCAGGCACATTTGATCAATCGCATGCTGATCGCGCTGTTGTGTGACGGTCACTTGCTGGTTGAGGGTGCGCCCGGTCTCGCCAAGACGCGAGCAATCAAAGTGCTCGCCGAAAGTATCGAGGGCGACTTTCACCGCTTGCAGTTCACACCTGACTTGCTGCCGGCGGATCTGACGGGTACCGATATCTATCGACCGCAAGAAGGTACTTTCGAATTTCGTAAGGGGCCGTTGTTCCACAATTTGATCCTCGCCGACGAAATCAATCGTGCGCCCGCCAAGGTTCAGTCGGCATTGCTGGAAGCGATGGAGGAGCGACAAATATCGGTCGGCGACAAGAGCTATCCGCTCGACGACTTGTTCATGGTCATGGCGACGCAGAACCCGATTGAGCAGGAAGGCACGTACCCGCTACCCGAAGCTCAGCTGGACCGCTTCTTGCTGCATATAGAAGTCGGTTATCCGAGCGTGGAAGATGAGCGCAGAATTCTTGTTTTGAATCGCGACGAGGCGAAACAGGCGGAACGCGACATGTTTCAGCCACCGGAATTATTGTCCCGAGCCTCCATCATGGAGGCGCGGCAAGCGGTCCTGAACCTGCATCTCGCTCCGGAGCTTGAGGAGTACATTGTCAACGTCGTCGTTGCGACAAGAAATCCTGGCGCTGTTGATGCCGCGTTAGACGGCCAGATTCTTTATGGTGCGAGCCCGAGAGCCAGCATGGGAATCGATCGTGCGGCCAGAGCGCACGCCTGGCTTGCCGGCCGTGATTTCGTCGGCCCGGAAGATATTCAGGCAGTAGCCCCTGACGTTTTACGACACCGATTGGTCTTGAGCTTTGAAGCCGAAGCGGATGGCGTCGATTCGAATGCGATCATTAGCGGCATTCTGGACGGTGTTGGAGTGCCGTAGTGCGGCGTCTCGATCATATTGCCGCAGATGCGTCACCGGTCAGCGTAACGCAGGCAGATCTGATTCGGCTTAATGGACCAGCGCGCGCAATCGCTTTGAATGTGCTGCGCGTCAATTCATTGCAAACGGGCGCTTACGTATCGCACTTTCGTGGTCGCGGTATGGAGTTCGACGAATCGCGACCTTATCAACCGGGCGACGATCCGCGCAGCATCGACTGGCGTGTTACCGCGCGCAGCACAACAGCGTTTACCAAACTGTTTCGTGAGGAGCGTGAACGGCCTGTGCTGGTCGTTGTCGACTTGCGATCTAACATGCATTTTGCGACTCGCGGCTGTTTTAAATCGGTCAACGCGAGCCGTGCCGCGGCATTGCTGTCGTGGGCAGCGCACCACCGCGGTGATCGCCTCGGTGGGCTGATTTTCGGTGACACAACACATCGCGAGCTCAAGCCACGGCTGGGACGTTTGGCAGCGCTACGCTTCGTGCACCAACTCGCCGAGCATCCCGATTGGAAAAGCATCGGGCGGAAAAACCCAGATGAAAAAGACGCGAAAACGTCGGAGCCGGCCGCTGATCCGTTAGCACATGCGATGTCGTCGTTACGACGCGTTGCCCGACCGGGTAGCCTGGTGGTTGTTATCAGTGATTTCATCGGTTTTTCACGGGCGGCGCAGTCTTACCTTTCAAGTGTCGCGCGGCACTGCGAAGTGCTGGCGCTATTCATGAGCGACCCACTGGAACGCCATCTACCGCCGCCGGGCCGATACCGAATTGTGTCGCCGACGGACGAGATCGCCATCGATACATTCGCGAGTGCAGCACGGCGAGACTACGAGAACGAATTTGCGAATCGATCCCATGAATTGGAGCAGTTCTGCCATCGCTACGGTGTGCACCTGATGCCAATGTCGACCGCCGATGACCCGGTCTCCACATTGCAGACGGCCCTGGGAAGCAGGGTCCGCTAAGTATGGAGCCGAGCCAAATCCCATTGCGTGATCTGCATTTGCCGAACTCTATTGGTTGGTGGCCGCTGGCGCCCGGGTGGTGGGTGCTAATCGCGTTGGCAGCAGGCGTACTTGGCTATTTGGCGTTGCGTAGTCTTCGCAGCTGGCGGTTCAACGCGCCACGGCGCTACGCACTGCAACAACTTGCGAAAGTTGAGGCCAGCTATCTTAGTCATGGCAACGTCGTGACGCTCGGGCAGGATGTGTCGGAACTAACACGACGTGCGATGTTGGCGTACGCGCCGAGGCATGAAGTCGCGGGTCTCAGCGGTGAGGCTTGGTTGCAGTGGCTGGATCGCGACTTGCCGGTGCCTTATTTCCATACCGAGGGCGGCAAGAGCTTATTGCAGTTGCCCTATCGGGACCCCAACGGTGATTTTGCCGACGTTGATATCAATGCTTTATTGGCCGCCGTAAGGATGCGCCTCGCGACCCCGGTTGGGGGTGTGCGCTGATGTGGTTTCTTGCCTGGCCATGGGTATTGGCAGCACTGCCGCTGCCGTTGCTTCTGCGCTATGTTTTGAAACCGGCAAAAGGTATGTCTGAGGCAGGCTTGCGCGTGCCCAACACCGATAGTTTTTCGACACTCAAAGACAGGTCCGGCGCGGAGCAGGTATTCAATTGGCGCTTTTGGGTTGCGACGTTCGCCTGGATATTGCTGGTCGTTGGCGCGGCCCGCCCGGAACGCATGGGCGAGGAACTCGAGCTCCCGGTCGCCGGCCGCAACCTTATGTTGGCGGTCGACTTGTCGGGAAGCATGGACCAGAAAGACTTCGAGCTGGTAGGTCGTCGCGTTGACCGCCTGACGGCGACCAAGGCCGTCGCCAGCGATTTTGTTGAGCGTCGTGAAGGCGACCGAATTGGTCTGATTTTATTTGGCGAGCGCGCGTACTTACAGGTGCCCCTGACGTTGGACAGGGAAACTGTGAACGTCTTGTTGATGGAAGCGTTCATTGGTTTGGCCGGCGAAAAAACGGCTATCGGCGACGCGATCACATTAGCCGTGCGCCGTGTGCACGAGCAAGAGAGTGATGCTGGCGATCAGGTTTTGGTGTTACTGACGGACGGTGCAAATACGGCAGGTGAAGTTAATCCCATCAAGGCAGCAGAACTTGCTCAGCAAGTGGGTTTGCGGATCTACACTATCGGTATTGGCGCAGAGAAACTGGAAGTCTCGTCTCTGATCGGCGGCCGCCGGCAGATAAATCCTTCGGCCGATCTCGACGAAGCAACCTTGACAGAAATAGCAGAACTTACCGGCGGCCGATATTTTCGTGCAACCGATACCAGCAGTTTGCAGGACATATACAAACTGGTTGATGAGCTTGAGCCGGTGGAAGAGGCGGAGTCCGGGTTTCGACCGGTTAAGTCGTATTTCTATTACCCGCTGGCAGCCGCGTTGCTACTGGTGATCTTGGCGTGTCTGCTAAGCCTGTCGCAGCGACTAAGAATGCAGAAGATCGTGGAGGGTATGCCCAGTGCTGGCTGACTTCCATCTGTTACGCCCGGAATGGCTGTTGGCCATACCCGTTGTGGTGTTAGTCGCGGTTCTGCTTGCTCGCGGCAAGCTTGGTGCGGGCAACTGGCGAGCCGTGATTGATCCGGCGTTGATGCCCTACGTGTTGTCACGCGACCCGGGTCGCGGAGTTGATCATCGATGGTGGTTGTTGGGCCTCGGTGGTTTGGTCGCGATAGTCGCGCTTGCCGGTCCTGCATGGGAACGAATCGAGCAGCCTGTGTATCGAGCGCAACAGGCCTTGGTGATTGCGCTCGACCTGTCGCGATCCATGGATGCAGAAGATATTGCACCCAGTCGACTGGCACGAGCAAAACTCAAGATCCTCGATATTCTTGAGCGCCGCAAGAGCGGCCAAACAGCGCTAATCGTATATTCCGCAAATGCGTTTACGGTAACGCCCCTAACTACCGATACAGACACCATTGCGTCGCTGGTGAACAGTCTCTCCACTGACATCATGCCGAGTCGTGGCAGCTATCCGGAAGTTGCTATCAGCAAAGGTAGTCAGCTGTTGGAGCGAGCGGGTGCCGGCGTTGGCGAAGTATTGATTATTACCGATGGCGGTTCGTCACCGGCGGCAGAAACTACTACGCGTGAACTGACTGCGGCTGGATACTCATTATCAATTCTCGGTGTCGGCACCAAGGAAGGCGCGCCTATTCCTCGAGTGACGGGTGGTTTCGTTACCGACGGTCGCGGCAAGATTGCGCTGCCGCGACTCGAAGACTCCGGCTTGCGCGATCTGGCGAAACTTGGCGGCGGACGTTATGCACAGCTTTCTGCCGACGATCGCGATCTTGAGCATCTGCTAAGTGGTGAGGTTCCGGGCGCCGGCAAGGTGGCTGGTGACAATTCCATGGCAACTGACCTTTGGCGCGAAGAGGGGCCCTGGTTACTTCTGCTGCTGCTGCCATTGGCGGCATTGGCATTCCGCCGCGGTTGGGTATTTGTTGCCGTCCTGTTTATCGCACCATGGCCACAACCTGCTGTGGCGGCATCCTGGACCGACCTGTGGTTGACCAAGGATCAGCAAGCAGAAAAGTTGCTAACCGAGGGTAACGCGGAAGAGGCAGCTGCATTGTTTGAGAACGAAGAATGGAAAGCGGTCGCCGATTACAGGGCCGAGGATTTCGCCGCCAGTGGCGACGGTTTTGCTAATAAAAACGATACGACAAATCTCTACAATCTCGGTAATGCAAAAGCGCTGCAGGGAGAGTTTGACGCGGCCATCGATGCCTATGAGCAAGTGCTGGCGATGGACGCCAACGATGACGATGCCCAGTACAACCTGGCGCTGGTCAAACAGCTCAAAGAGCAGCAGGAGCAACAGCAACAACAGCAAAATGGCGAGCAACAGGAGTCAGAGCCTGACGGAGACGACGAGCAATCAGAATCGGGCGATGAGTCTGACCAGGAAGGCGAGCAAGGTGAGTCACAATCCGACGGCGAATCGGAACAAAGTGATAACGCTCAGAATGGCGACGAAGAGATGAGCGAAGAGGATATGAAGGCCTTGCAAGAGGAGCTGCAGCGCGCTGCCGAAGAAGCAGAGGCGGGCGAACAGCCACAACAGATGTCGGCCGCTGAGCTTGCAGAATTGCGCGAGCAACAGGAAGAACAGCAAGCGATGGAACAGTGGCTGCGGCGCGTGCCGGACGATCCGGGCGGCTTGCTGCGACGCAAATTTCGATATCAATATCAGCGTTCTGGCGTTGATCAGGACGGCAACACCGTATGGCCCGACAATGAGGCACAACCGTGGTAATGATTAAGCGCAAGATTTTCCTCAACGTGATGCTCGCCTTGTGCGGCGTAATAATGCTGGCCGCCAACGCTGCCGCAGAAATTACGACGCGAGTCGACCGGCCATCTGTCGACTTGAACGAATCGTTCATTCTTGAGATTGCTGCCGATGTTTTTGTCGACAAGGAACCCGACCTGTCGGTTCTCGACGAAAAGTTTTACCGGGGTCAGGTGAGTCATCTGAGTAACACATCTATCATCAACGGCCAGATTCGCCGGACTCGCACCTGGACTATTGCATTGATGGCGAAGCAGGCGGGTAAGCAGGAGATTCCTGCGATTACCGTAGGCACCGAGACGAGTTCGCCGATCGCGATCACCATCAATGAACCGACACACGCACCACCGGGCGAAGCTGACGTATTCATCAGCAGCGAAGTTGACCAGTCCGAGGTCTACGTACAGTCGCAAATTCTGTATCGCTATCGGGTTTATAAAGCGGTTCCAACCCGTCAGGACGGCGGCCGCGATCCAAGCTTTAGCGGTGTAGAGGTGCTTTTCGAGCGCGCCGGCACGGAGCGTCGTTACGAGGCTATATTGAACGGCAAAGCCTATAACGTAGTCGAACAGGTATTAGCAATCTATCCTCAGGCGAGCGGTGAGATTTCCATTTCCCCGGCGCGCTTTGAAGCGCGGATATTGAAAGACGGTCGCATAACGGGCCGCAAGGTATTCGAATCGGACTCGCATACGATTAAGGTGTTGCCGATACCCGCTCCGCCAGCTGATTATCCGGATGCGGCGTGGCTGCCTGCCAAAGCTGTAACGCTCGGGGAAGAGTGGTCGCGCGAGCCAGAAAGAATTGCCGCCGGCGAGCCGCTGACGAGAAAGGTGTCGATCAGCGTGCTCGGGCAGATCGAAACGCAGATACCCGTGCTCGATCCTCCTGAAATCGATGGTATGAATGTTTACACGGATAAACCCGATCTCAGCAGGGAGTTTGCTGCCGAAGGTATACGCGGTATTCGCAGAGATCAGTATGCCTTGATTGCAACTCGCGGCGGCGCTATAGAAATTCCAGAGCTTGAGGTGCCGTGGTGGGATATTGAGGCACGCGAATGGCGAGTTGCCAAACTCGCCGCCAGAACTATTGATATCAAGGCGCCACTTGACGCCGCGTTGCCAGCACAGCCACCTGCCACCGAGATCGCGCTGGCAGAGACGGCAGCACCACAGACCGACCCGGCAGCAGATCGCTTCTGGCGACTCGTTAGTCAATTGCTGGCCGGGCTGTGGTTGTTAACGGTAGCGGCATGGTGGTGGTCTGGCCGAGAGCGTGCGCAAATCGATAAAGCGCCAGAGCCTCCGCCGATCTACAAGCAACAGGCCAAATTCGTGAAAGCCGCGAGAAAAGCAGCGGCAACGGGCGATAAGCCTGCGTTGCGAGCTGCGCTCATTGAATGGGGGCGCCTGCAATGGCCTGATGATGCGCCACGCAATATCGGCGATTTTGCAGCGCGTATTGCCGCACCGCTTAGCGACGAGCTGCGAGCACTATCGGCAACCAGCTACGGAAATGGCAGCAGCGAATGGAACGGCGACGCGACGGCAAAGTTGCTGCGATCAATCAAGCTGCTGCATGAGGAAGGCACCTACGAGACCGATGACCCATTGCCGCCGTTAATGCCACCCTCTAACTAGAGCCAAGCCGCTTTATTTTCTTGGCGATCCCGGGCCGATGAAGAACCAGACAATCAGGCCGAGCAGCGGGAATATCGCGACGATAACGACCCAACCTGGAATTAATTTTCGCTGTCTGCCAAGTGTACTTCGCAAGTCGAATCATGGGTAGCTGGATGCTGCCAGCGCCTTGAGATGTCGTTTATCTTTGTCGCTGCCGCGAGCCGTCTTGTAGCTGACGACGTGCTCAAGGCGCACAAAGGGCAGCGCATCCAGTATTTCTGCCGAATCGATAAGCTCATCTACGTCGAAATCGCCGATGCCCCATTTCGTTCCAAAGCTTATGGCGCCGTCAAATATCGATGCGATAGTGACATCATACTCCGGCAGGAATTCTTGCTCGCCTATCTCACAGGCTCTATCCCAGGCCGCGCCGCGACACACAATATCGAGATCATTGCTCACTGCAACGATGCCTCTGACGATGAGCGGACCGCTGCCAAATACGGCGTAGTCGCCTACGGGTAAGTTGAGCGCCCGCAGTTGATCAAACAGCCTGTCGCTCACACTACCAATGGCCTGTATTCTGCATTGATGCCCACGGTTCCTGTGGTGCAAGCGCTTCGCCTTTTTGCAGCAACTCTATCGATATGTTGTCCGGTGAGCGGACGAACGCCATGTATCCGTCGCGTGGTGGGCGGTTGATCGTAATGCCTGCATCCATGAGTTTTTGGCATAGCGCGTAGATGTCATCCACCCGGTAGGCGAGGTGCCCAAAGTTGCGGCCCTCGTCATAGTCTTCCGGGTCCCAGTTATGAGTGAGTTCCACCTGCGCCTCTTCATCGCCAGGTGCAGCGAGGAAGATCAGCGAAAAGCGACCCTGCTCATTGTCATAACGCTTGAGTTCCTGAAGGCCCAGCTTGTTGCAGTAGAAGTCGAGTGAGGCCTCGAGATCCGTGACGCGTACCATGGTATGCAAATATTTCAAGGTCGTGCTCCGTGTTGGACTCGTATCCGATTTGAATCCACAATGGTGTCCGATACCAATGACGGCCGCAACTGTGAAAGACATACGCACAATCACGCTTGATCTCGATGATACGCTTTGGGAAATTCAACCGGTGATACGGCGGGCGGAAAAGGTGCTCTATGAGTGGCTGGGTGAGAACTATCCGCGTATTACTCAAAAATTCCAAACTGAGGACATGCGTGCACTTAGAAACACGATCGTTGCAGAATTCCCGGATCAAACACACGATCTGACGTTTCTTCGACGAACTGTTTTGACTCGTGCAGGTTCCGCTGTCGGTTATGACGATAGTTTCGTCGATAGCGCGTTCGCGGTCTTTGACGCCGTGCGCAACGATGTGGAAATTTTCCCCGGAGTCATCTCGGCGCTTGCCGCCTTAAAAGAGCGCTTCGTCATCATCGCTGTTACCAACGGCAACGCTAACCTGGAGGCGATCGGCATCGCGCACTTGTTCGATGAGATCGTGACTGCAGCGACAGCAGGGGCGGCCAAACCTGCTCGGCAGGTGTTTGATCTGGCGGTCGAGCTTGGCGGTGCAAGCCCTGCGCAGACATTGCATGTTGGCGATCACCCGGAGTTCGATGTGGACGGTGCACGCAATGCGGGCCTGCGTACGGTTTGGGTCAATCGCAATGAGCAAGCCTGGCCGGATCAAGTCGCTCGTCCGGATATTGAGGTTGTACATGTCAGTGAGCTGCCGCTGCGCCTACCGAAGAGCGATTCATGATGTCGCGGCCATTAATTATCTACGTCCCGGGTTTGCTGCCCAAGCCTGAGCCTGAAACGCACCGAGATGCTTTACTGCGCTGTATTCTGGCCGGGCTGGAGCGTGTCGATGGAGCGGTTGCGGATGCTGTTTCCAGTTCGCGGGAAAGTTTCAGTATTGTTTCCTGGACGTACGACTTTTATGGCATGCATCGCGACTTCGAAATAGATGCTGCCGCGGTTGAGGCGGTAATCGAACAAGGCGAGGCGAGAGTTAAAGACATCGCGGAAGCTACGTCTCTGTCGCGCCGGCTTACTCGATGGGTTTATCACCTGGGCGACATGTTGCCATTTCTCATTCCACATTTGGCGAGTGAGCGCATGGAAGTACATTTGCGCGACCTTATGCGTTATGAACGTAATCGCAAAGGCATTGCCGATCAGATTCGCGATCTACTTAAAGTGTCCTTGCTAGCAGCGGCGGGCGGTGAGCGGCCTATCCTGCTGATCGGCCACAGCATGGGTTCGGTCATTGCCTACGACGCTTTGTGGGAGCTCAGTCATGAGCAGGGTAATCCGGTCAGTATCGATTTGTTCCTGACGATGGGCAGTCCGCTCGGACAGCGCTTCATGCAACGCAAGCTCAATGGCCATGGTGAGAGCGGTGTGCAACGTTATCCCAGCAATGTTCGGCACTGGACGAACCTTAGTGCTATTGGCGATATGACAGCTATTGATCCGCTGCTGGTGAATGATTTTGGCGAGATGAAGGAGCTAGGTTTGCTCGATGAATTTGTCGACATACAGTTGTTCAATTATTTCCGTCTGGACGGCATCCTCAATACGCATTCCGAATACGGCTACCTCGTGAACGAAAAAACCGCGAACACCATTGCAAAATGGTGGCGCGGTCAATCACCGGGTTTGGCTGCTGGCGCCTAGTCGGTTTCCAGATTTGGCTTGATGACGATATCGATACGCCGATTTTGCGCACGGCCGGATTCAGTTTCATTGCTCGATACAGGTCGCGTCTCGCCATAGCCTTGCGCGATCAGACGATAGGTCGGAATGCGCATGGCGTTGACCATATATTGCTGCACGGAATCCGCACGTTGTTGTGACAGCAACTGATTGGAATCATCGCCACCGTAGGCATCAGTGTGGCCTTCAATCGTTAACTCGCTGCGCGGAAATACGTCAATTGCTTTCTCGACTTTGGCAAGCAGGTCAAAGGTTTCAGGCTTTAACTGCGAGGCGCCACTGTCAAAACTCAAACCGACGAGCCTAAGAATAATGGTGTCGGCCTCACGAAACACGCGGGCCTCTGCGGCGGAGAACATCTTCTCAACTTGCTGAAACTGTTGCTTTACGCGCGCGTCTGCTTCGAGTCGTTGAATCAATGCCGCCCGCTCTACTGTGGCGCCGCCCAGTCTCTCATCGAGAGTACGCAATTCTTCTTCGAGGTCGGCAAGACGTACTTCGTTATCTGCTTTTTCCTGTTTAAGTGCCTGCAGTTGCTTCGCTTCTTCTTCAAAGTAGGCTGTCAACTCAGCGGCTAATTTGTCCTGTCCGTCCTGCATGTCTGGAACTATGTCGGCAACTGCGGCGATGTCGCGTAAGGCTTTTTCCCAGCTGAGCACCAGTTGTTCGGTCGTCAAATCCTTGTCTCGTACCTGCCGACCAATTTCGGACAGGTATAAAGCGTGCTTGGCTTCGTAATTGGCTTGAATAGCAAGACTTCGTGGCAAGTCCGTATCGTAGCGGTTCTCGTTTAACTCGCGCTCAGCATCGGCGAGCAACTGCTTGGCTTTGCCTAGCGTGATTGGCGCGTATCGACCAACGCGTGCGCGCTCGGCATCGTTTAACAGGCGCCGAGTATCACTCAGGTACTGCTCCTTGATTGCAGCGAGCTCCGCTTCGCGATACAAACTTGTGGCTTCAACCTCACGACGTTTGGCATTCTTCATGTCGCCACGTTCCAAAAGTTGGATCGCGCGCACGAATTCCTGTTGTGCCTGGTCCCACAAATCTGTGGAGAGTTCCGGTGCTTTGGCGTTCGCTCCCTCTTGACGACTCCTGATGGCGAGCGCGAGTGCCGTTTGCGCGAGTTCAGCTTTCGTAACTGCTTCTTTCAGGAGTCGTGTCGCATCGGCGGCGTTTGAGCGCACATACTCGATATTGCGGCCGCGGGTCAAACCGGTATCGGCATTGTTGTACTCGCGCATGCCATTCTCGTAAGTCTTAGGCGCGTACAGTTTCGCGTTCACTGCATCGGCCGCGGCTTTGGCTGCGTCGGCATCTTTGAAAAAGGTGTTGCGAAGCTCATCCTGTGCGTAGCTGCTACCAAAGGCGAGCAGGGCGGCAGTTAATATTAAAAGTTTCATTAGTCCGGTTTTAGCGACCATGGATTCAGTTCCCGTAGTTTATGGCCAGTGGTGCACCCGTTCTGGGGCAGCTTATTTGATGTTACATATGCTAGAACAGCAAATCTGTGCACCGTGTCGCCTAAGACACAAATTTTACGTCAAAACTCGGCTCAATGTGAATTATGTCAAATTAATTTCGGTTCGCCCGGATATACCGAGAATTGTGCTGTAGCTCACATTCGGCTGCCCTGCTGAGGAGTAGATTAATTCTATGTCCGCCAAGTACTACACGCAGTTCATATTGACCGACGCAACATACCGCGACGGTAATGAATTTTGCGGCGTGGTGGAGCTAAACGCTCCGATGGAGCAAAACTCCGACTCAGCCGACATCGAAGCCATTCTGGCCAGTAATTTTGACCTGCAGCGAGACGCTGTGAAATTGGTCAGCTGGTCGAGACTGCACTGATTCATCTGGCGCGTTAAATTTTATCCCCTGATTTTCCCGGCTTCGGCCGGGATTTTTTTATGCGTCATTTGTGCGACAATGCGTGCCCTTTTGAAGGGGCTCTCTTGTACTGACCCATTGGCTAATCCATGGCTTCCAACGACAACAATGAAAAATCCTTGCGCGGTGTACCGATCGTTGCGAGCGGCCGCAAGTACCAGACTGAAGTGGGCTTCTCTGCGATCAAAAATGGCGTTAAGCAACGTCGTGACAGCGAGCCTTTGGTGCATGGCAACAAGCCCAAGTGGTTGCGCGCCAGGATGCCGTCGGGGTCGGGCTACTCCAAAACAAGCAATATCGTTCATGAGCATCGCCTAAGTACGGTCTGCGAAGAGTCCATGTGTCCCAATATTGGTGAGTGCTGGAACGCCGGAACGGCGACCATCATGGTTATGGGTTCTGTTTGCACGCGGGCCTGCCGCTTTTGCGCGGTTGATACCGGCAACCCGAAAGGTTGGCTGGATCTGGATGAGCCAGTGAATTCGGCAAAAGCGGTTCAGCTAATGGGTCTTGAATACGTTGTCATAACGTCAGTTGACCGTGATGATTTACCCGACGGTGGAGCGTCGCACTACGCGGCTTGCGTTCGCGAGATTAAGAAATTGAATCCCGCTACGGCCGTTGAAGCGCTGACACCGGACTTTAATGGCGTTCGTGAACACGTCGAGTTGGTGGTAGATTCGGGTTTGGAAGTGTTTGCGCAGAATGTGGAGACTGTGAAACGATTGACGCATCCGGTGCGCGATCCGCGCGCCAGTTACGAGCAGAGTATTGAGGTGTTGCGACACGCCAAAGCACATCGTCCCGATGTGCTCACCAAAACGAGCTTGATGTTGGGTTTGGGTGAGCGTGACAACGAGATCATGCAAACCATGCAGGACTTGCGTGCTGCCAACGTCGATATCCTGACCTTAGGCCAGTATCTGCGACCGACGCCGAATCACCTGCCAGTTGAACGTTATGTGACGCCGGATGAGTTTAATGCGTATCGGCTAGAGGGGCTGCAAATGGGCTTCCTCGAAGTTGTCGCTGGGCCCATGGTTCGTTCCAGTTATCGCGCCGAACAGGTGCTACAAAAAAACAATGTTGGCATCGCAATATGATGGAATTTCTCGCGTCGTACGGACTCTTCTTGCTAAAAACCATAACCGTTGTAGTGGGTATGGTTGTGGTGATCGTTTTTGCAGCAGCCTCTGGCCGCAAGGGCGGTGACGAAGGCTTGGAAGTTGAAAACCTGAATAAGAAGCACGAGTCGCTCGCGGATTCGTTGCGCAGTGTGGTATCGAGCAAAGAGCAGCGCAAGAAAGACGCCAAGAGCAAAAAGAAGAAAGACAAAGCGGATGCTAAAGAAAATGTTGTCCGTGCCAGAAGTTTCGTCATTGACTTTAAAGGTGATCTTAAGGCGAGCGCTGTGCCATCCTTGCGTGAAGAAGTTAGCGCGATTCTCGATGTAGCGACTGACGAAGATGAGGTTATCGTCAGGCTTGAGAATCCCGGCGGCGTCGTGCACGAACATGGGCTAGCTGCTTCCCAGCTAATTCGTATTCGGGACCGCAATCTTCCGTTGATCGTCTGCGTCGACAAGGTTGCAGCAAGCGGTGGTTACCTAATGGCCTGCGTTGCTACGAAGATTTGCGCAGCACCGTTCGCGATCCTGGGTTCGATCGGTGTGCTGGCGCAGATTCCGAATTTCAATCGCTTGCTGGATGACCACGGCATCAATTTCGAGCAAGTCACCGCGGGCAAGTACAAGCGAACGGTAACCATGTTTGGTGAGAATACCGACGAAGATCGCGCCAAGCTGAAAGAAGAACTTGAAGAAGTACACGCTTTGTTCAAAGAGGCGGTTGCCAGGTACCGGCCTGAGCTGGACCTTGAGAAAATCGCAACAGGCGAGCATTGGTATGGAACACGCGCGCTGCAGTTGGGGCTTGCCGATGCGCTGTGCACCAGTGACGAGTTGTTGCGTGAAAAAGCGCATGAGCGTGAGCTGTTCTCGCTGCACTATAAGATCAAGCTACCGCTGCAGAAGCGTCTGTTGGGTGGCATCGACAGCGCGCTGGAAAAAGTTGACGCCGTTGGCTGGCGACAAAAATTCGAGTCGCGACTGCCACGCTAACTGGTCGGAACTGACGGCGACCGGGCTTGTCGAATTACCTTGCGCGGTCATGCGCCCCACTGGGCGCTATAATTAAGCACTGATGCGCGGAGAGAAGACATGAATGCCCATAAACTGTTGATAACAATCGTATTTTCTATCGTCATTGCGGCGTGCTCAACGTCACCGACCGGCCGACCTCAGCTAATTACGAAATCTGACGCTGAACTCGAAGCGCAGGCGGCGTCAACGTTTAATGCATATCGCTCGACGCTGCCGTTGTCGACAGATCGCCGCAAGATCGATTTCGTTCATTGCGTCGCGCAGGCCGTGGTCACTGAACTCTATCCGCCATACAGTGATATCGAGTGGGAACTGGCGATCTTTGAAGACAAGCAGGTGAATGCCTTCGCGATGCCTGGCGGCAAGATCGGTGTTTACACCGGCATTCTGGATATTACTGAAGACGAGCATCAGCTTGCTGCTGTCATTGGTCACGAAATTGCGCACGTTACGGCTCGCCACGTCAATGAGCGCGCATCGCGCGGAGCATTGACTGGCATCGGAATTGAAGCACTCGCCGTTATTCTGGGTGGCGGTTACACCGGTGGTGCGTATACAGCGAATCAGGTTTTAAGTGCTGGCGCCGCTCTCGGTATGGAGCTTCCGATGGGTCGTGGGCAGGAGACCGAAGCTGACGTTGTGGGACTTGAGTACATGGCCAAAGCAGGCTTTGATCCGCGTGCGGCGGTTGATCTTTGGCAGAACATGTCTGCCAAGAACGGTAAGAAAGCGCCGCCTGAGCATTTGTCGACTCACCCGGCGAACGAAACCCGTATTGAGAACCTGATCAATCAATGGCAGAAAACACTGCCGATCTACAACCAGGCCCTGGCGGATGGCAAGAATCCGACTTGCAAAAAAACCTGGTAGTGACGGCAGAGTTTAAAGACCATTTTTCGACACAGGCCGAAGGCTGCCCACGATATCGTCCACACTACCCGGAACAACTATGAGCACCACACTAAGCGGCGCGTTTCGTGGCCGTTGAAACTCAAAGTCTGTCATCCCAATTCGCTGTTAGAATAGGCGCTCAACTACCTGGACTAGACGCGTGCCCCAAATTTATCAACGATCGATTTCTCAACAACCAATACGCGCAATAGCGCTCGCGACCCTGCTCACGCTGGGCGGTTGCGAAACATTTGATGGTTTCATTGCGGGACAGAAAAAACCGCCACAAGCTGAGTCGCTTGCTGTAGAAGATCGCCCTGTGCTCGAGCCGATCGATAGCAATACGTTTACGTTGACGTCGGAATCCCAATCAGTCATTGGCGAACCTCAAATTGTGTTCGCTGAAGCCGAAGATACTTTTTCTGACTTGGCGCGAACCTACGGCCTGGGTTATGACGAGCTTGTCGCCGCGAATCCGGGTGTTGACCCGTGGTTGCCCGGGGAGGGCACCGCAGTTCTCCTGCCGACGCAATACATTCTTCCTGCTGCACCCCAACGCGGTGTAATTCTGAACATCGCGACGAAACGTTTGTTCTACTATCCCGCGCCCGCTGATGGTGAGTTACAGCAAGTCCTGACATATCCAATCGGTATTGGCCGGGTTGGCTGGGAAACACCGCTAGGTGAAACCACGGTTACTGCCAAGGCAAAAGATCCATCGTGGTGGGTACCTGCATCAGTGCGCCGCGAACATGCTGAATTGGGTGACCCATTGCCGTCGGTTGTGCCACCTGGCCCCGACAATCCATTGGGAACGCGGGTGCTAAAACTCGACATGCCGGGTTACCTGATCCATGGCACGAATCAGCCGTATGGAGTCGGAATGCGCGTCAGTCATGGCTGTGTGCGCTTGTATCCGGAGAATATCGAGTTTTTATATACGCTGGTCGACGTTGGCGAAGTGGTCACTATCATGAACGAGCCCTATCAAATGGGCAGCGTTAATGGTCATGCTTACTTCGAGGCACATGCGCCGCTTGAGGATGACGCGGTGTCGTCTGATGAGCGACTGCAGACCGTGCTCGATAGCTATCAGGGCGCAGACGGATTGGCTCTGAATACGCATCTTCGCGAGCATGCGCTGAGTATTGCTGCTACGCCCAATGGCGTAGCACTGAGTATCAATCAGTTTGATGCCAGCGAAGTTATGGCACGAGCTCGGGTGGTGCGCAATATCGTTGCGCGTGATCCGAACGAACCGACGCTTGCTGAAATACGTGAAATGATGGACGAAGTCGACGCAGAGGCGACTGTCGTACAGTAGTCTTGTGTCATTGAAATAATGATTTCAATACGGACTTCTGACCCTAAACTGCCAGTCAGCGCGAAGGTCTGCTTTGGAGCGGCATGGTCAGCGAGTGCTGCCGATACGAACTGGTAGCTTAGTGATCTGTGCTTTTATTAGCCTTTATCGTCAGTAGCGACACGGATCGATTCGCAAGAATGTCATCCAGCAACTCCCTCGAGTAACTGCTTACAGCTTGTTCCCACGTTTTTGCGTCAGCGCCGGGTGTTGGATATCTCTCAAGCGGTAAGTGCTTATCTCGCCACAATTCCAGGCGGATGTTATTCCATGGAAGCGGCTCAAATAGTTGGCGGACACGCTCAATATCTCCCGTGATGAATATTTCATGACCATGTAAGTAAATTGGCGCACAAAAGTAGATTGATCCGCCAGGTTTCAATACCCGATAGATATCCTCCAACCCGGCTGCATGGCCAGTCTTTAGACTGGCGACTGGTAATGGCTCACCCCAGTGCTCGATCGATTGTATTCCAACAACAATATCGAAAGTACCATCAGGAAACGGAATGTCCGCAACATGCCCGAATCCGGATTTGCCGATTGTTGCCCTTTTGGCCTCTGGAAGTAATGGTTCAATTCCCGTCCAGGTACCGCCGGCACTTTTTACCAGCCGCCTGGGTATAGAGTGTTTCCCAAAACCGATTTCCAGGAGATCTTTCCCTGACAGCGAATGTAAATTAGCTTCCTGGGCGGCCGTAACGCACTTACGAATGGGGCTGCCAAACGGGACAGAACACCTGACGTCCTCAGCAATGAACTTCGGACATTCGTTGCATGAAATAACTCGTATACCATCGCTTTCTTTCCAATACAGGTCTTTCCACTCGCGTGCGCATTTGTCACTACTAAGCCGCGATGTGTATATACGCTTGGAAATTGAGTTTCTTAAGGAATGCATGGATTGACCCTGTTTGAGCGCAGTACTAGTGATCTAATTTTTATTGCGATGATCCAGAATCTGCACGAAGCCAAAAGTCTCAACAAACCAGCAACGTCGGAATCAGGTCCAAGATTCGTCTTGAAGAACCCGTGCGAGCAGCTAAAAATGTTCCGAATGATGATCGCGAGCACCATAACAGCCAGCCCGGCAATAAGCATCGAAATCATAGCAAGAGTGTTGAACTGCAGTTACAAATCCTACAGTTACAAATCCTATGCACGAATAGCTTATCCTGAATGTCTGCCTAGAGTCTGTAGCAGTAGTTCATCAGTTTAACACTCGACAGGCCGCCTACGGCCAGAAGCGGCCAGTGATCCAAGTGCAGAAATAATATTTTCTAGTCACTCATATAACGTTGAAATTGCTTCGGCAAATTTTGCCAGCTTTCACTGCTCGGTAATTCCGGCAGCGGTTTGGAGTTGTAAGTGTTCCAGAACATGTAAGTTGCGGAATCACTGCCTGCGCCTAAATCATGCAGTAAGGCAGCCATCGCCTTTCCTGTGTAGGTTGTTTCAAGTTCCAGATCGAAAAAGCGCTTGCCAGCCGCCACCGCCTGGTGCGTCGCTTTGTCAGCCACCGCATAGCCGTCGGCATAGAATTCATCGCGCCAGATCACCTTGCTATGCGCTCCGATATGCGCAGGGATTGTTGCATCGTAGCGGTGTAGCAGCTGCGCTGTCTTGTGTATCAGTTTCTGCAGATTTTGTGGTTGCGAAAGGCGATTGTAAGCAACACGAACCGCATGAATTTCGGTCTGTATCGAGGCTAACGCAAGACCAACTGCCAGGCCGGCAACGCTACCCAAGGTGCCATTGGCAATGTAGATGCGATCAGGTTTGTCTGTTTCGCCGGATTCGATTTGCGCCGCCAATTCCAGACCGGCATTGACGAAACCGACAGCTCCCAGCCAGCAACTGCCTCCCAGCGGGATAACCCACGTACCTCGACCTTGAACATATCGCCGGTACTGCGCAAGGCGATCGACACCACCACCCCACTTGATCAGTTCTGTGCCGAGCCGCAGATGCGCGCCAAGAACTTTCGGCACGTACGGAGTTTGTGTCTGATGTGCGAGGAAGCAAGTGCAATCGAGACCGGCTTGCCGCGCATGGATTGCCGTTGCGAGCGCGTGATTGGAACCGACAGTGCCGAATGTTGCTATACGTTTGGCATTGCGATCTTTCGCTCGCTGCAAAAGGTACTCAAGTTTTCGAACCTTGTTGCCGCCATAGATCGAGCTTGTTATGTCGTCATGTTTTATCAATACACGACGCTGGCCAATCGGCAAGTTGACGACATGTTCGCTGACCGGCGTCGGCAGCGACGCGATAAGGCGTTTTCTCAGCCTTGCAGCGAGTTTCGGGTGAGCATTGCCAAGCGCATCTGTCATTACGCTAGAGATTAACCAAGTGCATAGGTGAGCGCGAGTGTTTAGAATACAGCCACGCTTATCTGACCAGGTTCGGAGACAAGTTTGTCAGATGCAGTTGACCACGGTATTACGGTCACCGAAATTGCGTCGATGGATCAACCCATCGACGCTTGTCCAGAAACCACGGCTGCCTTCGTTGGCCGTGCGCTTCGTGGTCCCTTAAATACGCCGGTTCTGATCAGGAACTTCGGCGAATTCAGGCGACGGTTTGGGGATGTTTGGGGACGCTCCAGTCTTGGCCCGGCGGCCAAACACTTCTTTGCTCATGGCGGTACCCGGCTCTATGTGGTGCGCGTTGCAAACAATGCCCGCGGTGCGTTGCTATGTCTGCCGGCCAACGGTTCTGCGCTGGTCTTGCGTGCTATGGAGCCCGGTTCCACAGAAGTGATCCGCGCTGCCGTTGACTACGATGGCATCGACGATGGTAACGAAGACTATTTCAATTTAACGCTACAGCGCATCAATCCGCAGAATGGATTGATCGTTGATCAGGAATTCTTTCGCGAGCTTTCCTGGCAAAGTGATGCGGCATCGTTCTTTGCTGATGAATTGATGACCTCGGGGATTGCGCAAGTTGAAGAGCCTTTCCCAATGCAGCGACCGGAAAAAACCATTACCGAGGGGCTTTCGCAGGATTCAACCTATATCCGACCTGCCCAGTTGGGTACAGATGGCGCCGAGTTATCAAACTATGATCTTGTCGGTTCTCGTAGCGCACAGAGTGGTCTGTTCGCGCTGGAGCAGATCGAGCAATTTGATCTGCTGTATATGCCGCCACCGGGCAAAGGTCGCGATGCCGGTCCGGCGGCAATCCTCGCTGCGGAAATGTACTGTCGCGAGAGGAGCGCGATGCTCATAGTTGATCCGCTACTTACATGGGACAGTGCCGCGCAAGCCGTAGAGGGCATCAAGGCGATGGGCTACTCGAGTCCTAATCTGCTTGCTTACTATCCTCGTGTGACGGAGCGTGGCGGCGATGACGGGATTGCACGCACAGCCGGCGGCGCCATTGCTGGCCTGCTTTGTAAGCAAGATCGCATGCACGGCGTATGGCGGTCGCTCGATCAGGCGGGGCTAGGTTTGCAACGTAGTTTGCAGCCTGTTTGCGATTTATCGCCGGGCGATGAGCGGCTTCTGGTTCGCACGGGACTCAATGTCATCCGCTGCGGACCGAATGGCAAAGCGCGCTTGTCCGGAGCGGTAACGATGGCACGTGGTAGTGAGGCATACGCAACCTTTTCACAATTGCCCGTACGTCGTTTTTGCCTGCAGTTAATCAATACTATTGTGCGCGCAACTCGTTGGGCAGTATTTGAAACTGAAAATGATTCACTCGCGAAGCGATTGCGTGCGCAGATATTGACCTACCTCGATTGCCTGAACGATCTGGGCGCATTCGAGAACGACAAATTCATCGTGCAATGCGATGCCGGCGTCAGTAATCGTTCGGACAGCAAGGAGC
Source organism: uncultured Woeseiaceae bacterium (assembly GCA_905480215.1). Taxonomy (GTDB): domain Bacteria; phylum Pseudomonadota; class Gammaproteobacteria; order Steroidobacterales; family Woeseiaceae; genus UBA1847. The sequence continues at coordinate 25,100 of CAJQPL010000018.1, read as the reverse complement.
ATGGCGTAACAATCCTGTTGGTTTTTCATCCTCTGGGCTGCGACGAACCTATTTCCTTAACGTTGCATCAGACCGCGTCCGGATTTCGAGTCGGTAGTACAGCATTCGGACTTAGCATAAGAAATTCCTCGATCTGAATAGCAGTCAGTTTGTCATCTAAGCATGCACTTCATGCCGCCAACACTTCGGGCTGCGGCATGAGAAAACGCAATGCTTTGCTGCTGACGCATCAATTTGACATATGTCCGGAATTACCCCGGCTCTTCGAGTCAACCAAAGCCGATGCAGCAGCGTTACATATGCGGAAGGCATTTTACTAATACTGGCAAGCGTCGTTCTGGCTAATACAGCCACTGACGCAGGAGCAGCAGCTAATGATGCTTGTGAGGCTAAAGAAACTGCTGAGCTAAGAACATATCGAGTTTCTCGAGTTCGTCGTCGCGATTCAGTAAGTAAACCTGGTTCCTAGACTTAAGCGGGCAGAGAGAGTGAAAATATGTTGATGAACAAACTAGTCGCTTTAACAGCGTCATTCACGTTGGGTCTTGCCGGTTGCGGCGGATCGGGCAGTGGTGACGCCCCAGTATCGCCACCGCCACCGCCACCACCAGTGACCAAGGCCGAAGCGGTTCAGTTGCTCAGCCAGAGTACTTTCGGGGTACTCGATGACGAGACGCAAGCGGTCATTGACCTGCGTCTGGACGGCTGGATTGACGATCAGATGCTACGCGCCCCGTCCCTGCAATTGCCGCACGTGCAGGCGGCCGCGGCCGGCGTCGATGTTGGCATGGACGGTAAGTTCCAGCGCGACCGGGTTGATATCTGGTTTCGGAACTCTTTACATGGTGACGACCAGCTTCGTCAGCGTGTTGCTTTTGCTCTTTCGGAAATCATGGTTGTATCGCAATTGGGCGCCTTGTCCAACCGCCCGTTTGCACTTGCTGATTACTACGATGTGCTGGCGCGAAATGCTTTCGGCAACTATCGCGATTTGATAGAAGAGATTACCTTGCATCCGGCGATGGGTGTTTACCTAAGTATGTTGGGTAATGAGAAACCCGATGTCGCGTTGAATATTCGACCCGACGAAAATTATGCGCGTGAATTGATGCAGCTGTTCTCTATCGGTCTTGTCGAACTTAATCTTGACGGCACCGATGTGCTCGACGGCGACGGTCAGCCAATTCCGACCTATGATCAGGAGATCATCGAAGGCTTTGCTCATGTATATACCGGCTGGACCTGGGCTGGTGCGCCAAGATTTGAGCGCGCGCGCGGTTCACGACAGAACCAGGTTGTGCCAATGCAGCTGTGGCCGGACTTTCATGATAGCGGCGAAAAAGTTCTTCTGAACGGTACCGTCCTGCCAGCAAATCAGACGGGTGAGCAGGACCTGGCTGCTGCACTTGATAATATATTTAATCATCCAAACGTCGGTCCGTTCATAGCGACGCGGCTGATCCAGCGACTGGTGACCAGCAATCCGTCTCCCGGCTTTGTGAGCCGAGTCGCATCGACCTTCAACGACAACGGTTCCGGCGTACGTGGTGACCTCGGTGCGGTTGTGCGCGCGATCTTGCTTGATGAAGAGGCTCGGCCTTCAATGGCGATGGAAATCGACGGCAAGCTGAAAGAGCCCTTGCTGCGCCTGACACAGCTTTGGAGGGCGTATGACGCCACCTCCAACAGCGGACGCTATCCGATAGTGGCAGCCTACATATTTTTTGGTCAGGGCCCGTTGCAGTCGCCATCAGTGTTTAACTTCTTTAGTCCGTTCTACTCACCGCCCGGTGAGATTCGAAACAGTGGGCTGGTAGCCCCTGAGCTGGAAATAGCGACGGAATATCAAAACACTTTTTTAAGCAACTATTTCTTCAGTCAGGTCTTCGGTTTGAATCAAACCAATCAGGACCTGAGGGACGACGACGTCTTTATCGATATCTCCGAAGAGATGGCCGTAGCCGACGACATAGACGCGTTGATTGACCTGGTTGCTCTCAAGCTTTTGGGCGGCCAGATATCGGACACATTGCGCAATGAAATTGGCGGCATGCTGGCACTGATTCCTGAGACCGACAGCACTATTCGTGCAGCGGAAACCATTTATTTCGTCGTGACTTCACCTGAATACGCGTATCAGCGATAGTGACGAGGAGCAAACAATGAAAGCATTTAACCGAAGAGATTTTCTCCGTACGAGTGGTGCCGCCGCCGTTTTCGCCGCGACGCCAGGCCTTGCCTATTCGCAGGTAGTGGGCGGTTCAGGTTCATTCGATGATTACCGCGCACTGGTTTGCGTATTCATGTTTGGCGGCAATGATTCTTACAATATGTTGGTACCGCGCAGCGACGCTGAGTACACCGCGTACGCCAATTCACGGCAGAATCTCGCAATTGCGCAACAAGACTTGCTACCCATTACGCCTTCCGGACAAGGCGCTGCGGAGTTTGGATTACACCCCTCGATGGGAGCTATTCAGAGCATATTTGAAGCGGGCAACGCAGCGCTGGTAACTAACGTCGGCCCGCTGGTTGAGCCAACAACCAAGGCGGATTTTATTAATGGCTCTGTGATGCTGCCGCCGCAATTGTTTTCTCATAATGATCAGCAGGATCAGTGGACCAGCTTGCGCGGCGCAGTACCGAGTAAGACCGGTTGGGCCGGGCGCATGGCGGATTTAATTCGCACCAATGTGACAGAGCAGCAGATGGCAACCAATGCGTCGTTGTTCGGCACCAATCTCATGCAGTCGGCGGATGAAACCGTGGCCTATGTCATGGGGCAGGGCGGTCCATTGCAATTTAATGGTTTCTCACTCGACCCGGACAGTATTCTGTTTCAACAACGCGAGGCATTTCTGCGTATTGTCAACGCGGAGTATGGGTCGGTCTATGAACGCGGCTTTGCCGATGTGCAACGGCGCGCCATTGAGGCCGCCGACACGGTGAGTGTCGCGATTGATTCGGCGCCGCCAATAAATGCAGTATTTCCGCAGTCGCAGCTTGGCAATCAATTGCAAACAGTGGCGCGCTTAATTGCCGTGCGTGACCAGTTGCAAATGAAGCGTCAGATATTCTTTGTCGCGACCGGCGGCTTTGATTCACATGACGACCAGAACCAGAATCAACCCGGTTTGTTGGGCGGTATTAGTGATGCCATCTCAGCGTTCCATGCAGCAACTGTCGAACTGGGGATTGATGACGACGTTACAACTTTTACTCAGTCCGACTTCGCGCGCACCCTGACGTCTAACGGTGATGGTACAGATCATGCCTGGGGCGGTAATCAGCTGCTGGTTGGCGGTGCTGTTGCAGGTCGACAGTTGTACGGCAATTTTCCGGTGCTTGAGATTGGTGGCGCCGAAGACGTAGGCGGTGGCCGCATGATTCCGTCAACGTCAGCAGATCAATATGCGGCGACGCTCGCGAAATGGTTCGGTATTCCTGATGTGGACCTTGATATCGTTGCACCTAACCTATCGAACTTTGCACAGCGCGACCTTGGGTTTATGATCTCCTGATACCAATTCAGGGGTTCCCTAATGAAACATCTAGCTGCAGCGATTTTGGCCGCTGGTTTGCTGGTCGCCGCATGCGGTGAAATGCAGGACCATACGGCTGCCGTAGTTGATGAACTTGATGCAGGTGCAGCACTGCATGTGCTGTTCGAGGAGCATTTCGAACGCGGTCTCGAAATGGACCCACTGAAGGCTACATTCATTGGCGACTATCGATATAACGATCGATTGGCCAATTATGTCGGGCCTGAGTACATCGCTGCCGCAATGGCGATGGATGAGAAGTTTCTGGCGCGGCTCTTGAAGATCGACCGTGCACAACTTGGTTATCAGGACCAGCTAAGCTACGACTTGTTCAAGATCAATCGTGAACAGTCGCTTGAAGGCAATCAGTTCCCATTTCATTTGCAGCCGATTAACCAATTTCGTTCAATTACGAGTACGTTTGTGCGTTTGGGTAGCGGAACGAGTGCGCATCCTTTCAAGATGGTTAAAGACTACGAGGATTTTCTGAGCCGTGCCGACGATTTCTCGGTCAACATAGATCAGGTCATCGCCAACATGAAACAAGGTATGCAGCAGGGTGTTACGCAGCCACGCATCCTGATGGAAAAATTGTTGCCGCAGATTGACGTGCACATTGTCAGTGACATACAAGAAAGCAACTTCTACGGTCCGATCGAAAACATGCCTGAAGAGTTTGGCGAGGAGGATCGTGCACGCCTAACAGCGGCCTATGAAGATAAAATCAGCAACACGATTATTCCCGCCTACGAACGCGTTAGTAACTTTTTGGGCGATGAATACAATGCGGCTGCCCGCGACACGGTTGGCCTTTACGCACAACCCAATGGCGCCGACTGGTATTCCTACATGGTGCGCGTCCGCACGACGACCAACATGACGCCGGATGAAATTCATCAGATCGGTCTTGATGAGGTCGCTCGTATTCATAAAGAAATGCACGGCGTGATGGAAGAAGTCGGTTTTGAGGGCGACCTAAAAGAGTTCTTCGAGTTCGTGAACACCGACGAGCAGTTTTTCTTTGACGAAGCCGAGCAACTGATCCAGGGGTACCGCGATATGTCGGATCACATCACCGAGCTGTCCATGGAACTCTTCGAAGTTATGCCAAAGTCGGCTTTTGAAGTACGTCGGGTAGAGCAATTTCGTGAGGCGTCTTCGGCAGCTGGTTCATATCAATCCGGAACACCGGATGGTGCGCGCCCCGGTATTTTCTACGCCAATGCTTATGACATCAAAGCGCGTGGCAAATGGGCGATGGAATCGCTGTTTCTGCATGAAGCAATCCCCGGGCACCATTTTCAGATCATGATCCAGCGGGAGAACGAAGAGCTTCCGGAGTTTCGTCGCTTCGGCCATTTTACGGCCTACAGTGAGGGCTGGGGCTTATATGCTGAATCGCTGGGTAAGGAACTCGGTGTGTATACAGATCCCTACCAGTATTTCGGTGGCCTCAACGCTGAACTATGGCGCTCAATTCGCCTGGTTGTCGATACTGGACTGCATGCAAAGCAATGGTCTCGGCAAGACGTGCTCGACTACATGTATGCGAACTCGGCCGTAGCAGAGGTACGAGCGGTGGCCGAGGCAGAGCGCTTCATGGCGATTCCTGGTCAGGCGTTGGCGTACAAAATCGGACAGCTCAAAATTCGAAAAATTCGCAACAAGGCCGAAGCGGCATTAGGAGATAATTTCAGCGTCAGAGCGTTTCATACCGAGGTGCTAAAGGATGGCGCGATGCCGTTGTCAATGCTGGACGCGAAGCTCGATCGCTGGGTAAGTGCGCAGCTGTAGAGCCGGTTCTAAACCAGCTCTCGCGGCTCTTAGCCCATGAAACTCGATCGCTTTATAAGAATATCCATAGCGTTTGTCATCGCGCTGGTATTCGTAATCGCTATCGCTGCATTGTTGTTGATTAGCGAATCCGCACTTAATGTCTGGGATCGATTGCGCACCGGCTCAGCGTTTGTTTTTTACGCCTACATTTCGGTCATGGTGGCGCTGGTGGTAGCTGCAATATGGCTGATATTGCGCCTGGTGGTAAAGAAGAGGGTTGCTGTTGAGAGCCCGTCTGTGCCGTTGTCAAAGAGCGACATCAAGCAGCGCTTGCAGCACGCGGAGGCCGCTGGGGTGAATACCAGCGAGGCACAGCAAGAGCTCCGGGAGCTTGCTGCGAGTCAGGCGAGCGGCGCAATACACCTGTGTTTCTTTGGCGAAATCAGCAGCGGCAAAAGTTCTCTCATCAAGGCATTGGTTCCGCACGCTGATGTCATTGTTGACGCGGTTGGTGGTTCAACCTCGGGCGTGCAGCGCTACCGTTGGAATAATGAGGCCGGTCACCAGATACTGTTGACAGATGTTCCCGGAATCGGCGGTCATGAAGCGGGTCTGGATGAGTTGGCAGGCGAAGAAGCGAAGCGCGCACATCTGGTGTTGTTCGTTTGCGATAGTGATTTGACGCGCTCGGAATTGAACGCGGTCAAGAATCTGCTGGCGTTCGACAAACCGATTATTTTGATTCTGAATAAAGCTGATCGTTACGACGACGACGAACGAGCGATGTTGTTGCAGAGTTTGTTGCAACGTATCGAGCAGCTTGGTGGCGAAATTCGCCGCGATCATGTTGTGGCCGTCAGCGCTGGCGGTGCGACCGAAGTCGTTGCACGTAAGTCCGACGGTAGTGAGGGGCTAGCAAAGGTCGAAAGACCGGCGGACATCGGTGTGCTGGTGGTCGCTATCAATCGCATGCTGCGTGACGATGCTGTGCCTCTGGATCTGCGCCGTGAGCGCGCAGTATTTCAGATCGCTGCTGATAAACTGGCGGCAGCTGAAAGCGAGTACCGCCTGCAACGCTCTGAGCAAATTATTCGCAGCGCAACGCGCAAGGCTGTTGTGGGGGCAATGGCTGCTGTCAGCCCGGGAACTGATATTCTGGTGCAAGGCTATATCGGAACCACCATGACGCAGGAGCTTTGCAGTGTTTACGGCGCGTCACCACGCGATCTGGATATCGAAGAATTTTTGTCAATGGGGCAAAGTCGCCTCGGTCGAGCTCTGCCCTTAAGCATGGCGGTGGCTGGTAACGGGCTGAAGGCGTTTCCGGGCATCGGAACGATCGCAGGTGGGCTGGCACACGCCGTTGCCTATGGCTTGATTTTCGATGCGTTGGGCAGAAGCCTGGTGTTGACTCTGGCACAACACGGCGAACTGGATCCCGGAACAGCAGCCAAAGAATTTGAGGAAAGTATCAGTGAGCATTTGGAAGCGGGCGTTCGCCGCATTGCCAAAATGGCGCTGGACGAAAAAACCAGCTGAGGCCGATGTCGACGAGGGTGCAGGGCACCTGAGTCTCGCGCAAGAAAGCTTGCGCGAGCTTATCAATGACACGCGCCTTCCTGATGGTGTTCGTGAATCTCTGTCGCACGATTACGATGCCGTTCAGTCGATGCTCGACAAGCTTGAGCACGGGCATCTGCATATTTCCGTTTTCGGTCGCGTCAGTACTGGAAAATCGTCGCTGCTCAACGCACTTATCGGCGAACAACGATTCTCTGTCAGTCCGCTGCACGGCGAAACCAGACATTCAACAATCGAATCCTGGAACGAACTCGAAGCGGGCGGCGTATTTTTGATCGATACGCCAGGTCTCGATGAAGCGGGTGGTGAAGATCGCGAGACGTTGGCGAGAGAAGTCGCTGGACGATCCGATCTGGTCATTTTTGTGGTTGATAGTGACATCACAGATACCGAACTCGATGCTTTGAAGGCGGCCATAGCAGAGGGGCGGCCGATATTACTGGCCTTGAACAAGTCCGATCTCTACACGCGCGAAGAAAGCGATGCTTTGCTGCAATCGCTACAGGCAAAAACCGACGGCATCATCGATCCGCGGCATATTGTTTCTGTCGCAGCGCAGCCGCGGCCACAGGTCGTGCTCGAAATTGACGACGCTGGCAATGAGCGTGAAACAACGCGGCAACGAACTCCTGATATCGATATGCTGCGCATGAAGCTCTGGGATATCCTGGAAGAGGAGGGCAAGACCCTGGCAGCGCTGAACGCAAGTCTATTCGCTGCAGATCTTTCGGATCAGGTTGGCCGACGCATTCTTGCAGCGCGGAGCGAGCTTGGCGAAAAGCTGGTACGCACCTATTGCGTGGCAAAAGGAATCGCGGTGGCGTTCAACCCGATTCCGGTTGCTGATCTATTTGCGGCGGCAATTATTGATGTCGGCATGGTTGTGCATCTTTCGAAGGTCTACGGCCTGCCGCTAAACAAAGCGGAAGCCGGATCAATCATCAAGGTCATCATGGCCGAGTCAGCAGCGCTGATGGGGACGGTCTGGGCGCTGCATTTTGTGTCCAGTGCACTCAAGGTTGGCACTATCGGTTTGTCGACAATCTTAACTGCAGGTACGCAAGGGGCAATCGCCTATTACAGTACCTACCTCGTTGGTCAGGCAGCTGCCAAGTATCTTGCAAAAGGAAAATCCTGGGGCGAAGGCGGGCCGAAATTGGTTGTTAAACAAATTCTCGATTCCATTGATCGTGATTCCGTCTTGCGTGATGCCAAGCGTGAGATTCAAGCGCGTCTTAAGTTGAGCAACTAGCATATGGATCGCGAGACTCGTATGCGGCGTATTTGGGAAACCATTCAGGACATCCCGATGGGAGCAGTTGCCAACTATGGGCAGATTGCCGAGATTGCGGGCATTCCTCGTGGTGCCCGACAAGTTGGCTATGCACTGCGCCATTCACCTGACGACCTCAGTTTGCCGTGGCATCGAGTCATAACCTCGTCTGGCAAGAGCGCGTTCGAGCCGGGTAGCCGACACTTCAAAACGCAACGGGAGCGACTTGCTGAAGAGGGTGTGCCGCTGATTAACGGCAAGGTCGACATGCGAAAATATCGCTGGGAGCCCGATCTCGATGAGATACTTTGGAAGCCCAGTTCGATGTGGGATGAGGAATGAGTGTTCGTCAAAAGCTGCTATCGAGAGCCATGAGCATATTACTCAGGCGGCAATTTCGACGCTTGTGAACGTGCGTTCGCAGCGGTGATGTTGTGCCGTGGGGGCAAGACAGGGACTGGATGTTAGTGCTCAATAGCGAAGAATTGTGCGTTACAGGGGATGGGATACTAGTATGACTATGGTCATTTTTTCACACGGGCAGGAAAGCGGCCCGTGGGGTACAAAAATACGCGCGATGGCGGAGGTGGCGAAAGGCCTGGGCTGCAAAGTCGGTAGTATCGACTATCAGGGCATAGCAGATCCGACCGAGCGGGTCGATAAATTGTTGTCTGAATGTGCGGGAATTACAGAGCCGTTGATACTCGTCGGTTCCAGCATGGGTGGTCATGTTGCAACAGCGGCGGCAGCTACCCTGGGAGCTGTCGGCCTGTTCGTGCTGGCTCCGGCCTTTTATATGGAGGGTTACGAGGATCTGACGCCAGCGCCACCTGGTATGCAAATTTGCATTGTGCATGGCTGGCATGATGATATTGTTCCGGTCGATAACAGCATTCGGTTTGCGCGAACTTGTTCTGCTACATTGAACCTGGTTGACGGGGACCATCGACTGACGGGGAATCTCGACGAGATTAACGAATACCTTACGCAATTCATAAAAACTATAACTAATGATCTATAGGGAATAATGCAATGAAACAATTACTAATCTTGCTAGCGAGTATGACTCTGTTTGCTTGCGGCGAGTCTGCTGATAAAGCTGGCGAGGCGATGGATGCTGCGGGAGATGCAGTGGAATCTGCGATGGAAGCGACTAGCGAAGCAGCTGGTGATGCTGCCGACGCGGCAGGCGAAATGGCGGATGACGCTATGGATGCAGCAGGCGAAATGGCGGATGACGCCATGGATGCAGCCGGTGAAATGGCGGATGATGCCATGGACGAAGCTGATTCAGCTGGTGACGCAATTGCCGATGAAACAGACGGTGCGATGGACGAAGCAGCGGAAGTTGGCGACATGGTCGAGAAGAAAGCCGGTGAAGTTGACGCGGCAATCGACGACGCGTCAGGCGACTAAAGCTGATACGGAAAATTGCGGCGAGCGTGATCCCAGCGTATATCCGGGGTCCCGCGCGTCGCTTTTTTCGTTCTCGAGCTTTGAAACAACCAAAAGTTAACGCTCTTAAGCCTTAATCTTTTGGTTAGACTTATCTGCCATGAACATCGCAGGATTCATATTGCGACCTATCTATTGGTCGGCGCGAAAAGTGTTTTCTATCTGGGCACGCCCAGCAATCCTCCCTGAGACACCTCCTGCTTTAATTTCTGATCCGAACGCTGCTATTTGTTATGTCCTTGAGAGCGGAGGTCTTGCCGACGTACTGGCGCTGGAGAATGCTTGCGCAACGAGTGGTCTACCGTCGCCAACCGATAGCTTCGGGTACTGTGGGCAACGCGAGTCCAACCGCTTTATCGTCATGCGGCGTCTGACGGGCTTCTGGTCGCGACGTCCAAGCACGGTCGGATCGCAACGACTCAAGCGCCTGATCGAAAATGCCAAAGACTGTGAACAGGAACTGCTGCTGATTCCGGTTGCCATCTACTGGGGCCGCTCGCCCGAAAAAGAAGGCTCGCTATTCAAACTGATGCTGTCTGAGAATTGGGAGATTATCGGGCGGACACGGAAATTTTTCGCAACGATCATGCATGGCCGCAACACTTTGTTGCGATTCAGTGAGCCGTTACCGATTCGAACTATTTTTAACGATGAAATTGAAGTCCCTGTGGCAATTCGCAAAGTATCGCGAATTCTGCGAGTGCACTTTCGGCAACGCCGTACGGCAACCGTTGGACCGGATTTGTCGCATCGGCGAACACTTGTTAATCAGGTACTGCGCAGACCAGGGGTCCGCAATGCGATTGATTCCGAGGCAGGTGATGATTACCGTAAGCAAGAGGTCGCACGGCGCAAGGCGGAGAAATATGCACTGGAGATTGCGGCGGATATTTCCTATCCGACTATTCGTATTTTGGTGCGTATCCTGCGTTGGTTGTGGAATCGCATCTACGACGGCGTTGAACTCAATCACATGCAGCGATTGTATGAGGTCGCGAAGGACAGGGAGATTATTTACGTCCCTTGTCATCGCAGCCATATTGACTACCTGTTACTCGGTTATGTGACCTACGAGGCGGGCTTGCATCTTCCACACGTCGCCGCTGGAATTAATTTGAACATGCCGGTCGTAGGAGGAATTCTGCGCCGCGGCGGCGCGTTCTTTTTGCGTCGAAGCTTCAAAGGCAATCGCCTCTATGCCGCGGTATTCGATGCTTATATCCATGAAGTGCTGGTCAAGGGGCACTCGATGGAATACTTCATCGAAGGCGGCCGTAGTCGCACCGGCCGTTTGTTGTCACCCAAGGGTGGCATGATGGCGATGACAATCAATTCATACATCAAGAGTCCGCAGCGACCGATTGTTTTTGCGCCGGTCTATTTTGGCTACGAGAAACTGCTTGAGGGTGATGCGTTTATCGGTGAGCTTGGTGGTGCTGTTAAAAAGAAAGAATCAATCGGCGGCCTGATTCGCTCCGTCAAATCGCTGCGTGAGCAATTTGGCAAGGTTTACGTCAATTTCGCTGAGCCGATCGAACTCGAACCGATGCTGGACCGTATGCGCCCGGGATGGCGCGAGCACGAATCATCGAATGGCGAGCGGCCGCCGTGGCTGGCAGAAATTGTCGACGAGCTTGGCAACGAAATTATGCAGGGTGTTAATGCCGCAGCAGCCGTTACGCCGATAAGCCTACTTGCTTACGTATTACTTGCCACGCCGAAACAAACGATTGGTGTGGATGAACTGCGCCGTCAGCTCGAGCTTAGTCTTGCCTTGCTGCAGCGCTTTAAGTATTCCGACCTGGTTACGATGCCAGACTGGAGTGCGGAGCAGATAATCGAGCATGGCGAGAAACTCAAAGTCATTAGCCGCTCGTCGCATCCAATGGGTGATGTTATTCGCATGAGTGAGAAAACCGCCGTCCTGATGACCTATTTTCGTAACAATATTTTGCATCTGCTGGCGGTGCCTGCCGCGGTTGCTTGTTGTTTCATTCAAGGTCGGCAACTGGAACATTCTGAACTGCAGCGTCTGATGCGTCTCATCTACCCATTCATGAAGAAAGAACTGTGTATGCAGTGGGACCAGAAAGAGATCGATGGAGTTGTATCGGAGGCCATCAAGTCACTGATTGACCTTGATATTTTGTTTTACGGCGTGGATAAGAAAATGCTTGTCAGACCCCACGCTGGCTCTGAAAGCGCCTTCAAACTGCTGATGCTGGGCCAGTCAATGGTGCCGATGTTGCAGCGCTTCTATCTTGCCATCGCGATACTGGTCGGAAACGGATCGGGTTCGCTTTCTCGACGCCAGCTGGAAGTGATGTGCGAACAGAGCGCGGAGCGCCTGTCAATGATTTACGGTCTGCATTCGCCAGACTTTTTCAACAAGACCTTGTTTCATGACTTCATACATATGTTGCATGATCTCGACGTCTTGAGAAAAAACAGTGACGGCATGATTGAGTTCGATAAAGACCTGACTAACATCGGTGTTGATGCGCGCCTCGTGCTTGGTGAAGAAATTCGTCACAGTATCCTGTCACTAACTGCCACAGAACAATGAAGGTTGTTTCGCTATACCGCTTTCTGGATCTGCGGGAACCAGAGACGTTTCGGAAGGATCTGAAACAGATTTGTGACCAGCAGCAATTGTTGGGAACGGTGCTGGTCGCCACTGAAGGATTTAATGGCACCGTCGCCGGCAGTGAGTCGGCCATTCGAAATGTCATGCAGTGGATTTGTGAGCGCTTGGATATAGAGGGCGAACTCGACGCGCGCTGGACTGATGCAGCTGAAGCGCCATTTCGCAAGATGCGCGTTAAGGTCAGGAACGAAATCGTCAGCCTCGGCAGACCTGATCTTCTGCCGCATCGGAACTCGGGTGAGCATGTTGGCGCAGAACGCTGGAATGAGTTGATCGCAGATCCTGAGGTTCTGGTGGTTGATACGCGGAATCACTATGAGATTGAAGTTGGCAGTTTTCCTGGCGCGATAGACCCGGGCAATGACAGTTTTCGTGAATTTCCCGAGTTTGCAAAAGAACTCGCCGCACACTCGACAGATCGACCCTTAGCCATGTTTTGTACGGGGGGTATTCGCTGCGAAAAGGCGACCGCCTTGATGATCGAGCTCGGCTTTGATGAGGTCTATCACCTGCAAGGTGGGATCCTTAACTACCTTGCTGAGGTCGACGAAAAGGACAATAAGTGGCGCGGCGAGTGTTTCGTATTCGATCAGCGAGTCGCGGTTGATCGCGACCTTGCTGAGGGTGGTTACGTGCAATGCCACGCTTGTCGTCGCCCACTCAGCAGTGAGGACCTGGCATCTGCCGACTATCGGGAAGGCGTATCGTGCCCAAATTGTGTTAACGAGGCTGATGAGGACCGATTGGCGCGCCTTGAAGAGCGCCGTAAACAAGTTTCACTGGCAGCGTCGCGCGGTGATACCCACATTGGACCTAAATCTTCATGAGGACGCTAGGCGTCAAGGTCCGGTATTAATTCACTCTCCAGCGTCATGATCATGTCTTTCAGCAACAGCTTGCGTTTTTTAAGCCGGCGAATGCGCAGTTGATCGATCATTGGGTCGTGCTGAAGTTTGTCGATCAAATAGTCCAGGTCGCGGTGATTGACACGTAGTTCTCTCAACCGGTCGAGGCCTTTAAACGATTCGGTATCGATCTTATCAGTCATTCGCTAATGCTACTCCTGTCGGGCAGGAGCGCCAACCAGTCTTTATCGGCGGCCCCAATGACAAAGAAATAGGGATTCAATATTTCTGATTTCGTGTTGTATTTCATTGCTTTACCATCCAGCGTGACGACCCTGCCACCGGCTTGCTCGACCACCGCCTGCGCAGCTGCGGTATCCCATTCGGAGGTCAGGCCGAGGCGCGGATATAAATCCGCTCCGCCTTCTGCTATGACACAGAATTTCAATGAGCTCCCCATAGGAATCATGTCGCATTCGCCCAGTTCCTTGAGATAGGCATCGAGGCTAGCGCCGCGATGGGATCGACTGCCGACGACCCGTACTGGCTGGCTGCTGCTGGAGGAGACGTGAATAGTAACTGCGTTGCCGTCGCTATCGCGCCGTTCAGCACCGAAGCCTTCGCAACCGACGTAGGTCGTGTTTTGTACTGGCACGTGGACCACACCGAGAACCGGGTTGCCCTGATCGATCAACGCAATATTAACGGTAAATTCACCATTGCGATTAACGAATTCCTTGGTGCCGTCGAGAGGATCTACAAGCCAGTAACGCTGCCACCTGCTGCGTTCAGCGAAATCTGGCAGCCCCGCCTCTTCGGAGATTATGGGAAGATCAGGTGTGAGGGCCTCGAGACCAGCGACGATACACAGATGCGCTGCAAGGTCCGCCTGCGTCAATGGCGATTGATCGGCTTTGCTTTGCACCTCAAATTCGGATGAGTAGACTTCGAGGATTGCTTGTCCGGCTTTTTCGGCCAGCACGACAATTGAATCGATCAATGATTCATCGATCAATGATTCATCGATTAATGATTTATCGATCAATGATTCGTCATTCAAGGGCTTCATGTAACATCCGTCAGTTCATTTGGGGGGCGCAGTATAACAATGAAAATCGATCCGCAAACGGCATTACAAAGCGCCAAGACATTGATGCTCGATATGGACGGCACTCTGCTTGATCTGGCATTCGACAATTATATTTGGCTCGAGCTTGTGCCACGGCGATTTGCAGTGGTGAACGATATGCCCTTCAGCGAAGCACGCGATATTCTGTACGCGCAGTTCAAGGCTAAACAAGGTCAGCTTGATTGGTATTCATTGCATCATTGGGCCGAGTTTCTAAAGCTGGATGTGTTGCAATTGCATCATGACGTCAGTCACCGCATCGGCTACTTGCCCGGCGCTTTAGAATTTCTACGTCAGGTCCATGGGCAGAATGTGCGGGTTTTACTGGTGACCAATGCGCATCCTGATTTAGTCAAGATTAAGGATGCCAGGACAGGTCTTGCCGATTATTTTGACGAGGTGCATAGCTCACATAGCTACGGACATGCCAAGGAAAGTCAGGATTTCTGGTCTGCGCTGCAAGAAGAGATCGATTTCGACCCGCAAACCACGCTATTTGTTGACGACAACGCCTCGGTCTTACAGAGTGCGCGAAAATTCGGAATAGAAATGTTACTGCGCGTGACGCAACCGGATACGACCGCGCCGGCCCGACAGTGCTCAGAGTTTCGCAGCGTGGAGAAAGTCGCCGATATGCTTGGCAGTGCCGACTAGCGCCGCCCCTGTCGTGAGTGACCGCCTCCGGAACGATTGCCACCACCCGGTTTGCCACGGCGCTGTTGCGGATTGCGCTTGCGAGGTTTGGGTCTATTGAGTTTCGGTAAATCTTCCGGGTTGTAATTGGCGAATGGAATCTTGTTGCCAATATATTTTTCAATGTCGGGCAGCGACATCGCATAGGTTTCGCAGCCTAGACTTAGTGCATTACCAGAGGCACCCGCTCGCGCTGTTCGGCCTATTCTATGCACATAGTCCTCAGCATCGTGCGGTAGATCGTAGTTGATGACGTACTCGACATCGGGAATATGCAAGCCCCGCGAAGCAACGTCGGTGCCGATAAGAATGCGCAACTTGCCTTCCTGAAACTCGGCTAGCAGGCGTTCACGTTTCTTCTGTGCGACGTCGCCGGAAATGGCAGCAGCTTGAAAGCCGTTGGCTTCCAGATAATCCTGAACTCGTTCAGCTTCACGTTTCATGTTGACGAAAATCATGATGCGGACTTCGCCGATCTCGCGCAGCAAACCAATCAACAGCGGCATCTTGTCTTCGTTGGATGGATAGAATATTGCCTGTCGAACCTTGTCAGCCGTCACTTTCTCCGGCTCGATACGAATCAGTTCCGGTTCGTTCATGTGTTCATAGGCGAGCTCCAATACCCGTTGCGACAAGGTCGCGGAAAACAACATATTCAGCCGTTTGTCCGGTTCGGGAAGGCGCCGTAGTAAATATCGAATGTCCTTGATGAAGCCAAGGTCGAACATTCGATCGGCTTCGTCGAGAATGGCGACCTGCACCTGGTCGAGCTTGAATACACCCTGCTTGAGATAGTCGATGATCCGTCCGGGCGTCCCGATCAGCAAATCAACCCCGTTTTCAAGCGTATTGCGTTGTTTTTCGTAATCGGTACCGCCGTAGGCCAGTCCAATCTTGAGTCCCGTGTGCTTGCCAAGCAACTCTGCGTCCTTGGCAATCTGGATAGCAAGTTCTCGGGTCGGTGCCAGTGCGAAAACCCGCGGTTGACGCTTTTCTGGCGTTTCTCCCTGGTTGCTTAGAAGCCGCTGGTAAGCGGCTATCAGGAAGGCAGCGGTCTTGCCGGTGCCAGTCTGCGCCTGACCCGCGACGTCACTGGGTTTAAGCGCAATTGGCAGGGTACTCGCCTGAATTGGCGTACAAAATTCAAAGCCTGCATCCCGTATACCGGCTTGAATACTCTCGTGCAGCTGCAATGAGTCGAACCTGAGGTCGCTCAGATGATTTTCAGACATAAAATAAGAACCAGAAAAAATGAGGTAAAAGCTTGCAAATTGGCTCGCGAAGCGGTCAAATTGCCCTAATTCGACGCGACACCCGTCGCACCCGCTAGTTTCGCTTTCCTAAGAATCCAGAAAGAAGCCGGAAAAAGTCGGCAACAAAGCTGCGACATAGTGCCTGATAGTTGAGGCAGCGTCATCACGTTTTTACTAATGTTCGACTGTCAGAGGGGCTGGCGACGGACAAAACCACTTTATTTACGTATTTACTTCATTTGGAGGATGTAGCCAGTGAGCGATAAGATCGTGCACACCACTGACGGTACTTTTGATGCCGACGTAACCAACAACGAAAAACCTGTACTGATCGACTTTTGGGCCGAATGGTGCGGACCGTGCAAGATGATTGCACCGCTGCTCGATGAAGTAGCTGACGAATACGAGGAAAAACTCGCTATCGTTAAACTTAATGTGGATGAGAACCCGAACACAGCACAGAAGTTCGGCATCCGCAGCATTCCTACTTTGATCCTGGTCAAAGACGGTGCCGTTCAGGCACAAAAACTCGGTGCAATGTCAAAGTCCCAATTGGCAGAGTTCATCGACACTAATATCTGAGAGAAAATTCTTGTCTAATACAAACGTTCCATCAAAGTCCCGGAACAGCAACCGGTCGGGCAATGGTAATAAAGGTAAGGGCAATCCGAATCGCCGTCGCCGTCGCCGTCCACCGCAGAATGAATATCCGGACGATGAGGGTTCGCTTGAGGTAATAACGCCCGAGCAACTCGAAGCCAGTAAAAATATCATGAACCTGACGGAGCTTAAATCCCGTCCGGCAGCGGCGTTGGTTGAGCTGGGCGAGTCGCTTGGTGTTGAGAACATGGCGCGCGCGCGAAAGCAGGACATCATCTTCTCGATCCTGAAGGAACACGCCAAGAATGGCGAAGATATCTATGGCGACGGAGTGCTCGAGATACTGCAGGACGGCTTTGGCTTTCTGCGTTCATCAGATAGCTCCTATCTTGCTGGCCCGGATGACATATACGTCAGTCCGAGCCAAATAAGACGCTTCAATCTAAGAACCGGTGATACGGTTTCGGGTTTGATTCGTCCGCCTAAGGAAGGCGAGCGTTATTTTGCGTTGCTCAAAGTAGGGCAAATCAATCACGATGCGCCCGAGAATGCGCGCAGTAAGGTTCTATTCGAGAATCTGACGCCGCTGTTTCCGCAGGATCGTTTGACCCTGGAGCAGGGCAACGGCAGTACGGAAGATCTGACAGCCCGTATCATCGATATGGTTGCACCGATTGGCAAGGGCCAACGCGGACTGATCGTATCGCCGCCGAAAGCGGGTAAGACAATGCTGTTGCAGAACATTGCGTCGGCAATTGTTGCGAATAATCCGGAAGTGGATCTGATGGTATTGCTCATTGATGAGCGGCCGGAGGAAGTCACGGAGATGGAACGTACCGTGCGTGGCGAAGTTGTTTCATCGACTTTTGACGAGCCGGCGAGTCGTCACGTTCAAGTCGCCGACATGGTGATAGAGAAGGCCAAACGCCTGGTCGAGCACAAGCGCGATGTCGTCATCCTTCTGGATTCTATTACTCGTTTGGCGCGGGCGTATAACACCGTCGTACCGTCATCGGGCAAGGTCCTGACCGGTGGTGTCGATGCGAACGCCCTGCATAGACCGAAGCGATTCTTTGGTGCTGCGCGAAATATCGAAGAGGGCGGTAGCCTGACGATCCTCGCAACCGCATTGGTTGATACCGGGTCGAAGATGGACGAAGTGATTTACGAAGAGTTTAAGGGTACCGGCAACATGGAAGTCCACCTGGATCGCCGTATCGCTGAGAAACGAATTTACCCGGCCATCAATATCAATCGTTCCGGCACGCGAAAAGAAGAGTATCTGACCGATCCGGACGAGCTGCAAAAGATGTGGGTACTGCGCAAGGTGTTGCATCCGATGGATGAGCTTGCGGCAATTGACTTCCTGCTAAGCAAGTTACAGGACACTAAGACTAACTCCCAGTTCTTCGAGGCAATGAAGCGCTAGGAAACTATTCCGACAGGTTCTCGTCAGTTGCTGTGAAGGCAGCTGAGGTTTTCCTTGCGGGATAGATAAGCCATCGCCGATCTGCATCCAGATCGGCTTGTCTGCCGTGCTAGTGACCCCTTGGAATACTCATTGCTGAGCTTCGAAGAAGTCAATTTCGCCGGATTCAATGGAGTATTCTGCGCCAATAACCTGCAATTCGCCCTGCTCGATGAGATTTTCGACAATCTGAGAACCGTGCTCTAGTCGAGCTACCGACCTGACAACATTGGCGCGTACCGCTTTGTCGATAACAAGTTCGAACTCATCATCATTGTGTTCGGCCAAAGTGGGTTCGACTGCCGGGCGAATGCGATCAACAATCGCACGCAGATTGGGCGAACGATGGCTTTCTTGCTTGGCCAATTCATTCAATGTCGCGATGACTGCGCCGCATTTGCTGTGGCCAAGAACTACCACCAGTTTTGTTCCGAATTGGGTAGCGGCGAATTCAATACTGCCGATTTGTGATGGCGCAACCACGTTACCAGCAACCCGAATAACGAATAGGTCACCGATGCCTTGATCGAAAATGAGTTCGGTTGGCACGCGCGAATCGGAACACGCCAATATGATCGCGAACGGGTTTTGCGCAGCGGTCATATCAGGGCGTTGCAGGTGGCTGATACTCGCATCGACCAAGGTTTCGCCATTGACGAATCGGCGGTTCCCTTCGCGAAGGCGATCAAGTGCTTCGGCAGCAGATATCATGCGCTCAGATTACCCTGTTTCGATATCAGTCGACAATCCATCGGCGCAGCACTGTTGCCGAGCCTGCTGGAAACTCAGTTTGGTCTTTAGCTAATTCCACATAGCCGTCAGTCGCCGATAATGAGGCGAAGTCTCCGGAAGTGTTGGTCTTCACAGGCATAGCGATAGTCTGGCCGGCAGCGTTAGAGAATAGCTTCACCGGTTGAAAGCAGGTCAACGATGGTTTGAATGACACGTCCGATGCGAGCGCGGCAAATTGCGGTGGATTTTTGCTCGCAGCGGACGCCTCTTTCAGGGCCGAAATAACGTACTGACGGCAGCAGACAAGCGCAGATACGGGATTGCCCGGTAGGGCGAATACCAGTTGGCCTCGCGGCCCTTTTCCGAACCACATAGGCTTGCCAGGGCGCTGGCTGATTTTATGAAAAATGACCTCAACGTCCAGCTCTGCGAGAACCTCGGGTACGTAGTCGGCCTTGCCCATCGACACACCACCACTTAAGACCAAAACGCTGGCCTCCTGAAGATGCTGCCGCAGTCTTTCGCGTAAGGTATCGACATCATCAACAATGTGATCGTGTTCGACACGCCTATATCCGTGACTCCCGAGCAAGGATACGAGTGCTGGTCCATTCGAGAGTCGAATCTGATGCGCTTCGATAGGCTGTCCGGCAGCGACCAATTCGTTGCCAGTCGAAATCACTCGAACAAGCGGGTCGGTGGCAACTTCAAGCTCGGTTATACCGCAGGATGCAATTACAGCGATGTCGAGCGGCGAAATAACTTTGCCGGCAGTCAGCAAGTGCGCACCCTTTGCGTAATCGCTACCGCGCGGATGGACAAATCGACCTTTCTTTACTTCGTACTCTGAGTCGATCTTGGCATTGCCGTCTACGACGGTAATGCGTTCCACCGGCACGATGCAGTCGGCGTTTTCCGGCAGTGCAGCGCCGGTCATTATCTCGATGCAATGTCCGCTTTCAAGCGTTACAACCTTGTCGCCCGCGGCTTGCATCGCCTGAATTGGGAGGGTGTATCGATTCTTATTGTCTTCGGAAAGGTCATAATCGGAAAATGAAAACGCAATGCCGTCCATCGTTACTCGATCGAACGGCGGTTGGTCTCGCTCTGCGCGGATGACTTGTCGCAATACGCGTCCGGTAGCCGTCGCCACGTCAATAGTTTCTGTCGGGCTGCTTGAAACGGCAGCAAGAACCGCCTCAAGCGCTGCAGCGGTCGTTAGCATGGCAATTAACCTCGCTCGCGGGCGATAGCGCGGTGGCCAATGTCGCGACGGCAATAAACATCTTGCCAGTGAATCTTGTCGACCGATCGATACGCGTTGCTCGCAGCTATGGCGACAGAGTCACCCAGTCCGACGACGCAAAGCACACGCCCGCCACTAGTAACAATATCTCCGCCGTTGATAGTTGTGCCGGCATGAAAAACTTTCTGTGCGTCGCCATCGGCATCCTCGAGACCACTAATGGGGTGACCTTTGTCGTAGTCGTGTGGATAACCGCCTGCAGCAAGCACGACGCCTAGCGCGGCGCGTGAATCCCATTGTGCTGTCTGCTCGGAAAGTGAGCCATCGAGCGTTGCCGCACAAATATCAGTCAGGCTGGAACGCAGTCTCGCCAGAATCGGTTGTGTCTCGGGATCGCCAAGTCGGCAATTAAACTCGATAACCTTCGGTGTCCCATCCGCCATGATCATTAGCCCGGCATAGAGAAACCCTAAGTAAGGATGACCGTCTGCCTGCATGCCGCTGAGCGTAGGGCGAATGACCTCACCCATGATGCGTTGCTCAATTGCTGGCGTTACTACAGGCGCAGGAGAGTACGCTCCCATACCGCCTGTATTGGGGCCGGAGTCGCCTTCATCGCGCGCCTTGTGGTCTTGTGATGTCGCTAGTGGCAGGATCGTTGTGCCATCGGTCACAATAATAAAACTGGCTTCTTCGCCATCGAGAAATTCCTCGACAACGATGCGCGCCCCAGCGTCTCCAAAACTACCGCCGGCGAGCATATCGGTAGCCGCGGCTTCGGCTTCTGCCAGGCTTGTCGCAACGATCACGCCCTTACCCGCAGCGAGCCCGTCGGCTTTAATTACTATCGGTGCACCCTGTTCGCGAATGTAGCTCAATGCGGCGTCGAGATCGGTGAAGTTCTGATAGGCCGCCGTCGGAATATCATGACGCGCCAGAAAGTCCTTGGTGAACGCTTTCGAACCTTCCAGCTGGGCAGCGGCAGCACTCGGTCCGAAGCAAGGCAGCCCAAGCTCGTCGAAGCGATCCACAATGCCAGCAACTAAAGGTGCTTCTGGTCCAATTATGGTTAGCGCTACGGACTCTCCCTGCGCGAACGCCGCCAATGCTTCGATATCATCAGCAGCCAGCGCAACATTGCGCACTTTGTGCTCCCCCGCAGTACCCGCATTGCCCGGCGCAACCAGGACTTCAACGACGTCCTCAGACTGCGCACATTTCCACGCCAGCGCGTGTTCGCGACCACCATTGCCGATAATAAGGACTTTCATAGCGCTCAAACTACCTCAATGACGAAAGTGACGCATGCCTGTAAATAACATGGCTAAGCCGTGTTCGTTTGCCGCAGCGATAACTTCATCATCACGCATGGAGCCGCCGGGCTGAATGATTGCGGATATTCCGGTTTCTGCCGCGGCATCTATGCCATCTCTGAACGGGAAGAACGCATCTGATGCTATGACAGAACCCGCGATACTGAGATTTTCGTCGGCTGCCTTGATGGCTGCGATACGGGTGCTGTAAACGCGACTCATCTGCCCAGCGCCGACACCGATAGTCATTCTGTCTTTGCAAAAGATGATGGCATTGGACTTCACATACTTGACCACAGTCCACGCGAACAGCATGTCCTCAATCTGCGCGGCTGTGGGTGCGAGATCCGACACGACCTTAAGGTCGCTCTCTGTAATGACGCCAAGATCGGTGCTTTGTACCAGCAGGCCGCCGGAAACTTTTTTGAAGTCATAGCCGGGCGCGTTGGCCGTGGGCCAGGTGCCAGTCTCGAGAACTCGGACGTTCTTCTTCGCAGCTACGATTGTTGCGGCCTCGGCGTTAATTTCGGGTGCGACGATGACTTCAACAAACTGCCGTACCACGATGAGTTCCGCGGTTTTGGTATCGAGCGGTCGGTTGAAGGCGATAATGCCGCCGAAAGCCGACGTTGGGTCTGTTTTGAACGCCTTGTCGTAAGCTTCGAGGATATTGCTGGCAACGGCAACGCCGCAGGGATTCGCGTGCTTCACTATGACACAGGCAGGTTCCGCGAACTGCTTGACGCATTCAAGAGCCGCATCGCTGTCTGCGATATTGTTGTACGACAGCGCCTTGCCTTGTAGCTGTTTAGCCGCAGCCAGTGACCCTGCGGGCGCTTGCTGATCGACATAGAACGCTGCTTGCTGATGCGGATTCTCACCGTAGCGAAGTTTTTCCGACAAACACCCCGAATATAAGAAGCGCTGTCCAAGCGCATCGTCGCGCAGTGATTGTGATAAGTATTTTGTAATAGCCGTATCGTAACTCGCGGTGTGTGCATAGGCTTTTGCCGCGAGTCTGCGCCTGGATTCGATTGATAGCGCGTTACTGCGGAGATCCTCAAGGACAGCATTGTAGTCGTCGGGTTCGACTATGACCGCAACACCGTCATGATTTTTTGACGCTGCACGAATCATTGCGGGGCCACCTATGTCGATGTTTTCAATCGCGTCTTCGATGGTCGCATCGTCGCGCGCTATCGTTTGCTCGAATGGATACAGATTGACGACCAGCAAATCGATAGCTTCGATGCCATGTTCTTCCATGACGGCTTCGTCTGTGCCGCGTCGCCCCAGAAGACCGCCATGAATAATTGGGTGCAAAGTTTTAACGCGGCCATCCATGATCTCAGGAAATCCGGTTTTCTCAGAGACCTCGATGACTTCGAGGCCGGCATCTCGAAGTTGCCGGCAGGTACCACCTGTTGAAAGTACTTCGACGCCAAGCTCGGCAAGCCCTGAAACAAATGGGATCAAACCGCGCTTGTCAGAAACACTGACCAGAGCGCGTCTTACATTGAACATTAAGTCACCTGGAAGAAAAGTGCTGGCAAGTCTGCACTTGCATCAACGAATGAGAGAATAAGTCCTTAGCTTCTTGCGCAATGTACCCCGGTTTATGCCAAGAATACCGGCAGCCTCGCTCTGATTGCCACACGTGTAGTCCATAACAGCTTTGAAAAGGGGGCGTTCAACTTCGCCGATTACGAGATCGTACAACTCTCCAGGGCGGTCGCCATTGAGTGTCGTGAAATATTGATCAAGTGCATCTTCTGTATGCTGGCAAAGCGGTTTCCTGCCCTTTTTCGACACTAGCGCGTCGTTCTTATTATTGTTGTTTACCACGTTTGCTAAGTCCTGATTCTCGTGCTCGTCAAGCGAGCTCTACTCCCAAAACTTCATGAACATTACGCCGCCAAAGAATCTTCTTCGTGCTTTCGATCGCCGCCCTCTCGATCAAAATAGTTCTTTGTCAAACTGATTTGCTCTGAAGCACTTTCAACTCGCACTACCCGGTGACGAAAATCGTCGGCGTTTGCAAGACTGTTGCAATACCAGGTTAGATGTTTTCGAGCCACTCGAACCCCGGTTAAATCCCCATAGAACCGATGTAATTCGCTCAAGTGGTCGAGCATAATATCACGCAATTCGTATTTATCCAGCGGCAGGTTTTCCTGCTCGGGATTTAGAACTCGTCCAAGCTCGCGAAAGATCCATGGACGCCCCTGTGCCCCTCGGCCGATCATCAAGCCATCGCAATTCGTTAGACGTAATACTTCAAGCGACTTCTCGACCGTGGTGATGTCGCCATTGGCGATCACGGGAATTTCGACTGCCTGCTTCACGCGTGAAATCGTTTCGTACTCTGCCTCACCTTTGTAGCGGCATGCGCGAGTTCGTCCGTGAACGGCCAGCGACTGGATGCCCGCATCTTCGGCAATGCGGGCGATATGCTCGGCGTTGCGATGCGCCGTATCCCAACCAGTCCGAATTTTCAGCGTCACAGGCACTGTCACTGCAGCCACCACTGCTGCAAGTATGGCTGCAACCAGTGCCTCGTCCTGCAACAACGCGGACCCTGCGAGTTTTTTACATACTTTTTTCGCCGGGCAGCCCATATTTATGTCGATAATCTGCGCGCCCCGAGCGACGCAGGCGACAGCGGCATGTGCCAATTGCTCGGGCTCTGACCCGGCGATTTGTACGGCCACAGGCTCTGCGTCGAGGTCCAGATCAAGGCGGTGTCTTGATTTAGGTGTATTCCACAGACTGACATCCGCGGTGGTCATTTCTGAGGTTGTCATGCCGGCACCGAAACGTCTGCAGATGCGCCGAAATGGTGCATCTGTTACGCCCGCCATGGGTGCGAGGACAAGCGGGGTTGCTAGCGTGTAGGGGCCTATTTTCAGCGGCGCTAAGTACATGCTGAAAGTCTAGCGCAGGGCGGCCGCAAGTTCTTTGTAAACAAGTGCCTTGCTAACAGCTTGTGCCGCTATTTGAAGTCATCAATAGCGCAGCGTAGCTGCCGATCTGACAGCCGGTAGCAAACTTTCAAGCGGAAGCCGGTCGCAGCTTCTGTCGCTGACTTGATCGTTATCAGGGCCTCGAAGGTGTTACCCGGATCAACCAACTCTCTCGGGTCCAGACCGGTCGGCAGGTATTCGGCCGGATCAAGAATTCGACTGCCAATTGTTTCTTCGAATCGATCGGTCAGCGAGATACCGATTAAAGGATAGGGTAATGGACGGTCCGACTCGTTGCCGATGCGCGAATATACTCTGAGTTCGTCTGCATCTTCGCCCTCGGTATTATTGGTCGTTGCTTCGAAGCGCCAGCCACTAATGTCCCAAGCGGGTTGAATAGGTTGTCCCAGCGCTCGGTATACTTTTCCTACGCTACTGTTGAACGCGGGTATGGTCGCCAAAGCTTCACGCGATTGGTGCATCATCTGTAAGACGAGGAATAAGCCCAGCACAGCCGCCGCGCCGATCATTTTGTAATTTGCGCCGAATGAGTGAGTTTTTTGCTGCACCTCTTGTGTTCTCGC
>CAJQPL010000017.1 GCA_905480215.1 uncultured Woeseiaceae bacterium | reverse complement strand
ATCGCCACGCACAAACGCTTGAGAGTTGCCAGCATAGGCCGGATGACCGACGAGACGTTCAAACAAATCAGGGTTCATAGCATAACCGCCACTGGTGAGCAGCACGGTGCGACCGCGCACGGACATTTCAACGCCGCCGCTACTCGCGCGTACACCTTCAACATCACCGTTTTCGGCAGTCAGTAGTCCGGTTACTCGCGTACCGGTTTGAGCGACAATTCTGCCGTCCTGCAGGTATGGGGAAATTTCGCGTAATAAGATACGCAGAATTGCGCGCCCGGCATCTTCGGCCCACAAATAACGGCGTACGCTATATGCCGGCCGGCCAGGAGTATCCCCGGTTAGCGGATGTCCGGGCAAGGGTTCAAGTCCGCGATCCAGCATCCAATTGATGGTGTCCGCTGCGTTGTCCACGGTCTGTCGGACGATATCGGGGTCCGCGAGATTGCGCGTGATGTGCATCACATCTTCGTAGTGAGCATCCGGGGAGTCTTTGATGCCAAGGTCGGCCTGCTGTTTGGTGCCCGCAGCACTCACTTGCCCGAACGCCATGTGCAAGGTGCCGCCAATCTTGTTGTCCGGATCGATCAACAGCACGCGTGCGCCACGCTGGGCTGCACTAAGTGCAGCCGGGAGCCCGGCGGTGCCGGCTCCGACGACAATTAAGTCCCAGTTATTATCAGCTGCCAGCGACAGCCGCGACATCAGCAATGCCGACGCCGTTGCCGACCTGTGCAGAAACTCTCGCCTGTCCATCAGGCGAGTGTTCGCAATATCACCATCTGCCTGGCAATACTAAAAGCTAAGTGTCGCAGTCATGCCTACCTGCCGTTTGTCAGCCAGCGGGTACTGGAATGCGCGTACGAAACCAGAAGTTCTCTCGCTGTCACCGACAGGCAGGAAGTTCGCAAAATCAACAAAGCGAATCACGGTCGACGGCGTTCTGTCATCGGTGACATTATTGACGAATAGGGCTATGTCCCAGTTTCCGGCGCTTAAGCCTGCATGCAAGTTGATGAGATTCTGATCACCCGAATCTGCGTAGTTAAATATCTGCGCATACTTCTTCGAACTATAGGCGTAATCGGCACGAACGAAACCCATCTTGTCGGAGCCAAAAGGAAACTCATAGCGAGCGTAGGCATTACCCTGCACGCGTGCTGAATTAGGCGTTTGATTGCCGGCTACGGATGGATCACCCGTGAAAAGTTCCTGTTCCGCATCATCAAACTCGATGAACTCCGCATCGTTAACAGATGCACCAATACCAACCGTCAGTTGATCAGTGACCGCTGCGGTGAAATCAACTTCCACGCCATTAACTTCCGTCTTACCGGCGTTAACTACGACCGTTACCGGACGCCCGTCACTCAGCGTCGTGCCTTTGGTCAATTGCTGCTTATCCCAGTCAATCGTATAAATCGACGCGTTCAGCACGAAGCGGCCGTCGCCAAAGACATTTTTCGAACCGAATTCGATATTGTCGGATTCTTCTTCCTCAGCAAACAGGAATGATGGATCCAACAGTGGATTGGCGTTGATGAATCCGGGTTTGTTACCTACTGCGTACGAGCCATAGATCATTGATCCCTCGTTCACCTGCCAATTTAAGGTAACGCGAGGAGAAACGCTGTCAAATGTCTTACCGATCAACGGCGTGTCGGGTCTGGAGCCCGGGTTGAAGTTACTGACTTCGTCTTCCGCATAACGCAATTCGACGCTACCACTCAAACTTTCCGTAAAGTCATAGTTAAGCGAACCAAAGAAGGCGGTGTTGTCAATGCGTGCCTCACCCTGGTCAACGGTCGAACCATTCAGACGGTCTTCGCGAAAGTCGCGACGACTTTTATACAGATAAGTTCCAACCATCCATTGTAATGGACTATCGGTATTCGAACGAACGAGTAACTCGGTTGACGTTTCAGTGCGATCGCTAACAGCGATGCGATTGAAGGTGCCGCCCGCGAATGTTGAGTTCGCCGTGAGGTCAACATCGTATCCGTATGTTTGGTCTGCCTGGAAATGGCCGGTATTTGAAATGACGGTAAAATTGTCCGCATTGTATTCAATCTGCAGCGATGCACGCGTTGAATCTTTGTCCATACCAATGCTGTCACCGAAAAGCTCGAGGTTCTGAACCGATTCCGGCGTTTCGATAACTTCACCACAGTAATATTGCCTGGCGACTTCAAGAAAACAGTTGTTCGAAAAACGATCTTGTAATGTCACCGCTGCCGCACCGTCCTCGTCTTGACCGAAGCCTAAGCCGAAGCGAATATTCCAGGCATCGTTTGGTCGGTATTCCAGCGAGCCGTCAAAATTGACCGAATTCTCATCGCCAATTCGTTGCCCATCAAGACTGTTGCGATAAAAACCGCCGAAATCGTAGTAACGCGCATTAGCGGTATAAAACAACTTGTCTTCAATAATCGGGCCACGCGAGAAAAAGTTACCCTCAATCTCGCTATAGTCAGCAGCGCGCATCGAAAACTTATTTTCGAACTCGTTGCTGCCGCGTTTCGTGATCAGATTGATTGCGCCAGCGAAAGTAGCACGTCCAAATAAAGCCGCCTGCGGGCCCTTGATCACTTCGACACGATCAACGATGTCGAAAGGGAAAGATAATATCGAATCGTTGTACTGTAATCCGTCAACGAAAATTGACGCGTTTGCCTCGCCAAGAATTTGTGACATACCCCGAATAACAGGTCGACTGCCGCCACCCTGAACGCCGTATCGATTCAGCTTTTCGAAGCTAAAGCTGGTCGTAAAGGTGCTGACATCAAAAATGTCGTCCAAGCCCCGTTCGGTAAGCTGTTCTGACGTAAAGGCGGTAACCGTTATCGGCACCTTCTGAAGACTTTCCTCGACCTTTCGGGCAGTTACGACGATTTCCTCTAACTCTTGAGCAAAGGTCGCGGGGGCTAATAAGGTCAATGAGAGACAGGCCAAACTGATGATTCGCGTCATTATTACTACCCTTTAATGTTATAACATTAGGTACTTTGTAGAATATTAGGATTCCACAAAGCTTGCGCAGAAACAAGGCCTTCGGCTCAATGTGGCGTTTTTTTCTAGCAGGTCGCCCGCTATTCGTTTATGCGCGAGGGTTATTGTCTAATTTCAGGTTCAGCGCGAGGATGGCTTTCAGGATATTTGTCGTTGCGGGAATAATTGCAATTGCAATCATTATCGCCAGCAATGCACTATCAGGCTGCGTCTCCGAGCGCGGCAATCCTTTAATGAATCCCATCTGACTCATCAAAACACCGAGCGTCAGGGGCGCTGTGGCAAACGCCAGTTTTTCAATAAAGCTGTACAAGCCTGCATACAGTCCTTCCCGTCGCAGACCAGTCTTCTGATAGTCGTAATCCATAACGTCCGGCAGCAGACTTTGTCCCATCAGTAGCATGCCGCCGTTGCAGGCGGCCAACAAAAACGCGCGGAACATATACACCGCGATCGTTTCTTCCGGACCAGAGAGCAGCCAACTCAAACTTACGATAGCGCCAAGGACAGCCGACAACGCCAGCGTTTTCGGTTTGCCAAGGCGTTTCGACAGCAGTACCCACGGCGCCAGCGCACACAAGCTGCCTGCCATATACGCCAAGCCATACCAGAGCATTACACCTTCTGAACGCTGCATGACCTGGCGTACGAAAAATATGTTTGCGGCGATGGTTGCTGATAATGAGTAGAGGCCGAGGTATTTGATACCCATCAACAACATGAATGGCTTGTTTTGCAGCGCCAACTTTGCTTGCTCAAGTAACGGCACTCGCTTTTTCGATTGCTGTGTGGCCGGGGCGTTCCTGGTTGCCAGAAAACATGCGACCGAAGCAATCAGGATGATACAAGCCGCTGCAATCGACATTCGCTGAAAGGCAACCGCCTCGCTGGTGCCCAATACATCTCGACTGTAGGCAATAATCCGCGGTGCGAGCGCGACACCGACAAACGTCCCAAGCGCGATCCACGCAACCCGGTATGACATCAGTTTCGAGCGTTCGTATGGCTCGGCAACCATTTCCGCCGGCATCGACAGATAGGGGACATTAAAAATTGTGTAAGCAGTCGCCGCAAGGATCAGAACACCCATAATCCATGCATACAATGCGAATCCCTGCAGCACCGGTATTGAAAACATGGCAACGACGCTAATCGCGCAAAGAATGCCGCCAACCAACAAGTACGGTCGTCTGCGTCCCCAGGGACTTTTCGTTCTGTCGCTTATGATGCCCATGAGCGGGTCGGTCAAACCATCGTAGAGCTTGGAAAAGAACAGTATTGAGCCGACAACCGCCGGTGCGATACCGACAACACCGATCAGGTATGCCATCAGTAGCGCTGTCTGTGTGTTTAGCAGCGTTGACATCGCCAACGTGCCAAGACTCCAGCCGAAGTACATCGGCACGAAGCCCTTCGATTCGCTCACCCCGATTTCTCGGTTTCTACCAGCGTCGTTAGAGGTTGTAATAGCCGATCGACGAAAGCACGCCGCTCATCAACAAATGCAGCGTCCGGCTCGTAAGCATCCATCCTGCTCAGCAAATCCTTGTCGTCCAGTAGTTGTGTCAGCGTGTGGATTTGTTCTCTGGCCGCGGCCAGTTCTTCGCCGAGAATTAGCACCATCTGGTAGAGGGAGTCTATTGCCGGATCGTCAAAATACTGCGGCTTGTTTGCGCCGTCGGGTCCTTTAACTATCACGCTCGTCGTGCTCCCACCAAATACCAATGCATTGGTCCAGCGACTTGCGCCAGGTAGTCTTCAAAAACGTTTTCTTCATCGAACCCAGCATCGACGAGCGCATCTGCGACACTACTGTCGCCAAACGTTTCCCAATATGGTTCGTCGTTATGCCGTGTTTGCCACATCGTTAGAAATTTACGGAAGCCGCTTAGATCTGGTTTTCGCAACGGCACATCCTGATGAATCACGACCCCACCCGGAGCCAACAGACGGTGACATTCTGCCATGACCTTTTGCATCACCTCCGTCGGTACCTCGTGTAACAGAATATTGCTGACTATTAAATCGAAAGCGCCATCCGGGTATTCGCAATTGGCGACATCTTGCTGTTTCAACTGCAATGGAATTCCGAGCGATTCTGCGCGCAGATGTGCATAACGCAACAAACCTTCGCCAGCATCAATGCCGTGAGTCTCTGCATCGGGATACGCGGCGGCATAGGCACAAGTCTGTCCAGCGTATCCGCAACCAAGATCGAGAATGCGACGCGGCGCAAAGTCAGGAAACTTCTCGGCAACATAGCGCAGCACCGCTTGTGCCTTGCTATCGGACCTGCCGCTGCCAAGACCGCGGGTATACAAGGTCCCTCCAGCTTCCTGGAGAATTCCGGCATTTAAATCATCATCGTGACCACTATCAACATAGCCTCCGGGCTGACCATGAAATGCGTATTCCTGCAGATACTTCGGTATCTCGAATGCAGGGTTTAGCGTTAACGAGCCTTTGGCCGCGCGAGTTTTTATGGCCTTGCGCCGCGCATCCAGTTCTTCACTTTGCCTATCCGTCATATCCTGAACAGCGCGCCACATTTGTTTTTGTGCGCCGATGCTGAGCGCTGACCAGGCAGCAAACGACGTACTGTGCGTCAACACCTGATCACAATCTTCTCGGCTTGGCGCGTCAACGCCGCTGCGCTCGCGCGCGAGTTCTTGCAAGCCCTGAGTGGCTAACCGGCCCAGCCGAAGTTTCGCCTGCATGATGAAACTTTGTCGGCCGCGATCGGTGCAGTTTTGTACCGGCATCAACTCATGTGTCGTTGAGCGGTTCTGTTCACTTACTTTCGCATCGGCGTTCATTTCTAACCTCCAGATCGAGTAGCGATAGTATAAGCACAGTCAGTGATCGGCGTCATCACAACCGATCACCCGAACGTATCACTCAGATGAACTACCAGTACTCACTTGCGATGGGTCTGATCGCCCCGCAAAGGGTATGTCGAGGTTGCGCGCGCGTTGTGTATTCTCAGTGACAGTAGCGGATGCCAATAGGTCATGGCGATTACCACTGCAAGCAAGTCCGTTCCGTCACATTGTAAGTCGCTCAAGACGCTATCAAGCACCGTAACAAGCGCCTAGAATCGCGAATTATGAAGGACATCTTCGCACCCGTTGCCGCGTTACTCGTCGGTGCCGCAATCCTGCTCACTGGGCAGGGCCTGCAAGGCACCTTGCTACCCGTGCGCGCGTCTCTCGAAAGCTTCCCAACTATCGCAATCGGCGTTATCGGTGCCGCCTATTTTCTCGGCTTTACACTCGGCTGCATGAAGGGTGGCGAACTGGTCACTCGGGTTGGCCACGTACGTGTATTCCTTGCGATGACCGCACTCGCATCGGCGACCCCATTGATTCACGGTCTCGTTCTTAGTCCTGTTGCCTGGGGCTTGCTGCGCGTCATGACCGGGTTTTGTTTTGCCGTCTTGTACATCGTCATCGAAAGCTGGCTAAACGAGCGAGCAACGAATGAGAATCGCGGCATCATTTTTTCCACTTACGTCATGATAACGCTGACTGTGACCGCAGCCGGTCAGATGATGACGCTATTGTACAGTCCGTCCGGTTTCGAGCTCTTCATCATCGCCTCGATCCTGGTCTCACTTGGCGCTATTCCGGTAGCCTTGTCGACCTCGCCATCACCGGAGCAACCGCAATCAGTCGATGTGAATTTGCGGCGGCTGTTTCAAATCTCACCGTCCGCAACGCTGGGCTGCCTGACCTCCGGGCTGGCGAACGGTGCATTCTGGTCGCTCGCGCCGGTCTTCACTGCGGGCATATCAGACGATACATCATGGGCGGCCTGGTTTATGACATCGACCGTTATTGGTGGCGCGCTGTCGCAGTGGCCCATGGGCTACTTGTCTGACAAATTGGGCCGACGAAAGATCTTGTTAGTCGCGGCGATCATGTGCAGCGGAATTGCGGTGACCGCAGTCCTGGTGTTCAGCGACCTGAGTTTCCTGGGCGTCAACCTCCTTGGTGCGGCCTGGGGCGCGGCGGCATTTCCGCTGTATGCAATTTCTGTCGGGCATGCCAACGACTATGCCGAGGCTGACGAGTACGTCATGGTCTCAAGCGGTCTGTTATTAATGTTTGGCAGTGGTGCGGTCGTCGGCCCGTTCATTGCGTCAGCCATGATGGCTCTTAGCGATTCATCGGGAATGTACGTATTCACGGGAGCCGTACACCTGTTGTTGTCCATGTATCTGGTGCTGCGCATTAGCAAACGTGTCAGCGCACCGCCTGAGCAACACATTGAATTCCGCGATGCGCTGACGACCGCGGCAACCGCATCGCAAGTGTACGAAGAGGAAATTCAGTATATTGCTGAGGAAAGTGCCGAAGGAAACAATGAATCTTGAAATTATCACGCCAACAAATTGACGACATAAACACGAAACTGGATACCGTCATCGATCCGGCGGGTGACGCAAGAGGCTTGCCAAACGAGTTCTACACTGACCCAACATTGTTTGCATTCGAGCGCGATCAAGTACTCGCGAACTCATGGGTTGCTGTCGCCTTTGCGAGTGATGTTCCCGAACCCGGTCATGCAATCCCCGTTGAATTCATGGGTATGCCGTTACTGGTACTGCGCAACAAAGAAAATGAGCTACGCGTCTATCATAATGTTTGCAGTCATCGCGGCATGCTGCTTGTTAGTGAACAAACCAGGCTACGAACCGTAATACGCTGCCCTTACCATTCATGGTCCTATGACCTGAATGGTCAACTGATAAGCACGCCATTGATCGGTGGCGCCGGGAAAAACAGTTGCGACGGATTTGCTAACGAAGCGCACGGATTAAAGGTCGTCCGCTTTGCGGTATGGATGGATATTGTCTTCGTCAATCTGTCTGGCACAGGTCAGTCTTTCGATAATTATATTGCACCACTCGAGAGTCGCTGGGCGCCATTCTGGGGCACAGGGGGCGAGCATAAATTCAGTCCCGGTGAGAGCCCTGGCAAACTGGACCTGAGCGTAAACTGCAACTGGAAACTCGCCATCGAAAATTACTGCGAGGCCTATCACCTGCCTTGGGTACATCCGACGCTAAATGAATACTCACCGCTGGATCAGCACTTCAATATTAACGATGAGGCAAGCATGGCCGGTCAAGGTACGCATCAATACGATCTTGTGCAGACCGATGCCACCAAGTTACCTACGATTTCCGGCTGGCCGGCTGATCGTATTCATCATGCGGAGTATCTGGCGCTCTATCCCAATACTTTACTGGGACTTCAGGCCGATCACGCCTTCGCTGTAATCGTTATCCCCGGCAACGTCGGAACGTCGCAGGAAAGACTGCAAATTCTTTATACCGGAGCGGCGCTGACACAAGCCGACTATGCGGCCAGCCGTGACGCCGTGCTTCAAAGCTGGGACAAAGTTTTTCGCGAAGACATTTTTGCTGTAGAGGGAATGCAAAAAGGACGGAGTTCACCTGCTTACAATGGCGGCGTGCTAACACCGCTTCAGGATATTCCGACCCACAACTTTCATTCCTGGGTGGCACGACAATACAAGTCGGCGCTTAAGTCAGCACAATTTAAATAAGCGGTGCTTCGGTGACTGCACGGGCTTCACCCTGTAACCAGGGCATCACTTCAAGAATGCCGGGCAACATAATTTCTGCATAGACTTCTCGACAAATTATCGCCACTCGTTCAGGTGTCTTGCCCAGTTCGTCTTTCCTGGCGAGCAAATTGATGTATCTCGCATTGGCACAGTTGGTTAGCGGCAAGATTCTAATCCCTTCATGCAAGGACGGATTTTGCAGCACACAAAGACTGGTCATGATGGCCCAGCCCCGCCCAGCCTGAACGTTTTGCAGTAAAGCTTCTGTGCTATCAAATTCAAGACGCGCTTCCAACTCCAGACCCATGCGGCGCAACACAAGATCTGTGAGCATGCCAAGTCGCGTCTGGCTGCTGTAGCGAATGAACGGTACTTTATTCGCCAGCGTATCAGCGTCAGGTTTATCCAGATCACAGAAAGACTCGGCCACGACCATGACAAAGGGATCGCGCAGTATTGGATGACACTCGTATTCCGGGTGCGATTGCAGTGGATCACTGGAAATCAGGATATCGAGATTACGCTCCAGCAATGCTTCCGTTAGCGGCATCGTCAATCCCGTTTGCAACGCAAGATGTGGTGCAACCTCGGACAGACGCTCAATCAAGATCGGCCCGGCGACCCCAGCGAACGAATCGATTGCGCCAATAGTCAGTTTCGACAAATCGCCGGATGACGTTGCCGCGATACGCTGTAGCATTCTCCGAGAACAATCGAGCATCTCGTCGGCATGCATCTTCATCACCTGACCGGAGGGCGTCATTTGAATTGGCCGCAATCGCCGCAGAACCAGTTCAGTATTCGTCAACTCTTCAAGTTGGGCGATAGCCTGAGAAACGGCTGATTGCGTAATGCCAAGCTTTTTAGCAGCGTTTGTCAGCGTCTCAGATTCTGCAACAACAGAAAAAATCTTCAACGCGCCAAATGGAATATCTCGTTCTTGGGCCATAATTGCACCATCTACGTAGGTACGCAGTTTATCTCAGGTCGACCATGTCGTGTTAACTCCATGGAAACGGACTCTTGGATACCGGGTGCAAGTCGCCCTCTTCATAACGACTAAATCGAAATGCTTGCAGCAATGAAGAAGCTGAATTGCCACATATCTCGTTGGCCACGAGTTTACCGACACCAAGCATTTTGTAGCCGTGATTCGAGTCAGCAATGACATAGCAATTGTCGCGAAATCGATCAAAAACGGGGAAGCTATCGGGTGTAAAAGCGCCAATGCCACCGGACGGCTCTCGCTTGTAAAGAGGCATGGTCCCCGAGAATCGCTTTTGGCAATGCGCCAGCGCGGATACCCACATGTGCGCGAAATCCTCACCAACGACAAATTCGCTGGAATCGGGACCATAGGGATCAACCGCAACAGCCGCGGCTGCCTTGTCGACAACAAACGGTGCCGCACCACCCTGCACACCGCCGAAATTGAAATCGGGCTTGTAATAAATCCCCCACAAATCCTCGCGAAGCAGGGAACCATCGACATCGGAGTACAACGGCGCATCGGAATCGACGTGAATGACCGGTGGCGCTCCGCCGTCGTTGGTCTTCTGCGTCTTGGGATCAACACCGAGAGTACCTTCCTGCAATGACCAATAAGTCCACATGGGGACAGTAGTCGATTTGCTGCTGTCGATCGGATGTCTAACTTCAATCGACTCGGGAAGCTCCAGCATATTCCAGAAAGTACGGATCCAGGGTCCAGCGCAAATAATTACCTGCTCGCAGGCAATACTGCCTTCACTTGTCACCACGCGTGTGATGGAACCGTTGGCATCCTCGTCAAATGCGGTGACCTCAACTCCAGCGAACAAGCGCACTCCCAATGCACTTGCCTTGGCGAGCATGCCTTCCATGGCTTTGCGATTATTCGCATAGCCACCGGGTTTTTCATGCAGCACTGAAGTAACACCTTGTGCATGCCAGTCGTTGAATAAACCGCGCATGTAGGCGCCAGTTTGTTTTTCTCCTTCAATAAACGTTGATTCATAGCCAATGTCGCGCTGCTGCGCCGCTATCGTTGACACATCCTCGCGCATGGCTTCACAACTAACCTGCATATAGCCAACCGGGTGGTAACTGTAGGTATCCGGGTCGCTTTCCCAAACAGCAACGCTGTGCGCCATCAGCTCTCGCATCGCTGGTTGAAAGTAGTTGTTACGAATAACACCGCACGCAATGCCGGTTGCTCCCGCGCAGAGGCCGGTTTTGTCCACTATGACGACATCGGCTCCCGAGCCTTTGCCGCTAGACGTCAATTGCAGCGCAAGATGATAGGCGGTACTCACGCCGTGTATGCCAGCGCCGACAACAACGTATTTGGCGCTTTTTGGAAGACTCACGTCTATTGGCTCACTGGCACAAAGTCCTGATCGCATCGACACCAACCGCACGACCCTCGAATTCATCCATCGCGTCGAGCATGCAGTCCCACAGGTATTCTGTCGCAGCACTGCTGGCCAGAACGAAGAAGCCGGGTGTTTCGCCGAAGTCACTACGTATGATAATCGCGGAAATTTTAGCAAGCGACGTTTGTGCAACTCGCCCGTCAGCGAACTTGTGGCTGCGAAAATCAACGGCACATACTTTGGAAAGAGCGACCGCGGCGTCGCTTCCTGTCAGCACAAACCAACAATGGCTATCCCGTCTCGGCAAGGCGTACGCTTTCGCCGCCGCGTTGCCAGACCAGGCTGGGATTTCACTCGCAGCTCCCAGCAGTGCCGAACTGCCCAGGTATAAGTACTCGGCTGCCGACAGGCGCGCGACAGTATCGCCATTAATCTGACGCCGCGACTCATCATGCGCAAGTGGTAGATCAATGTAACCCGATGCCAGATAGGCGCCGGCACCAGAACCGCTAAGACCACCACGCGGCAGAGTCGATAGATCGCAAATCGACAACCGGCGCGCCGCCTCTTGTTCCAGGATCGGCGTCTGGTATTGACCAA
>CAJQPL010000016.1 GCA_905480215.1 uncultured Woeseiaceae bacterium | reverse complement strand
AACGGCATTTCGCGAAGTCGAGCGGCCAGCTTGTTTGCCGCCGCATCGCCAACCCGACCGCCAGCTTTCTCGGTGCGGCCAATAAGTATGCGTCCCGCGAGAAATGTACCGACCGTCAAAACTACAGTCTTGGCATGAAATCTCTGGCTGTCGCCGCTGACGACGCCCACGACACGCTCACCGTCAATGATCAGGTCATCCACTAGTTGCTCAACGATCTCGAGGTTTTCCTGTGCTTCGATGAGTTTTCGCACGATCTGTCGATACAGCTGCCGGTCTGCCTGAGCGCGGGTTGCCCGTACGGCAGGTCCCTTACTCGCATTGAGCGTCCGAAACTGAATACCCGCATGGTCGATCGCCTGCGCCATCACCCCGCCCAGCGCGTCGATTTCCTTAGTCAAATGACCCTTGCCTATGCCACCAATAGCCGGATTGCAGCTCATCTGGCCCAATGTGGCGATGCTCTGAGTCACGAGTAGTGTTCGCGCACCCGCCCGCGCGGCCGCCATTGAGGCTTCCGTACCGGCATGGCCGCCGCCGATCACGATGACATCGAACGCTTCCGACATAGTGGTTAATATTTAAGCAATGGGGTCGCGCATTCTAATAGAAAATCGCCGATAGCTTTACTCTTTCTTGGCCCTTGTCCAAGATAGCGCGCTATCTCGCGTCCTGAGGCATTCATGCTCAAACTGATTTTTGTGTTGCTCGCCGCCGCTCTGCTGGCTGCTGGCCCCGTAAACGCCCAAACATTGCAACTAGACGACTGCCGCATCAGCGCCGGGAATGGCGCGCAAAGCATGAAAGCGCGCTGTGGAACCCTGCTTCGGCCGCTGGATCCGAGCGGCTCCGTGGCCGGCAATATCGAATTGCGTGTTGTTGTCGTCCCCGCGCTAAACCTGACTCCCGAAACCGACCCCCTGGTACCGATTGCTGGTGGTCCCGGCCAGGGTAGCGTGGATTTCTACACCGCGTACTCATGGGCTTTTGAAGATGTGCGTCGTAATCGCGACATTTTGCTTATTGATCAGCGCGGCACCGGCGAATCAGCAACAATGAAGTGCGAATTCGATGAAGACCTTGTTATAGGCGAATATTCCAACGAGTTAACCATCAAATACACGCGCCAGTGCCTTGACGAGCTACCGCACGACCCACGCTTTTTTACGACCAGCGTTGCCGTCACGGACATAGAGGCCGTTCGCGAAGCGCTGGCATATCCCACCCTGAATCTATACGGCATTTCATACGGTTCGCGCGTTGCACAACACTTTGTGCGTCGCTATCCCGGCTCAACTCGCACAGTAACCATCGACGGGGTGGTACCACCGCAGCTTTCATTGGGCCCGGAGATCGCAACAGAAAGCCAGAGGGCTGTCGATAAAATTCTGTCGCGCTGCATGGAGGACGAAGCCTGCAACGAACGCTTTCCGAAAATCGATGAGGTATTCGCCCGAATTGTTGCCGAAATTAAAGAGGCACCGAAACCCATTCAGGTACCCAACCCAAGTAGCGGGCGGCTTGAGGATATCGACTTTGGAGAAAGCGAGCTGGCTGGCGCCATTCGCCTGCTGGCCTATCACCCAAACTCGATCGCACTGATGCCGCTGCTTATTCACGAGGCTGGCGAGGGAAACTATGTGCCGTTGGGCTCGCAGTTCATGATGACGATGGTCGCCATGAGCGAGTCATTATCTTTGGGTATGCATAACGCCGTCATGTGCACGGAAGATGTGCCGTTCTACGACCCGACAACCATCGACTATGAGGGGCTTGCTGCAAGCTACATGGGTACAGTTCAGCTCGAGGCGCTCGAAGCGATTTGTTCAGTCTGGCCAGAGGGCCCGCTCGATGATGCCTTCAAAGTACCGCTGGAAACAGACATACCCGTATTGTTGCTGTCCGGAGATGCCGACCCGATCACACCACCACGCTACGCAGATCTCGCCGCGGTCGACCTCGGCAACGCCACACACCTGGTTGGCAAAAACCAGGGGCATGGACAAATTAGTGTTGGCTGTACTCCAAGGCTGGTAGCCGAGTTCATTAAGACTGCTGATCCGCAGGCGCTCGACAGCGAGTGTCTGCAACGGAGCTTCGTCATGCCCTATTTCCTCGACTTCTCAGGGCCAAACCCATGATTAAGGTCGACGGTATTCACAAATCCTTTGGTAAGGTTCGCGCCGTGCGCGGCGTTAGCTTTGAAGCGCCGGATGGCAAGATTACCGGACTGCTTGGGCCTAATGGTGCCGGCAAGTCGACGACTTTGCGAGTGTTGTATACGGTGCTCAAGCCGGATCAGGGAACGGCCAATATTGACGGCGCCGATGTCGTCACTGACAGTCTCGCCGCACGCAAAAACATTGGTGCCCTGCCGCACGGTGCCGGACTCTATCCACACCTGAGCGCGCGCGAGAACATTGTGTACTACGCCAATCTTTGTGGCATCGACAAGAGTGAAGTTGACGATCGGGTTGCGGCAATTATTCAATTGCTTGAGATCGAGGAATTTGCAGACAGGCGCACCAAAGGCTTCTCGCAAGGCCAGCGCACCAAGGTCTCGCTCGCACGGGCGCTGGTTCATGACCCGCGAAACGTTATTTTGGATGAGCCGACGAATGGTCTTGATGTAATGGCGACGCGCTCGTTGCGGCGCTTGATATTGAAGCTCAAGGATGACGGCCGCTGCATACTGTTCTCTTCACATGTGATGCAGGAGGTCGCAGCACTTTGCGATGACATATGCATTATCGCGAATGGCCAGGTTGCGATTAACGACTCAATTAAAGGGATTCGCGAGCGCACTGGCCAGGAGAATCTCGAAGAGGCTTTCGTCAGCGCGATTCAAATGGTGGCAGAGGAATGATGCGTACTTTTCTCACAGTTTTCTGCAAAGAAATTCTCGATAACCTTCGTGATCGTCGTACCTTGGCTTCCGCGCTGATCATGGGGCCTATATTCGGGCCGGTCTTGTTCGCAGTCGTAATCAACATGTCGATCGACCGGGCGCTGGACAACGCCGAAAGCACGATGACGCTGCCGGTCATCGGGCAAGAATACGCACCGAACCTGATGCGTTTTCTTGAGAGTCGAAACATAGAAGTTGTTGCCGGCCCTGACGATATTGATGGCGCCGCCAATGCAGTAAAGGCTGGCGCACACGATGTTGTCCTGGTTGTCCCGGAAGGCTTTGCTGAGCAACTTTCTGCCGCAGAGCCCGCGAAAGTTGAGCTGTATTCAGATGAGGCTAATTCGCAGGGCGAAAAAGAAACGCGGCGGGCACGTAATGCACTGTATGCGTACAACCAACAGCTCGCCGCCATGCGGCTTTCGGCACGCGGCGTAAATCCGCTAATACTGCAGCCCATTCTTATCGACGCGGTCGACGTGTCGACGCCAAGTGGTCGTTCCGCGATATTGCTCGGCATGATGAGTTACTTCTTCATTTTTGCGTTGTTGATGGGTGGCATGTATCTAGCCATCGACACGACCGCGGGCGAGCGCGAGCGCGGCTCGCTTGAACCCTTACTCACTCTGCCCGTAACGCGAGCTCAGTTAATACTGGGTAAGATAATGGCGGCCTGTGTCTTCATGGCAGCTTCGCTGTTGCTTAGCCTGATGTCGTTCTATGTAGTGTTGAGGTTTATGCCGCTGGAACAGTTGGGTATGACGCCAAACTTTGATCTGGGTGTTGTTGCCGCGGCGTTCTTCCTGCTGCTGCCATTCATTTTGCTAGGCGCTGCATTGATGACGCTGGTTGCATCGTTCACTAAAAGTTACAAAGAAGCGCAAACCTGGTTGAGCGCGGTCTTGATCGCACCTACATTGCCTATTCTTATCGTCAGCATTTTAACGCTGCGCCCACAGCTTGAATTCATGTTCGTGCCATCCTTGAGTCAACATCTGATTCTCGTCGATATGATCAAGAATGAGCCGCTAAACGGCCTGCATGTTGCCATTTCGGTTTGTAGCACGCTGGCAATAGGTGCTTTGCTTACATGGGTTTGCGCGCGTTTGTACCGCCGAGAGGGCCTTCTCGGTTGACAAACTCCTGAGTTTCTCCACCATGTAGTGCCCGAGGATAAGAAAAGCAAATATGGCACTGTTCTCTGAACTGCGGCGGCGCAACGTTCTCAAGGTCGCGCTGCTTTATGCTCTAGCCAGCCTGTTGGTTTTTTGGCTGGTTGGTGGTGCTCTCGTCTGGCTCGGCGCACCAAGCTGGGCCAATGAGTTTGTTTTGCTGCTGATTGCCATTGGCTTTCCCGTCGCGCTGATTTTTGCGTGGTCTTACGAGTTCACACCGGGCGGCCTGAAGCGTTCGCTGGACGTCGACCAAACACAATCGATCGTTTACAAAACGGGTCAGAAACTGAACGCGGCTGTTACGGTGCTTGCCGTCCTTGGTCTGCTGGCACTGGTAGGTGAGCGTCTGATGCCGACTTTCGAGCTGCCCAAAATAATCGAACCGATCTTGCCGTCGCCTGTTTACGAAACGCCCGATCAACCGGGCGTACCTGCCGAGATTCGTGCGCATACGCTGGACAACGGTTTGCGCATTATCGTTTGGCCCGATCATGATATTCCGAATGTCGTCATGTACAACTTTGTACGTGCCGGTGGGCGCAATGAATATCCCGGCATTACCGGCTTATCGCATTTCTTTGAACACATGATGTTCAACGGCACCAGAAAACGCGATCGGGGCGATTTTGACAAGATCATGGAGGCGGCCGGCGGCAGCAACAGTGCTTATACGTCCGAGGACCTGACGGTGTATACGGACTGGTTTCCGAAATCGGCCTTAAAAACTATTTTCGAGCTTGAGAGCGATCGTCTTGCGAACTTGAGGATCGATCCAGAGGTTGTTGAGGACGAGCGCAACGTCGTTTATTCGGAGCGGCGGTTGCGATACGACAACGATAATTTTGGGCGCCTGTACCTGGAAATGAAAGCGACCGCATTCATAGCCCACCCTTATCAATTTCCGGTCATTGGTTGGGCGTCGGACATTGAGGGCTGGACGCAGGAAGATCTCGAATCTTATTTCACTACGTATTACGCACCCAACAACCAAACGATGGTGTTTTCCGGTGCGGTAGACGCCGAAGAACTCTTTGAGATGGCCGACGATTACTTCGGCTCGATGAAGGCTCAGGATCCGCCACAGGTAATTCGCACCATCGAACCGCAGCAGCTTGGTGAACGACGACTGTTAATTGAGGTCGATGCTCCGACGCCGCTATTGCACATTGCTTTTCACGCAGGCGATGCAACCGACCTGAGAACACTGCCGATGAATGTGCTTCTCAATATTTTGAGCGGTGGAGGTTCGTCTCGTCTGCACCAGTTATTCGTAGAACAAGAACAAATTGCTCTGGACATTAACGCTTTTCAATCGGAGGGTCTTGATCCTGGTCTTGTGTATTTTTATCTCAC
This sequence comes from uncultured Woeseiaceae bacterium, assembly GCA_905480215.1. Taxonomy (GTDB): domain Bacteria; phylum Pseudomonadota; class Gammaproteobacteria; order Steroidobacterales; family Woeseiaceae; genus UBA1847. The sequence goes on along the minus strand of CAJQPL010000016.1, from coordinate 17,657 downwards.
GTTGCCGCCGGACGCTGATGCTGCTGCTGTAGAAGCGCGACTGCTGCAAGAGTTGCAGCGGGTTTCGCTGCACGGGATTACCGACGCCGAGCTTAGCAAGGCGCGCAACATTATGATCGCCGAATACTGGCGTGAATTATCAACTATCGATGGCAAGGCTTCTGCCCTCGGGCGCGCCGAGCTATTCATGGGCAACTACCAGCTCGCATTTTCATTACCAGAGCAGCTAGCCGCCGTTAATGCAGAGGAAGTACAGGCCGTTGCAGCGGAGATATTCAAGCGCAATAACATGACCGTCGGGCTGTTGCGTTCGCCGCAGCAAGAGGCGCAACAATGAGAGCTGTAAAGATACTGCTGTTGTTGCTTGTCACGCTGGCGCCCGCAGCGCTGTTGGCCAACGACATTATCTTACCCAGCGCTGAGCGCCTGGTACTTAACAACGGCACAGTCCTGATACTAAGCGAGAATCACGACGTACCGCTGATCGGTCTGGAGGCGATTATTCGTGGTGGCGCGATCACTGATCCAACAGATAAGAGCGGCCTCGCCAACCTCGTGGCAGGGTTGCTACAAAAGGGCGCTGGCTCGCGCGACGCTGCCGAGTTCGCCGAAGCCGCCGCGTCTGTCGGTGGCGAGCTCAGCGCATCGGCAGATCTCGAATCGCTGCATATATCGGCCGAGTTCATGGCGCAGGATGCAGCGCTTATGATTGAGCTCATCGCAGACATGTTGCTGCGGCCCAATCTCGACAAGCAGGAATTTGAAAAGCTTCGCGACCGCTCGGTAAATTTAATCAAGTCCGCAAAGGGCTCTGATCCCAACGTGTTGATGGAGAGCTATGCGAACGCGTTTTTATTTGCGGCGCATCCTTACGGAAACTCACTTTCGGGTAGCGAAACATCGCTTGTGAATATCTCGTATCGTGATATTGGCGACTACTATGATGAGATGTTCGGCGGCGATCGGCTGATCGTTTCTGTGGCGGGTGACTTCGACAGCGGCACGATGCGAGACGCGCTCGCCGCCGCGTTGGGCGATTGGCAGGCCGCGCCAGGTGCGCTGCCAGACTTTTTGCCCGTTGAGTCTTTGAACGATCGTCGCGTTTATCTCATCGACAAGCCAGGTGCGACTCAGTCGTATTTTTATATCGGCAATGTTGGCGTCGCGAAGGATTTTCCGGGTCGCGCCGATCTTGATCTTGCGAATACTGTTCTAGGTGGTCGATTTAGCTCCATGCTAAACACAGCGTTGCGAGTAGAATCCGGCTTGAGTTACAGCGCAAGATCTACCCTCTCGCGCTACCGACACTCAGGCTCAGTATTCATTCGCTCGTTTACCGAAACCAGCACAACGCTTAAGGCTATCGACGTAGCGCTCGGCGTATTGGCTCAGCTTCAAGAAAGCGGCCTTGATGAAACGGTTCTTACCTCGGCCCGCAATTACGTCATGGGTCAGTTTCCACCACAGATTGAAACAGCATCTCAGATCGCGGCAATGTTTGCGTCCTTGGAGGCGTCCGGTCTGGATGAGTCTTACATCAACGATTACGAAGCCAAACTTGCTGCGGCAACGCCGGATTCGGTGGCCGCGGTGATCAACGACGTCTATCCGGCAAGTGATTCGTTGGTGTTTGTGATTCTCGGTGATGCCGAGCTTATCCGCGACCAGGTATCTCAGTACGGACCCCTGACTGAGATCTCAATTTCGGAACCACGCTTCCACCCCTAACAGCCTACTTACCGATACAGAACTCGGAGAAGATGCGCCCCAAAAGGTCGTCCGACGATACGGCGCCGGTGATTTCGCCGAGCGCTTGCTGACTCAAGCGAAGCTCTTCGGCCAGTAACTCGCCGGCTCTGGACTCTTGCAGCGCTGTTTGGCCGCTTGAAAAGTGCTCTGCGGCACGCCTGAGGGCATTTAAGTGGCGTTTTCGGGCTGTAAACGCGCCTTCACCAAGGTTTTCGTAGCCAGCAAGCTTGCTTATATGCTGCCTTAATCGCTCCACCCCCTCACCCGTTTTGGCCGAAATACCGATCGCGTCAATCGCGCCTGGCGCGTCGCAGAGGTCAATCTTGTTGTACACGACCGTTACAGGAACACCCTGCGCTAATGACTCAGACATGGCGCCCGGCTCTGGGTTGGCTGCATCCTGAATCCAAAGCACGGCGTCTGCGTTCGATGCAGCCAGTTTCGCGCGGCGAATTCCCTCCTCCTCAACACGACCCGGATTCTCTCGAAGCCCCGCCGTATCGACCAGCTCCACGGCGAGGCCGTCTATATCTATTTGTTCGCGTAGAACGTCGCGAGTGGTGCCGGCTATCTCCGTTACGATTGCCGCCTCTTCTCCGCTTAGCAAATTGAGCAAGCTTGATTTCCCGACATTCGGTTTGCCGACAATAACAACCTGAAACCCATCGCGTAGAACCCGACCTTGCTGTGCTTGTGTCTGCAACAGTTGGAACGCGTCAGCGCACTCTGCAAGGCGCTGTCGCAACACATCGTCGTCAAGAAAGTCGATTTCTTCTTCCGGAAAATCGATTGCTGCTTCGACATGCATGCGCAGGCGAACGAGCTGTTCGGCAAGCGAAGTAACGGAATCGGAGAATGCTCCCGAGAGCGAGCGTAGTGCGGCTCGCGCTGCCTGGGATGTGCCCGCATTAATAAGATCAGCGATAGCTTCAGCTTGCACCAAATCGAGTTTGTCGTTTAGAAACGCGCGCTGCGAGAACTCTCCAGGTTCGGCGCGGCGAGCACCCATGGCTACGACTGCGTCCTGGATCAAGCTGGTGACCAACGGGCCTCCATGTCCGTGTAATTCCAGAACGGATTCGCCGGTAAAAGATGCGGGCGCTGGAAAATATAACGCCAGACCAGCATCGAGCTTTTCCCCGGCAAGGTTTCGGAATGATTTGAATGATGCTTCTCTTGGCGCCGGGAGGCTACCAAGTAACTTACGGGCGATTTCTTCGCTTGCTGCGCCGGAGATGCGCACGATCGAGACGCCACCCGTGCCGGGCGGTGTCGCGGCAGCAACTATTGTGTCAGCGAGATTTGGCATTCACCAATAAGACCACAGCTTGTCAGAGGGGTGCCAGCCCAGGGTTTATCAGGAAACGCAGCAGGTAACAGCCAGCAAATATCTTACTAGCGCTTACTGAGCTTTGCTTCCTGCTCAACAACTTTGTTGATCTTCCACTGTTGCGCAATTGATAACAGCGTATTGGTAACCCAGTACAACACCAGGCCAGATGGGAAGAAGGCGAAGAAGCCAGTAAACATGATCGGCATGATCTGCATGACTTTGGCCTGCACGGGATCTGCCGGTGCGGGATTCAGTTTTTGTTGCGTGAACATTGCCGCGCCCATAATCAATGGCAGGATAAAGTAGGGATCCTTGGTTGAAAGATCGGTAATCCACAACGCGAACGGTGCCTGTCGCATTTCCACGCTTTCCAGCAACACCCAGTAAAAGGCAAGGAAGAACGGCATCTGAATAAGTATGGGTAAACAACCGGCGGCAGGATTAACTTTTTCGCGCTTGTAGAGTTCCATCATTGCCTGACTAAGCGCCGGCTTGTCGTCTTTGTAGCGATCCTGCAGCGCCTTCATGCGTGGCTGCAGGTTTCGCATTTTTGCCATCGAGCGGCCGCTGGATTCCGTCAGTTTGTAAAACGCCAGCTTTATGAGAAGGGTAACCAGAATAATGGCGACACCCCAGTTGCCAACGTAGTTGAAAACAAAGTTAAGCACCCAGAACAGAGGTTGCGAAATTATTGTCAGCCAACCGTAGTCGACGGTTAGCTTAAGCGTTTCGTCGATTTCCTCAAGTTGCGATTGCATCTTCGGGCCAACGAATACAATGGTTGTAAATGTTTTCGCGGCGCCTGGCACAACCGCTTCAGCGGGTCCAATCACGCTGGCTGTTGAGCGCTCGCCGCGAGCTGAAACCGTGTAGGCACGATTTGTGTCTCGCTGTGGAATTATTGCACTTAGAAAGTGATGTTCAATTGCGCCGAGCCAGCCGTTCGTTGCCTTGAATGAATACGCACCGTCATCAAGTAAATCATCGCGATTAAGTTTTTCGGACTTTTCTCCGTTGTAGACGATCGGACCCATAAATGAGTAAGAATCTACATCGAACATCGAGCGCTCCTGAGCCTTGGACACGCGCTTGATTTGCGCATAGTCCGCGCCGCTCCAGACGCTGTCTCCACGGTTGTTTACAATTTGTTCGATTGCAACTGCATAAGCGCCGCGTGTGAAACGAAAGCGTTTTTCGACATTGACGCCGTTCGCGCCTTGCCAGGTTAGTGGCACGATGATTTCTTCGGCGCTGCCCAGCTCGTAGCTAGTTTGGCTGCTGGAGAAAATTGCCTCATGTGTTGCTTCGTCGCCGTCGCCCAGAGCGCGCAATCCTGTTTGGATTGAGCCAAAGTTGGCACCATCTGTACCAAGCAATGAGACCAGCGTGTTCGGCTGATCTTTAGCGACCGGATAGTTCAATAACACTGCGGATTGCAGCGTTCCGCCCCGCGTACTGATCTCGATGTCCAGTACATCCGTTGTTACACGAATGGTCGGCGCACCGGGCGTGTTTGTTTGTATGTCAGGTGTTTCGGCGCCAATGGCCACTGGTGCATCCAACTGGCCATCTGATGGCGCCGATAGCGCGGGCAAGTCTGACTCGAGGTCTGCGATCGCTGGTGTTTCAACCTGCTCGGCCTGCACGACGGCGGCGGGCTTGGGTGCGTATTGCTCGACCCAGGTTTGGTAAGTTATCCAGGCGAGAAAGCCAAACAGGCCCCAAACCAGCAGTCGTTGATTGTCCATCTGTTAGCTATCCTGCTTTGTTAGTTTGCGCGCCGACTTTGAGCACCGCTGCCAATGTCTCTCCAGGCTCTCTTGCATCGCGCTATTGTCGGCCAGACTTGCTGCCGGTTGGTTAATCACTACGATATCGAGACCGGCAAGCGATTCCTGGTTATGCCGGAACGATTCTCGAATCGTTCTCTTTATACGGTTTCTTGCGGTCGCCTTGCGGCAGTGTTTTTTGGAAATTGCGAGACCAAGCCTTGGTTCACTGTTAATCCCTGGGTCGCTATCGATACTTGCACGGGACAGTACTGTAAATAATTTATCGCGACTGCGGGTAGCTTTTTTAAACACGCGCCCGAAAGCTGCGGCGTTTAGTAGTCGGTTGGTTTTTTGGAACCGAAGACTATTGCTGCTCGTCAATCCTGAATTTGGGTTCGTCGTCGTGACGGTAACGTGTTAGTTACGGCGTCAACTGGGCGCGGCCTTTGGCTCGGCGGCGCTTGAGAACGAGGCGTCCAGCTTTCGTCGCCATGCGGGCACGAAAACCATGGGTTCTGGCGCGCTTGATTTTGCTGGGTTGGAATGTACGTTTCATCGTTATTACCTAGGCTGTTACCTGGATCAATTACCGGGGGTTTTCGACCGGCTTTTCAGGGGCGGGCAAGGTTACTCAGATGCCCTGACAGTGTCAATAGACGGATGTAAACCGTGGAATTTCAGTATAGACTGCCCGGTCTTTCTATTGTCTATCAACGCGACCCGACCCGCTTGTTATTAAGGGTCTCTTGGGGAATTGTTTGTCCGCTGAATCAACGCTATGGGGCCAGTGTCTGCGCGCTTTACAGGCGGAGCTTCCTGAGCAGCAGTTCAATACGTGGATCAGGCCCTTACAGGCGGAGGATGACGGCAGTGTATTGCGGCTGTTGGCCCCCAACCATTTCGTTGTGGACTGGCTGAAGGAACACCATATTAAACGGATTCTGCAGTTAGTTGCGGAAAATGATGGGGCCACGGAGTTGAAGCTGGAGGTTGGATCCCGCAGTCCATCGCGGTCTGCGGGTAGCAGCAAGGATAGCGGTCGCCCTATGCCGAGACCTATTCAGGCCAGCAGTCATTCGCCGGTGGCGTCGCGGCTAAATCCAGCGTTCACTTTTGACAGCTTTGTTGAGGGTAAAAGCAATCAATTGGCCAAAGCAGCGGCAACGCAGATTAGCGAGAATCCAGGGCTTTCCTACAATCCGCTGTTTATCTATGGGGGTGTTGGGCTCGGCAAGACTCACCTGATGCACGCGGTTGGCAACGCCATGATAAAAGCCAACCCAGAGGCTCGCGTGAGCTATATCCATTCTGAGCGCTTTGTAGGTGACATGGTTAAAGGGTTGCAACACAACACTATTTCGGAGTTCAAGCGCTCTTACCGATCACTGGATGCCCTGCTTATTGACGATATTCAGTTTTTTGCAGGCAAAGAACGCTCCCAGGAAGAGTTTTTTCATACCTTCAACGCATTATTGGAGGGTCAGCGGCAGATAATTCTTACTTGTGACCGCTACCCCAAGGAGGTGAATGGCCTCGAGGAGCGCCTGAAATCGCGCTTCGGCTGGGGTTTGACGGTGGCGATTGAGCCTCCAGAGCTCGAAACCTCGGTGGCGATTTTGATGAGTAAGGCCGAGGCCGACGGTGTCGCGCTTCCTGAAGAGGTCGCGTTCTTCATCGCCAAGCGCATTCGCTCCAACGTGCGCGAGCTTGAAGGCGCTTTGCGACGTGTAATTGCAACGTATCGATTTACCGGTCGCGCGATTGACCTGGATTTCGCTAAGGAAGCGTTGCGCGACTTGTTGGCGTTGCAGGATCGCCTGGTATCGATTGAAAACATTCAGAAAACCGTTGCTGAGTATTTTAAGATTCGGGTTGGCGACTTATTATCGAAGAAGCGGACTCGTTCAATTGCGCGTCCGAGACAATTCGGTATGGCGCTTGCTAAAGAATTAACAAATCACAGCTTGCCCGAGATTGGGGATGCATTTGGCGGCCGAGACCACACGACGGTCCTGCATGGTTGCCGGCGAATTGAGTCGCTGCGGGAAACTGAAAAACGCATTGATGATGATTATTTGAATTTGTTGAGAACTCTGACAGGATAGTGTGGATATATAGTGGAAAAGCATGGGATGAAATTATTGATTATTTTTATCCACAGCTAGCACACAGGGGATCTGCATTGAACAAGCGTTTTGTTAGCTAGAAAATCATATGGTAAGTTATTGTTTTTATTCGGTTTAGTAAAGTTATCCACAGGCATTTAGGGCCTTAATAATAACAGTATATTATCTATTTCCAATATTTATTAACAGGTGGAAGTTATGAAGTTTACCGCAGCTAGGGAAGCGCTGTTGAAGCCGCTACAGGCCGTAATCGGTGTTGTTGAGAGACGCCAAACAATGCCTATTTTATCAAATGTTCTAATAATTGCTAAAGAAGGTCGCTTAGCGGTCACTGCAACAGATCTTGAGGTTGAGTTGGTCGCTGAGGCTGATATAGACGCCGAGTCTGATGGTGAAATTACGGTATCCGGTAGAAAACTTTTGGATATTTGTAAAGCTTTACCAGAGGGCTCTGAGATTAGCGTTAGTTTGAGTGGTGAAAAACTAAGCGTTAGAGGTGGTAGAAGTAAGTTTAACCTGGTGACATTACCAGCGGCGGAGTTTCCGGTTGTAGAAGACATCAAGGCCGGACAAACGATTACGGTAAGTCAGGCATCGTTGGGGCGGTTGATTGAAAAAACGCATTTTTCAATGGCTCAGCAGGATGTGCGCTATTACTTAAACGGCATGCTGCTTGAGGCTGGCGGCCAACACCTGCGCGCGGTCGCAACGGACGGCCACAGGCTGTCGCTTTGCCAGGCTGAGTTGCCAGGCGAAAATCTTGATGATCAGCAGGTTATCGTGCCACGTAAGGGTGTTCTGGAGTTGCAGCGGCTGATGAATGGGGAGGGTGATCTGAACATTGAGCTGGGGGCGAATCATATTCGCATCCAATTGGACGGCATTCGCTTTACGTCTAAGTTAATTGATGGGCGTTTTCCTGAATATGATCGCGTCATCCCGAAAGAATCTGCTAATGAATTGAAGGCCGATCGCACCGAATTCAAGGGCGCCCTGCAACGAACAGCGATTTTATCGAATGAGAAATATCGTGGTATCCGCCTGGTAATACGCGATAGCGGAGTGGTTCTGCAGGCGCATAATCCTGAGCAGGAAGAGGCTGAGGAAGAGCTCGGTGTCGAGTACACGGGTGAGGATATTGAAATAGGGTTCAATGTGAACTATTTATTGGATGCGCTAAATGCTGTTGAGGGTGACGACGTCACGCTCTCGGTTCAGGACAGCAATTCTAGCTGTTTGATTCGGCAGCCCGGCAACGAAGACTGTACTTTCGTGGTTATGCCGATGCGCCTTTAGTAGCGGCCTGCCGCGATGATTCGTCTGTTTCGAGCCAGCAATTTTCGCTGCCTGGAAAAAGTCGAGCTTAATTTTGGGCCGAAATTCAATCTAATTCATGGTGCTAACGCCTCCGGTAAGACGAGTGTTCTGGAGGCGTTAGCATATTTGGGGCGGGGAAAATCGTTTCGCGGTGCCAGCACGGCTAATCTCATTCGTCATGGAGAGGGCGAGTTCGTGTTGTTTGGTGAGGTTGGTGACGGCGGCGATGGTGGATCGAGCCGGCCGGTTGGGCTACGGAATAGCCGTGACGGATTGGAGGTGCGGGTTGCGGGGGAGTCAGCGCCCAGCGCTGCTGCTTTGGCTGAGGCTCTCCCATTGCAGGTGATAGACCCAGAGGTCCACAACCTTATTGCCGGTGGTCCGGAGCTGCGGAGGCGGTTTTTGGACTGGATAGCGTTTCACGTGGAACACGAGCACTTACTGCATTGGCGACGTTTTCGTCGAGCTCTGAAGCAGAGAAACGCAGCGCTTAGATCACGTGCGGACGAATCGCTAATAAAGAGCTGGGATGCGGAGTTCATAGATCTTGCGGCGCATCTGGATGAATCACGTCGCCGCGTTCTGGAGTTAAGCCTGGATGGCTTGCGGGAGCATGGCCAGGCTTTGCTGCAAACAGATCTCGGCTTTGAGTACCGGCAGGGTTGGAATAGTGACAAGGACTTACGTGCCGCCCTGGCAGAGGGCCTCGAGCGCGACCTGCAGATGGGCTCAACACAGTCCGGGCCGCACCGCGCGGACCTGAAGGTTAGTTATGACGAGAGGCAGGCGAGGAAGTTGGTTTCGCGCGGCCAACAGAAATTATTAGCCAGTGCGATGATTCTTGCTGCGACCGACACCGCCCAGGTGGCACAGGGTCGTCCGCTGTTGTTATTGTTGGATGACCCGGCGGCCGAATTGGACCGGCATTCTATCGAGAGGCTGATGGCGGCGGTTGCTGCGCTTGGCTGTCAGGTGATCGCCACGAGCCTTGAGGAGGACGCCCTGGATTTCCCTGAGCAACCAGCCGTGTTCCACGTGGAACAAGGTAGAGTTTGTAGCGCGGTTAAATAATTTTCAGATCGGTAAATTAAAATCTCCAGAAAGCCTTAAAACACCTTAAAAAAGAATGATTTGGCGGCACTTTGTTGCGCTCATTTTGGTATAATACGCCGCTTGCATTTTAAGGAAATCGAATGACGGACTCCACAGAATATAATTCCAGTAATATCAAAGTCTTGCGTGGGCTTGAGGCGGTTCGAAAGCGGCCTGGAATGTATATTGGCGACACCGATGATGGCACCGGCCTGCATCACATGGTTTTCGAGGTTGTGGATAACTCGATCGATGAGGCTTTGGCCGGGCATTGCGACACCATCACGGTCACCATTCACGCGGACGAGTCCGTAACCGTTAGTGATGACGGTCGTGGTGTCCCTGTCGACATACACCCGGAGGAGGGACGCTCAGCCGCCGAGGTCATCATGACGGTGCTGCACGCTGGCGGTAAGTTCGATGACAACTCCTATAAAGTTAGCGGCGGACTGCACGGCGTTGGCGTGTCGGTGGTTAACGCTCTGTCAGAACACCTGGTGTTGACGGTGCGACGAGATGGCAAGGTTCATCGGCAGGAATATGTGCACGGCGAACCGACTGCACCACTGGCCGTCGTTGATGAAACCGAGCGTACGGGTACAACACTGCGTTTTAAGCCGAGCGATAAGACATTTTCGAATATTGAATTCCACTTCGATATTCTCGCGCGTCGTCTGCGCGAACTTTCGTTTCTTAATTCCGGTGTGCGGATACATCTGGTTGATGAGCGCGATGGTGCTGAAGAGGTTTTCCAATACGAGGGCGGTATCAAGGCATTTGTCGATCACCTAAATAGAAACAAGACATCGATACACCCAACCGTTTTTCATTTCACCGCAATGAAAGATGACGTTGGTGTTGAAGCAGCGTTGCAGTGGAATGATGGTTATCAGGAAAATATGTTTTGTTACACAAACAATATTCCACAGCGCGACGGCGGCACCCATCTAGCGGGTTTTAGAACTGCGCTAACGCGAACCCTTAATGGCTACATCGAAAAAGAACTCGGCAATCGTAAAGATAAGTTTACGCCGAGCGGTGATGACGCGCGCGAAGGTCTTACGGCTGTCTTATCGGTAAAGGTTCCTGACCCGAAGTTTTCTTCGCAAACAAAAGACAAGCTGGTGTCATCCGAAATCAAAGGCATTGTAGAACAAGCAATGGCTGGAAGAGTTGAAGAGTTTTTACTTGAACACCCCGCTGAAGCAAAGGCGATTGTTTCAAAAATTGTTGATGCAGCGCGCGCCCGAGAGGCAGCGCGAAAAGCACGTGAAATGACGCGACGAAAGGGCGCGCTGGACATAGCCGGCCTGCCCGGAAAGCTTGCTGACTGTCAGGAAAAAGACCCGGCGCTATCGGAAATATTCCTGGTGGAGGGCGACTCCGCGGGCGGTTCAGCCAAACAGGGTCGGGACAGACGCACGCAAGCGATCCTACCTCTGAAGGGAAAAATCCTTAATGTCGAAAAGGCGCGCTTTGACAAGATGCTGTCATCTGCCGAAGTTGGAACACTAATAACGGCGCTCGGTTGTGGTATCGGCAGAGACGACTTTGATCCCGATAAGCTGCGATATCACCGCATCATTATCATGACCGATGCCGACGTTGATGGCTCACACATACGCACTTTGTTGCTAACGTTTTTCTATCGACAAATGCACGAACTCATCGAGCGCGGACATATTTATATTGCGCAACCACCGCTGTACAAAATTAAGCGCGGCAAACAAGAAGTGTATGTAAAAGATGATGCGGAATTAAATAGCTACTTACTTAACGCCGCAATGGATAATGCCGCGCTTCACGTTAATACTGATGCGCCGCCACTTTCCGGCGTTGCACTAGAGGCGTTGGCGAAAGAGCACATCGCAGTCGAGGCGATCATCGCAAGACTATCGTCTCGATACGATGAGGTCATTTTGCGCGCCATGAGCGAGTTGCCGTTACTCGACTCTGATGCGATTGAAAACCTCGACGCTTTAGGTGCATGGACAGAACAATTATCAGCAGCCTTGCCGAAGTCAATCGGCGATCGGGCCGAGGATAACAATGTCGGCAGTTATACCGCCGAACTTGATCGCGGTGAAGATGAGGGTGATCCGGTGCGCATCGCAATTACACGCATGCAACATGGCATAGCCGCAACACGATATATGCCGCGTGAATTCCTTAACACCAACGAGTACAAACACATCATGGCTTTGGCCGCTAAAATTGGCGACCTTTTATCCAAAGACTCTGTTATTCGCCGCGGCGAGAAGGAATTGTCTGTAGACAGCTTTGCCGAAGCGGTGGATTGGTTAATGAATGAGGCGCGAAGAGGCCAGTCTATTCAGCGCTACAAAGGTCTTGGCGAAATGAATCCGGACCAACTCTGGGACACTACGGTCAACCCTGAAACACGCCGACTTTTGCAGGTCAAAATTGATGATGCCATTAAGGCAGATGAGATATTTACGACATTGATGGGTGATCACGTTGAGCCGCGCCGTGAATTTATCGAGCGCAACGCGCTAACGGTTGAGAATTTAGATGTCTAATCCAACAACTTAACCGACGTTCGAAACATTTGTCTACACTTTCGGCTATTTTTCGGCGATTTAAAGCGCTGGAAACCTTTACAACGATACCCGGTCGAAAAGCATCAAATGAACTAAGCGGCAGATTGCGTGCCGCGCACGTAAAACCCTATCAAGGTGAGTAATAGTGATTAAACAAATATTTGGCGCTGCAGCGCTATTGATCCTCGGCGCCTGCAATCAGCAAGCGGCGGACGAGCCTGCCGCCGCGGCGGCACAAGCGCTCGTCTCCGGAATCGATCTGGCAAGCATGGATACCAACGTCCGGCCGGGCGACGACTTCTATGCCTACGTTAATGGTACCTGGATCGCCAATGCTGAAATGCCGGCGGACAAGTCACGATATGGCGAATTTGCGATCTTGCGCGATGATTCGCAGGAGAAGGTCAGAGCTATTATTGAGGTCTCTGCAAGCGGCGACTTCGAACAAGGTACAGACGAACAAAAAGTTGGTGACCTGTATAACTCTTTCATGAATATCGAAGCTCGTGATGCAAAAGGAATTACGCCACTGCAACCTGAGCTTGATCGAATCGAGAGCATTTCGGATTACGCGGACCTTGCTGTTTATTTTGCTGAAACCACGAAGCGAAATCTGGACGCGCCATTTGGCTTTGGCCAGGTTGCCGATTTTAAGAATCCAAAAGAATACATGATCTATGCCGCACAAAGCGGCCTCGGACTGCCCGACCGTGAGTACTATCTAAAAGACGATGCGGCTTCGGAAGAACTGCGACAAAAATATGTCGCCCATATAGAGCGCATGTACGACCTCGCCGGATTTGCTGATGGCGCTGCTGCAGCGGCAACAATCATGGCACTCGAAACCCGCCTTGCTGAACAAAACATGAGCAAGGAAGATACCCGCAACTGGAGCGCTAACTACAACAAGGTCGCCGTGGAAGATCTCCCTGAGATCATGCCAAACTTTAACTGGGATGGTTTTCTAGAAGAGGCGGGACTGCAGCAAGTTAGCGCGATCGTAGTTATCACGACGGATTACATGCGCGCACTCGACGGCATCATTGTAGATACCGATCTCGACACCTGGAAAACTTACTTTCAATGGTCAGCACTGAACCAAACTACGGCTCGACTGACCAGTGCTATCGACGCACAAAACTTCGACTTCTACAGCCGAACACTATCCGGAACCCAAGAGCAGCGAGAAATGTGGCGGCGCGGTGTTGACGTGGTGAATGCGGGGCTGGGTGAAGTAGTCGGCAAGGTATACGTGAAGAATCATTTCCCGCCCGAGGCCAAAGAGCGCATGCTCGAATTGGTTGCTAACCTTGTTATCGCCTATGAGAAAAGCATCAAAGAACTCGACTGGATGTCTGAGGAAACTAAGCTCGAAGCTCTCGACAAGCTGTCCAAGTTCACACCGAAGATTGGTTACCCGGACGAATGGCGCGACTACTCAGCGCTAACAATCGACGCAGATGATTTATACGGCAACGCTGAGCGTGCAGCACTTGCGGAGTATCAACGCCTTTTGGACCGCCAGGGCCAACCGGTCGATCGCGCTGAATGGGGAATGACACCACAAACGGTAAATGCCTATTACATGCCACCGCTGAACGAAATCGTGTTCCCTGCGGCCATTCTGCAACCGCCGCTATTTAATCTGCAGGCAGATGACGCAGTGAACTATGGTGCCATCGGTGCAATCATTGGCCACGAAATCGGCCATGGCTTCGATGACACCGGCAGCACCTTTGACGGCGACGGCATCCTGCGTAATTGGTGGACCGAACAGGACCGCGACGAATTCAAGAAGCGAACTGACGTGCTGGTTGATCAATACAACGAATTTAAGCCCTTCGATGATCTTAGCGTCAACGGTGAGTTCACCTTAGGTGAGAACATCGGTGATCTCGGCGGTATTAGCATTGGCCTGTTAGCTTACAAGATGTCACTAAACGGCGAAGAAGCGCCAGTTATTGACGGCTTTACTGGTGAGCAGAGGGTGTTTCTCGGCTTCGCTCAAATTTGGCGGGGCATCATTCGGGACGAATCGTTGCGTAAGCTGATTGCGACAGATTCACACTCACCAAGGATCTATCGAACCAATGGAGCAGTGCGCAATGTGCCCGAGTTCTACGAAGCGTTCGATGTAAGTGAGAATGATGCGCTGTATCTCGCCCCAGAGGACCGCGTCAAAATCTGGTAAATCGCTCAGCGAAAAAATCGCCCTCATTCCAGGTCGGTCGTTCGCGCTCGTTCGCGACGGCCTGACCCATTCGCGTATGTGCTCTCGCGAACCGTACCGCGGAGTCCCAGTCGACCGGGCGCATCAAGTCGTCGCTGGGCTTGTGATAATGATTCTCTATATGATCACGGTATATCGTTTCGCCATCGACATCCTCATCTGTAGAGTTGAACCCGGTAACCAGATAGACCGAAGGAATTCCGGCCCGCACAAATGAATACTGATCGCTGCGCACGAACAAGCGCTCTTCGGGCACCGGGTCTGGTGAGAACGTGAAGCCCTCGGCGTTCGACGATGCTTTTACTATAGCCTGCAAAGAAGAGTGCTGTGATCCGAAGGCAACTAAATCAGCCACCGGGTACAAGAACAACGGCATGTCGAGATTAATGTTTGCCACCACCGACTCAATCGCGACAGTTGGGTTATTCACGAAATAGTCGGAGCCAAGCAAGCCCGACTCTTCCGCGGTCAGCGCAATAAACAAGACCGAACGCTTTAATGGCGCCGCTGCAATAGCTCGCGCAGTTTCGAGCATGAGAGCCACGCCCATTGCGTTGTCATACATACCATTATGAATGCGATCAACTTCATTTTCGTCATCTGCGTCACGAATACCAACGTGATCCAGGTGCGCGGTATACACAACGAACTCGTCTGCTAATTCAGAATCAGTGCCACGAACCATGCCGACTATATTTGAGCTTTTGATCGTGCTGTGTTCCGAGTGCGCTGCCAGTGTTACCTCAACGCCCAGCGCTACCGAGCTCGGTGTGCTTTGCACCGCGCCCTGCTGCGCCTCGTAGAAACTCAGGGGCGATAAAGCAAATACTCGTTCCGCTGCCTCTATAGTCAACGAGGCACCGCCGCGAAGTTCCGGATAATAGCCCGCGGCCTGTCCGGCGGCGTTAATCCAGGTCTTTCTTTCATGCTTGCCGATGCGCGCCTTTAAATCTTCCCAAGGCCGCCGTTCTTCAGACTTTTGTGAGCGCAAACTCAGTGAACCAACCGCGCCGCGAGCGACGGCCTCCAGCGACTTCGTTCTTGACGAGCTGTAATAAGACCCTTCGGACCCTTCAATGGTGTCTGGCGCACCGGAAAAAACCGCAACAATTTTTCCGGCTACATCAATGCCGTCATAATCTGAATAACCAAACTCCGGCGCATGAACGCCGTAGCCAACATACACAACCTCAGCCCGCACGCTTGATGAATTACGTACAGCGTCGGGCACTATCGAGAAATCCTCGCGGTAGGCAAACGCCTCGTCACCGACGCTACGGTGCACTAACAGTTCGGCGCTACCCTCTTTAGTTTTGTAACCACGCAACGAAACTGGCTGATACCAAGCATCTGATCCAGCGGCGGTAAGACCCATCGCCGCAAATTGCTCAACGACATATTCTGCCGAGATATCGTAACCAGCCTCTCCTGCTTCCCGCCCGCCAAGGGTATCGTCCGCGAGATAGCGCACATGTGCCTGCAGGTTTTCTTCGCTGATGAGGCTTAGCGACGCAAGCTGTTTCTCGTGCGTAAGGTCCTTTGCTCCGCTATCACATGCAACGATTAGTAACGCCAGACAGCCCGCGCTCGCAACGCCAACAAAGCGCATCATTCCACGCCATCCTTTTCCTGGTAAGCCGAACTAATCTCGGTCATCTTGGCTTCTATCCACGCCTGTACCAGCAGGTTGGTTTCCTTCGGTGACTGTTTGCTGGCATCAATCGGTGGCCCAATACAAAAACGAATTGTTCCAGGCCGCTTGGTCAGCTCACGACGTCGCCAGAAGTCACCTGCATTGTGCGCGACGGGGACGATCGAAACACCGGCCTCTTTGGCCAGCGCGGCACCACTAATCCCATATTTCCTTGTTTCGCCCGGCGCGACGCGGGTCCCCTCAGGAAAAACGGTAACCCACGTTCCAGCCGCGAGCTTTTCCTTGCCCTGCTGAATGACCTGTTTAACCGCCTGAGTCCCTGCTTTACGATTAATGGCGATGGGTCGAAACAACAGTGCCAGCGACCAACCAAAAACCGGAATCCACAACAGATCGCGCTTTATTACCCAGGAGGTTTTGGGAAAGAAGGGCACATGACCGTAGGTTTCCAGCGCGCTGGTATGCTTAATCATAATGACGCTGGCAGTATCCGGAAGGTTCTCCTGTCCTTCAGCTACGACCTTAAGACCGCAGAAAAAATTTCCGCTCCAAAGCAGCAGGCGGCAGTAATTCAACACGAAGCCCCATAAAAAACCGCTGGGCGCCCAGAAAAACAGCAACGATGCCGCCGCAAACAAGATTGCAAATATGAAGCTTGTTACAAAGAATACCGTCGACAGGATGGTGCGAATCACAAGCTACTCACTCTCTTATGCTGGCTAGCAAGCTGTCGGCAGCAGCAGCAAGATCGTCGAATACTGGAATTGACTTGAGCTCCTGCGGTAGCTCAGCTTCAACTCGACCGCCATTGCCGGTGCGAACAAGAATGGGCTCCGCGCCAACGGCAGCGGCGGCCTGAAGATCGCGTAATGAGTCACCAATGACCGCGACGCTTTCGAGACCAACAGCAAAGTGCTCGCCGATTTGCAGCAATAATCCCGGCCTGGGCTTGCGGCATTCGCAATCGTCGTCAGGACCGTGCGGACAAACGGCGACGCAGTCAACACGCCCGCCGGCAGCAACCACCAGCTCGCTGAGCTTTCGGTGCATTTCGTCCAGGGCTTGGATATCGAAGAGGCCACGTGCGATACCGGACTGATTGCTCGCAACTGCCACCGTGAAGCCACCCTGGGAAAGCGCCGCAATCGCCTCAATACTGCCGGCTATCGGAATCCACTCATCCGCCGATTTCACAAACTTACTGGAGTCCTCATTGATAACGCCATCGCGATCGAGAATAACCAGCCTTTGCTTGCTCGCGCCGCTTGCCATAACTATTCGATTGAGAGACGCGAAATATCGGCGACATTCAGAAATAGCGCACGCAACTCGCCGAGCAAAGCCAGGCGATTATTGCGGACCGCATCGTCATCAGCCATCACCATGACATCGTCAAAGAAACGATCAATCGGATCGCGCAGCTCGGCCAGTTCGTTCAGTACATCCGCGTAGCTTTGAACCGCAAGTAAAGGCTCGACCTTCCGTTGTGCGTTCAGCAGCGCATCGTGAAGTGCCAACTCAGCAGTATCTTGCAGCAGCTTCTTGTCAACGCTCAGGTCAGTCGGATCGCCTGCTTTGCGAAGGATATTCGCAATGCGCTTATTTGCCGCCGACAAACTCGCCGCTTGTTCCAGATGTGCGAAAGTCTGCACAGCCGCAAGGCGTCGATCAAAATCTAGCAGTGAAGACGGCTGTCGAAGCATGACGGCTTCAAACGTTTCGCTCTTAAGACCTGCGTCCCGGTCGAGAAAATAACGTCGCAGGCGATCGGCGATGAAGCCGTATAGATCGCTCACGAGCTCGTCTGCTTGCAGCGAGCTCTT
>CAJQPL010000015.1 GCA_905480215.1 uncultured Woeseiaceae bacterium | reverse complement strand
CGCTTCGTTGTAACCAACGCACCAACTTCACTTCTTCAAAGAGTGGCAATAGTTCATGGCCGCCAGATTCGATGTATTCGCGTTTTTTTACAAACAGCGCCTGATCACCGTACGGAATTCCGCCAAAACGACATCGACCCGCTATGCAAACTTCCGTGACGCTCTTTTGAAAGCTTTCCGGCCCTGTAAAACGGAACTTGAAATATCCGCCGGCGGCTCCGCCTTTAAGGCTGTCTATGACAGCGTCAACTGCATCAGGTGTGATGCTTGCGTCTGCATGGAGAAACCACAGGTATTGTGTTTGCGCTAGCTCTGCGCCCGCGCGCAAACGTAGGCCGCGTGAACCTTTGCGAACGATATGCCGGACGCCAAAAGTTTTACATACTTGTGTCGTAGCTATATCACTATCATCGGCGCTGACAACAATGACTTGCAAACGTGGATCATTAACAAGATCCGGCAAGAGTCGCCGCAGAAACTCCGCATCGTTACGACATGGGATAATGACGCTTAGCACGGGCTTATCCGTCACGGCGAAGTCGCTTGCGTCACATGAATTGCTTTGCCGACTATTTTTATTAGTGCGCGTCGCGCTGGCCGTTGGTCTCGCCGTAACAGTGAAGTCAGTTTACGAACATCCTCTGCGGTATCCACATCGGATCCGCCATCAATTCGTCGTACACTTAATCCTGCTGCTGTACATTTCGCGGCGAGTTCATCGCCAAGTCGAGTCGTGCTCCACGGCAGCCCCACGATGTCCGGCCAGTGGCAGCCGCTTGCCATTAGAGTGACTCCGCCATCCAGGGCGTCGGCGAGTACCACGTCGTGATTACAAAGTTCCTGGATTGCCAAATTTAGGTGCTTGGGTTGCAGCGCGGGTGCATCCGAGCCCATATATATGATCTTTTGCGCGCCTTGTTCGCGAAGCCGAGTATCAATATCTAGCAGTCGCTCACCGAGACCGCCCACCGTTTGCGCAACAACCTCGACACTTTGAGATTGAAGTACAAGCGTGTCCGTCAATTCGCGCGCCCAAACTAAATCTGCTGTCGATGACGGTGCAATGACGAGTTGTCCGTGCCAGGTTGCGGCGTCCTCAAGGGCGCAGTCGAGTAATGCCGAGGCGAGCTTGAACGCGTATTCTTCGCCGAGGTCGTTTGCAAGTCGTTGCTTACCGAAACCGCGATCAGGTCGTTTGCAGAAAAGAACGAGAACGGTCTTCGATGCGTCGATTGCCGTCATATTTTCAGGAGCAAACGCACAATACGTTTCGTTCGTGGCGAGAATAAGCTGTCGGTGAAATAGGCGCCGGCCGCTCGTTTTGAGATCTCTGAAAATGTCGGATATGGGGCGATCATGGATGCCATATCGCTCATCTTCATGCCTTTCGCCAACGCAATCTGCCATGTCTGGATTAGTTCGCCGGCATGTGGTCCTGCAATACCGGCGCCTAAAATTTTGCCGCGTTTACCGACTACGACTTTTATTTTTCCAGCAGTAGAGCGCTCTGTTCGCGCGCGATCATTCTCAGAATATGGCCAGCTAATGGCTTGTACAACATCGCCGAAACGTTCACGCGCCTGCGCTTCAGTCATGCCAACCTGAGCGAGTTCCGGATCGCTATAGGTCACCCAAGGGATGAAGGCATAGTTCTTCTTTGACGGGATTTTGAAGAGGATGTTGCGAATGACAATACCAGCATCGTAGTTAGCCAGGTGTGTGAACATCAGGCCGCCTTTAACATCTCCAATGGCGAATATGCGCTTATTGCTGGTCCGTAACCTGTCATCAACGACAATTCCGCTTTTCTCATAGTCGACGTTGGCCTTTTCAAGGCCCAGGTCGTCTACATTGGGACTTCGTCCCGCAGCTATCAGAAGGTGGCTTCCCTCAATACACTCACCACCTTCCAGTGTCACCTGGATTGCGCCGTGCTTGCCGCTGACTCTCTCAATATTCACTTGTTCACGAATTGAAACGCCTTCTTCGCGCAGCGCACCGACGACGATGTCGGCAAGCTCTGGGTCATCTTTCGGCAGCGCGCGTGATCGCTCAAGAACCGTGACTGCGGCACCCAGGCGCACGTGTGCCTGTGCCATCTCGACTCCAATCGGGCCTGCGCCAATGATGATTAGGTGATCGGGGCAAACTGTATTCGAAAAAATTGTTTCGTTGGTGAAGTAATCTGTTTCTTGTAGTCCCGCAATCGGCGGGATGCCAGCTCGGCTGCCGGTTGCAATGACGAAGCGTTTTGCAGTGATGCGTTGTTCGCCAACCATCAATTCACGATCGCTTGTGAATCGTGCGGTACCGAGAATGACCGTGCTTCCCAGGTCTTCAAATCGCTCGACGCTGTCGTTCGGTTCAATTCCTTTAATGACATCCTGTACATGCGCCATTACTGCAGTAAAGTCGACCTTCGGTTGCACGGCTTCGATGCCGAATTCTTTCGTCTTTCTCATCGACTGCGCTTTTTTCGCAGCTGCCAACAGCGCTTTGGACGGAATGCAGCCGGTATTCAAACAGTCGCCGCCCATTTTGTCTTTTTCAATAAGCACGACATCCGCACCCATCTGCACTGCGCCCGCCGCGACTGACAAACCTCCCGATCCCGCGCCGATGACACACACGTCTGTCTTCAATAACGCACTCATGAATCATCACCTTGACTTACGTTAGTGTATTTCTTGATGAAAACGGGCAGCAAAGACAGTGCTACCAAGCCAGCGATCGGCAGCAAAATCTCCGCTCGACCTAGCGTCTCCAAACCTACGTCTGCAGATTCCGTGATCGAACTGAAACCAGCACCGACTGAAGCGTAGACAAAGGTGCCTGGCATGATGCCAAAGAACGTCGCGACCACGTAGTTTTTCAATGGAACCCTGAACGCTGAGGCGGCCAGATTGATGAGCCAGAAGGGAAATAGAGGCACGAGTCGGAGGATAAACAGATAGCTAAGGGAATTCTTTGCGAATCCCGCTTCCAGCCTGGCCATTTTTTCTCCGCCTTTTCTTGCAATAATATCTCCCGCCGCCGAGCGGCCTGCCAGGAAAATAATTGTCGCGCCAATCGTTGCGCCTATAACGACGGAAATACCGCCATAAAGGGTTCCAAGAACAAACCCGGACAACAATGTCAGTACTGCTCCGCCCGGAAAACTGATGGCAGTTAGTGACGCATAGATCGCTATAGTCAAAAGCATGGATTTGAAGCGATGTGCCTCGGCGTAATCTTGTACGAGAGATTGATTCTTGCGCAGACTCTCGAGTGCAATAAATTCCTGCAGCCCGAACGCATAAAAGGCAAGGAGCGCAAGCGCGATTACACCAATGGGTAGCAGCCGCTGCCAAGGCTTCTTCTTCGGTGCATCAGTGTCCGTCATGCGTTTCTCCAATTGCATTCCAATTTCGACTTCTTTGCAGGCAGCATATCCGAACAGCCTGCGGTTCAGGTACTGCTGTGGATGCTTTGCTTATTATCCCTTCACAAGACCTGCCGGGACATGAATATATTGCAGAACTATGCGGATACTTACTGAAGGGCTCATGACGAGTTGGAGGAAGCGCATGCGGGCGTTCGCAAACTGCAGGTAATGCGCGATACCTAATTATCACACGTGCCTAATCTGCTACGTCCAAACCGCCATCGACGCGAAGCACTGTCCCGGTAACCCAATTCGATTCGCCAGAAGCCAACCAAACAGCAGCATTCGCGACGTCCCTGGGTTCGCCGATACGTCCGAGTGGAATTTTCGCACGCATCGTGGAGCGGGCATCCGGGTTATCGTCCCATACGCGGGCGGTTGCGGGCGTTTCAACAGGGCCGGGTACCACCGCATTAACTCTGATGTTGTGAGCGGCCAACTCCTGGGCAAGACATCGAACCAGCGTGACGCTTGCGCCTTTTGCCGCAGCGAAATGAGAGAGGTCCGTTGCCGGGCCACGATATAAGCTGGATGCGATGTTCACGACGCTTAAGGATGTTTGCTCTGCAATTGCCCGACGAGCCGCCTCTTGCGTGCAACGCCAGAAACCGCCCACATTTAGTTGATAGCTGTCGGCAAAAAGCGCTTCATCAACGTCAAGGGCTGATCTGCGAGCGGCACCACCGGCCGACGTTATCAGGATGTCGGGTGCCTGATCCAGATCGGCCATCAGTGAGCAAACTTGTGCTCGATCGCGAACATCGGTAACTACCGCCGTTGCGCCAATGGACTCTGCTACTGCGTGAGCTAAATTTGCGGCGCTATCGACCACGACGACCCGTGCGCCCCTGCCGGCAAATTCCCTCGCGACTTCGGCTCCGATACCGGACCCGGCGCCGGTTACGACCACTAGTTGCCGATCAAATTCAGATGCTGTTGGCATAACTCAGGATTCTGCAGCAAGTGAGGGATGGAGTCATTCACATTTTGCCGTGTTCAACTAGAGTTGTTCCATAAGGTTGGCCATTTCGATGGCGGCGAGGGCGGATTCCGCGCCCTTGTTACCGGCTTTGGTTCCAGCTCGTTCGATAGCTTGTTCGATGGTCTCAGTAGTGAGAACGCCAAAAATCGTGGGTACACCCGTTTGCATCGCAGCTTGTCCGATACCTTTGGCGGCCTCGCCAGCAACATATTCGAAGTGAGCAGTAGCGCCACGAATCACGCAGCCGAGCGCGATAATGGCATT
The DNA here is from genome assembly GCA_905480215.1 of uncultured Woeseiaceae bacterium. Taxonomy (GTDB): domain Bacteria; phylum Pseudomonadota; class Gammaproteobacteria; order Steroidobacterales; family Woeseiaceae; genus UBA1847. The sequence continues at coordinate 14,399 of CAJQPL010000015.1, read as the reverse complement.
GTACTTTCCTGACTCAGCCAGCTTCTTTGTAACTAGGGGGATTTCAAAAGCCCCCGGGGTCCAGACGACGGTGATGTCGCTGTCAGCGACTCCGTGGCGCGTTAGGTTGTCGACGGCGCCGCTGAGGAGTTTATCGTTGATAAAATCGTTGAATCGGGAAACAACGATGGCGAATTTTTTTCCGGATCCAATAAGCTGACCCTCGATTTGTACTGGCATGTCAGACACGCTCCTGTATTTTTTTCAATTCAGTTACGACAAGCTCATCTCTTCGGTCGTCCAAGAGGTGGCCGAATTTATGCTGCTTGGTTTTGAGATAAGCTTCGTTGTGTTGATTTGACTGGATGATCAACGGAATGAGCTCATTGATCGTTACACCGTGCTTCTCGAGCCCGGCACGTTTAGTTGGATTGTTTGTAATCAAGCGCGTTGTGCTGATGCGCAGGTCATTGAGGATTTGTGCAGCAATATCATATTCACGTGGATCGGGATCGAAGCCCAGGTGCAAATTGGCGTCGTGGGTGTCGAGACCCTGATCCTGAAGATTGTATGCTTTGATCTTGTTGACGAGTCCAATTCCTCGTCCCTCCTGCCGCATATAAACGAGCACACCGCATTCTTGTTGCTGGATGAAACGTAAGGCTTCGTGCAGTTGGTCGCCGCAGTCGCAACGTCGCGAGCCAAAAATATCGCCAGTCATGCACTCCGAATGCACGCGCACGGGCACGTCGTTTTTTCCAGAAACATCACCTTTAACGAGGGCGACCTGATTTTTCTTGTCGGTATCGGTGTTGTAGACGATGAGTTGCAGATCACCGAATTCGGTCGGTAAGGTGGTCTCGGCAGCGCGGTGGACAAATTGCTCGTGGATGCGCCGATATTGAATGATGCTCTGAATGGTGCATATCTTTATGCCGTGCTCTTTGGCATACGGAATCAGTTCAGGCATGCGCGCCATAGTGCCGTCCTGATTCATTACTTCACAGATGACCGCCGCGGGGTTGAGCCCGGCGAGACGACACAGATCGACTGAACCTTCGGTCTGACCGGTGCGAGTCAGTACGCCGCCATCGCGTGCGCATAATGGAAAAATATGGCCAGGTTGCACAAGGTCAGCAGCACTGCAATTGGGATCGGCTGCGACTTGTACTGTACGCGCGCGATCGTGTGCACTGATGCCTGTTGTGACACCGCTGCGCGCCTCAATACTGACGTGAAAGGCCGTTTCGAAGGGCGATGTATTGTCGCTTGCCATTGCTGGCAGTTCGAGTTGCCGAATACGCTCGGAGGTGAGGGCAAGACAAATGAGGCCGCGGCCGTGGGTTGCCATGAAGTTTATGGCTTCCGGCGTCACGTGCTCGGCGGGAATCACAAGGTCGCCCTCATTCTCCCGATCTTCATCATCGACCAGGACGATCATGCGTCCATTACGAAGCTCTTCGAGTATTTCAGGTATGTCGCTAATCATAATTTACCCTCTATCCGGATTGGCGAAGCCGTGCCGGGTAAGCATTTCCATAGTGAGGCCTTCGCTGCCGACCTGTGTCATGTAATGGAGTACGTGTTTGCTGAAAATATCTGCTTCCAGATTGATGGAGTCGCCGGGCCGCATTGAGCGCAGCGTTGTTTCCTGCAGCGTCTTGGGAATGATCGCGACGTCGAATGTATTTTTTTGCGGATCGACTACCGTAAGGCTTATGCCATTAATGGTGATGGAGCCCTTCGGTACGAGATACTTTGAGACTTCCTCGGGAGCGCTAAAGGTCCAGAGGGAAAAGTCGCCTTGCTGCTGAACGTGCTCAACACGACCCACAGCATCGACGTGACCCTGAACGACGTGGCCGCCGAAGCGGTCACCGAGAGCCATTGCGCGCTCGAGGTTGACCTCGTCGCCTGCTTTCAGGTCGCCGAGCGTTGTGCGGGCGTAGGACTCTGGTGAGACCTGAACCAGAAATTCGTCGCGTGTGAAACGGACGACAGTCATGCAGGCACCATTTATTGCAATGCTATCGCCGAGTTGCACGTCATCGAGTACGAGCTTGGCTGTAACGCTAAGGTCGCAACCCTTACGACGACGTATTGTGCCAACTTCCTCAATGATTCCGGTGAACATCTCAGAATTCCCCAGCATTGCGGCTGCAGCCAGGTTGGCGCGCGTTACATGATTTACGATTTATAGGCACAAAAAAAATCCCGCAGGTTACGATTAACCTTCGGGACGGATGCACCCTCTGATCAGCATATTGGGAACGCGAAACGTCTCCCAAAACGCCAATCAGAGCGCGGAAGTTTTGGATTTCCCATGCACGGATAGCAACGGCATATCCCTGAGGAGGAACCCAAAACCGACTAATCTTCTACCATCCGGACTGTAACCGTCGGCCTCGGAATTTCACCGAATCAACCCTGATCGAAACTGCTGACCAGGGGTCGCGGGCTTTCACCGCCGGTAGGGAATTGCACCCCGCCCCGAAGATTAACTCTTTAATTAAGAATTAAACGTAGCACATTCCGCTACAGAAGTTCTACGCCAGATCCTCTCCACGCACCCAGGTCGCATGGAAACCGACGTTAAACCTTCTAGGCATGCGAATCACGGTAATGGGTCCCTGGCTAATATCACGGGCGTCGAAAATAAGGCATCGCGATGTCCAATCCTTACTGTCGTGAGCGAACGTAACGACGTAGCCGTCATCTTCTTGCGAATCGAAATTTGCGCCTTTGCGTGGAGCAAAATGTGACTCGCTCCCGCAGACTCCGTCGCCGTAATCAAAGCGTTGAAAACTACCGTCGTTTAAGTCGTATTTTATTAGCGCATCAAACGTCTGACAACGACCCTTGATGCCACTATCTTCTGTCGGCAATGGAATGAGTTGAGTGTAGGTGTAACGGCTGCGATGGCCGATGAAGAGTTGATTCATAGCAGGGAACTCTGTGTTCATGTCGTCGAGCATTTTCTCGCTCGTAACACCTGTCTTTAGATTGAAACGCCATTCGTGCAACTGGTGTAAGCGACGCCGCTCTGCGAGCTGTGAGGCAAGTGGTCCGTCATTGGGGTCACGTGGTGGCCCCGGGTTCGGTTGGCGGCAGCCGAGCATCACGACTTCGTCGCCTTCTTCCCAGCAGTTGATTACGTGCAAGACATAGCACGGCTCCGCCTCGAACCACTGAATCTCAGACGACTCGCCGTGGCGTGGGATGACGCCGAATCGCGCCGGAATATCTTTGTGAAATGTAACGACTCGTTTGCCGTGTTTGCGAAGAATTTCTGCATCCTGGAAATAGGGCAGATCATGCAATACGGAATAGTTGGGTGTAATGCCGAGGTCGTGAGGAGATCTTGGGCCTGGGATATCGATCGGAATATCCATTAGCAATTCGCCTTCTGCATTAGCTACGCCGTAACTCATATACGGCTCTTTATTCTGATAATTGAAAAACAATAGTTCGCCGGTTCGAACATCGACTCGGCTATGGGCGGACAGGTTGTGTTGTAGCTTGCCGCCAAAGGATTCGGGTCCCTTTGTCTCCAGAGTATGCGGATCGATGCTATAGGGTGTTCCAGCGAGGTACCACAGGCTCAGGAACTTTCCCGCGTAATGAATGATGTCGGTATTCGAATTGTCCTTTATTGCAGAGTGCGGCAACGAAAAGTCGAAGGGGCCACATAGGCCCGGCCAAATATTCTCGCCCTTGGCCTCTTCGGCGAGGAATTCATGGGTGCGGATCCATTTTGAACGATAGTCGGCTTTGCGATCTTTGAAATAGATAGCGTGCAACATTCCATCGCCATCGTAGTAGTGGTACTTGGTCTTGGGCTTGTAACGCTGGCAAGGTCCGTTGACGACGTACATGCCATCGAGATCGCTGGGTATTTCTCCACTTTCGACAAGCAGATCGGTTGCCGACAGTTCATCCGCAACTGGCGCGAACATTCCATGTAAGTAAGGGTGGTCGACTTCCCATATCCAGTCCGGCGCGCCGCTGGGTGGTTGACCGTCAGCTGAGTAAGGGTTGACGTTCAAAAACGTCAGGGGTAGATCTATAGCATCTGTAGTTGATGAATGACTCATGATTGTTCCGCGGACGAATAATTCTCAAAAGACTTGCGTGCGCGAAAAAGGATAAATCCCGATAGCGGCAAGAAAACGAGAGCCATGATCAATAAGGAATAGCCAATTGCAGCTTCATTGGCAAATACGTAGTCCGTAATAAGTCCGGCAATCAACGGTCCTGTCCCTAAGCCAATAATATTGATACAGAACAAATACAAAGCGATCACTTGTCCGCGGTACTGATTCGGTGTTACTTCATGCAGGGCGGCAGGCGCGACGCCGAAAGGCAGACTGATGAAGAACTGGGTTAAACCCATGAGTATCAGGGCGCTGAGAAGATTTGGGGCCAATGGGAACAATATCGCTGGCACAATCCCGGTTGCCGCTGCTATTACGCCGACCTGTAATGGCGCTCCCTTTCCGTAGCGTACACAAAGCTTCGCGCTAATCAGACTGCCAAGCATTATCCCGCTAGGGGCGCTAATCAAGACGACTAAACCAAGCCACAAACCCGCATCCGCTGACGTAAGTCCGTAGACACGCGTCAGGATGGCGGGGGTCCATGACGAAAACGTGTAGGAATACAGGACCATGAATGCAAAGCCGATATAGTGTCTTAGATACAAACGTCGGCGAGTAATGAAATAAGTTCGAAATGCAGCGAAAGTTGGTGGGGTGTCACTGACTTCTTGTCGTTTCGGTTCACGGATGGCGAGTCGAACAATGGCGAATAACAGAACGCCTGGCAGACCGACTACAAAGAAAACGGCTTGCCATGGCTGCACGGAGCCGACCACCGGAAGGTCAAATCCATCGGACCCGCCAACCATGCCGATCACCAGGCCACCGAAAATCAATGCTGCGCCGGTGCCGAAATAAATTCCGGACGTGTACAAGCTCATCGCTCGAGCTCTTTTTTCTGGTGGGAAATAATCGGAAATAAGAGAATACGCAGCCGGCCCTAAAGTTGCTTCGCCAACTCCGACCATCACTCGTGCCAAAAACAAGGTCGCAAAACCGCCGGCTAGGCCACAGGCCGCCGTCGCCAGCCCCCACAGCAAGACGCCAACCGCAATTAGCTTAACTCTGTTCCAGCTGTCCGCAAGGCGTGCGAGAAAAATACCAACAAATGTGTAAAAGAGCGCGAAGGCTAGTCCGTGCAATAAGCCGATGTCGGTATCGGTCAAATCCAGATGCTCTTTTATCGGCGCGACCAGCAGCGCGATGATCATTCGGTCGACAAACGAAAAGATATAGAGCGTCATGAGTATGACAACTACGAACCAGGCATAACGTTGATTCGGCCAGGTGAGAGTCGACGTTTTCGTATCTGTCATCGAAATTTCCCCCAGTAAATACAGGCCATCAATTGCCTTTCATTCGTTTTGATACCGCAGCGTGTTCTGCTGCTGCAATTTGCACTAAGCAAATGATGCCACAGAAAAATACTGTGAATACGAATTTGTCTTTAATGGGGATGCAGAACTGACTCCCGCAAAAGCCCCACAGTGGCCGAGCAAAGTGTAAGCGAACCATTTCGATGCTATAAACCAATTTTTGAATTACAATAAGCTACGATGAACACACTCGAAACCATTGATTGGCTCGTCATTGTTGTCTACTTTGGAGTACTGCTTGGCGTCGTCATCTCGGCGACACGTCGGCAACAAACATCGACAGACTACTTTCTGGCCGGACGTAACGTCGGATTTTTTGCCATCGGCGCGTCGATCTTTGCATCGAATATTGGCTCAGAGCACATCGTTGGCCTGGCAGGCCAAGGCGCTGCGACTGGCCTGGCGATGGCGCATTACGAACTACATGCATGGATTGTCGTTTTGCTCGCCTGGGTCTTTGTACCCTTCTATTACCAGTCCGGCGTGTTCACCATGCCGGAGTTTCTGGAAAAACGCTTCGGTCCGCGGCCGCGTTGGATATTGTCGCTGGTTTCGCTGGCCGCCTACGTGCTTACCAAAGTGTCAGTTACTGTTTACGCCGGTGCAGTGGTGTTCAAGACTTTGTTGCCAGATACATTCGGCAGTCCCGAAAACGCGTTTTGGGTCGGCGCCGTCGCTACGGTGCTGTTGACCGGCATGTACACGGTCGCCGGCAGATTTCGGGCGGTGCTTTATACCGACTCGGTACAGGCAATTATTCTGCTCATCGGTTCCGCCTCCATCACGTGGCTCGGCCTCGATCTCTTGGGCGGATGGAGCGAGTTGCGTTCCTTCGCCAGCGAAAACGTGGCCGATTATGCGCTGTGGCGACCGTTATCGGACCCGGATTTTCCGTGGCTCGGGATCCTGATCGCATCTCCCATTGTCGGCATCTGGTACTGGTGTACAGACCAGTACATTGTGCAACGCACACTGGCCGCAAAGGATCTGAAAACCGCTCGGCGCGGTGCCTTGTGGGGTGCATTTCTGAAGGTCTCGCCGGTGATGGTATTCCTGATCCCCGGCCTCATCGGTGCAGCGTTACATCATAAGGGCATGCTGGTGATTCCCAGCGATGGGTCCGGCGGATTCGTTGGCGACCAGGTTTTCCCAACGATGGTGACCTCACTGTTGCCTGCTGGATTGCGCGGTCTGGTAGTCGCCGGATTGCTGGCTGCGCTGATGAGTTCACTGTCATCGCTATTCAATTCCACAGCGACGCTTTTTACGATCGACGTTTATGAAAAGATACGCCCAGGTGCTTCCGAACAAAAACTGGTTACTGTTGGGCGACTTGCGACCGGCGTCGTAATTATTCTCGGCCTGCTGTGGATTCCAATCATGCCAGCAATATCGAAGGGCGGACTCTATCAGTACCTGCAAAATGTTCAGGGTTATCTCGCGCCACCGATTACTGCGGTCTTTCTCCTCGGGTTGTTTAACCAGCGCATCAACTCCCGCGGTGCCGTGTGGGGTCTGAGCCTGGGCTTTGTCCTCGGCATGGCCAAGCTCGTTATACAGGGGATGTTCGGCGCCGGGAAGATCGAAAATCCCGCGTTCCTCGTGGCAATTGCTGATTTCAATTTTCTGTATTTCTCGGGCGTCTTGTTTCTTATCAGCGTCACAACAATCATTGCGGCCTCCTACACGGCGGCCGCCCCGCGGATCGAGCAACTGCAGGGACTGACCTATGCCTCGATGGATAGAAAAGCTGTTCGGGATAGCTGGGACCGACGTGAGGTGATCGCGACCGTTGTCATACTTGGCCTGGTGGCGGCAGTTTATGGCTACTTCTCGTTCTGGATCTAGCGCTCTCGCTCGTAGTTATTCTTCCCCTGTTTAACTAGACTTATTAACTAGACTTTGTAATGTTCGCAGATTCTAAAAGACGGATTATAAAATGAAAGAACTCATGCTATCGCGTCGCGAGATATTAGGCAGCAGCACCGCACTTGGCCTGTCCACACTGCTCGCACCATCGATCTTGAGTGCTGCGACCGCCACAGACAAGCGTGTCCCCGGTTTTCAACTGTATACGGTGCGGGCGTCGATGGCGACGGACGTGCCAGGTACGCTGAAAGCGATTGCCGGCATTGGTTATCGCGAGGTTGAATTTGCCGGCTACGGGGATCACTCGGCCCGACAGATTCGGCGCCTGCTCGACGATCTTGGGCTGCAGGCACCCAGCGCGCACATAAATGCGCGGCAGTCACGCGATGATTCGCGTCCATTGCTCGAAACAGCAGCTGAAGTCGGCCACGATTACCTGACGGTCGCGTCGTTGGATGCGGAAGACCGTCAGACCGTTGATGACTACAAGCGTTGGGCTGACACGTTTAACCGCGTCGGTGAGCTGTGCCGCGAAAACGGCTTGCGGTTGGCATATCACAATCACGACTTTGAATTTACGTCACTCGGTGGTCAGGTGCCCTTTGATATTCTGCTCGACGAAACAGATCCTGCACTGGTCGATTTCGAACTTGATTTTTTCTGGGTTCGTAAAGCAGGGCATGACATCGTTCAAGTGCTGAATAAATCGCCTGAGCGCTTCACGATGGCGCACATCAAGGATATGGACGAACAAGGTAATATGGCGGACGTCGGTACTGGTGTTATCGCCTTCGAGGACATTCTCGGTAACGAGGCAGCAATCGGCCTTCGTCACTTGTTTGCGGAACACGACCAGCCATCAGACCCATTCAAGTCTGCGGCAATTAGTCACCTCGCGCTGGCGTCGATTCTCGACTAGCTCAATCCAGCCACAGGCGCGCGGGATAACAAATCCAAGCTCATGAGCCGGACTATCTTTGCCATCCTTATGCTTTTGACAGCGCCGCTAAGCCTCGGCCAGGAAGCCGATGCCGAGTCTGTATCTGTCGCTGGTACTGCGGTGGACCGGCAATCTGGGACGACGGGCAATACTGATTCAACTGTGGTCTATGAGGCCGAGTTCTTCGCCCAGTACAACCCCGTCACTGCCAACGACATGCTGGAACGTATCCCCGGCCTCAATCTCAGCGACGACGGAACCGGTGGTGAAGGCAATCGCGGCCTGGGGACCGGAGGAAATCTGTTGATCAATATGCAGCGCATTGCAGGGAAGGATAACGCCGCCCAGGATCAGCTAAACCGGATCCCCGCCAATGAAGTGGAACGCATCGAGATCATTCGCGACACGTCTGGCGACCTCAATGTACGCGGTGCGAGTGAAGTGATCAATATTGTGCTCACGGCTGCACAATCGCGCTCCAGCACCACGGTGGAATTGGTCAACCGTCTCAATCACGACGACACTTTCGAAACCGGTGGTTCGATAGGCTGGGCGAATCAGAGCGGCGATTTCCAGGCCCTCGTCAATCTTGAGTTGCGCCCCAACTACGAGAATCGTGAATACCGCGAGCTACGCCTGGACCCGAACGGGGAGCGACTTGGTACTCTGTTCGAAACCAATACTCGCAATCAGGACGCGCTCACTTTCTCGACCAACATGGGTTACAACAGCGATCCACACCGTATGCAGCTGAATCTGCTGGCCAGCGAAAGTGACTATCCGCGACCAATCCGGCGCGATTTTGTCGATTTTACCGACATCGGCGCTATTAATAGCGTTGAGGAGGAATTGGTAGAGAACGAACAAAGAAACTGGGAGGTCGGTGGCGACTACGAGTTCAGTTTTGGCAATGGTTCACGTCTGTCCCTGCTGTCGGTCGCCAATAGCGAGATTCGAAACTTCGTGCGCGAGCGATTCGAAGCTGATCCTGACACCGAACCGCTCAGTAAAGATCTCTTCATTGACTCCAAACAAGAGCGAACGGAATTCATTGTGCAGGGCAATTACAACATGCCATTGACCTCTAATCAGTCCATGCGCGTGGGTCTGGAGCGTGCCCATACGCAGTTGGATTCCAGCCTGCTTATCGGTAGCGCTTCTGGCAGCGAGCCGCCGTCGGAGAGATATGGCGGCTTACCGCCGCTGCCGTCCGTCTCCAATCTCGGCACGCGCGTTGAAGAGATTCGCTACGAGGGCTTCCTGTTTCATAATTGGACCCTCAGCGAACGCAGTTCGCTGGAAAGCAGTGTGGTCTATGAGACATCAGAGATTTCCCAAACAGGGGTAGTGAACAAGGTTCGCGATTTTCAGTATTGGAGACCCTCACTGGACTATCGATACAACATTACCGAAGACTTTCAGATTCGTGCGACAGTGCAGCGGCAGGTGTCGCAGCTTCCGTTTGCCTTGTTTGCCACTACCACCAATGAAGAAGACCGCGACCGTGACGTACTGGCTGGGAATCCAGAGATCGAGCCGCAGACGAGCTGGAACTATGATGTGGAAGTGGAGTATCGCCTGCCCGATGATGCCGGGGTAATCTCCAGCAGTATCTTTTACACAGACATCGAAAACTTCATCGGCAGAATCAACGCTACTACCGATCCCGATGAGCCTTTGTCAGCCAATGGCAACGTCGGTCCCGCCAAGAGCTGGGGTTGGTCCAATCAGGTTAGTTTGCGCTTGAATAAATTCAAACTTCCCAACGCCGTAGTGTCTGCCACATTGGACCTGTTCGATTCCGAAATCACCGATCCTTTTCTCGGTACCAAGCAACGCATCGGGGGGCGAGGATCTGCCAGCCTGGGATTTCGTCACGATGTGACCGCCCATGGCTTTAGTTATGGATTCGATTACTTTTACCCCAATCACGGCGGTTATTACGACATCGATATCGTCACCATCACGCGCAATGACGCTGCTCGCTACCTGAATGCATTTGTACAGAAAGTCTGGTTCGACGATTGGACTTTTCGACTCGAATCCGATGATACTCTGGATGATTACCGCTGTCGTACACGACAGCGCTTCGACGGCACTACCATCGACGGCGCGCTGGCGCTGATCCAGGATTCCTGTAGCAGCCGCTACCGGCGTCTTATCTTGTCGATACAGACGATTTTTTAGAAAAAACTATTGCGAAACGTCGGTTGCATTTTCAATGATGCGCTGCGTAACATGAATAATGTTCAACGCAACCTCGGCGCGACTCAGCGCAATGATGTTCCTGCAGTTTTTTGTATGGGGCGCGTGGTACGTCACGATTGGCAACTATATGGCGGCGCAGGGTATGGCCGGCCTTACACACTGGCCTTACACAGTAAACCCCATCGCTGCCATCATCGCGCCGTTCTTCCTGGGGTTAGTTGCGGATCGCTACTTCGCGGCCGAAAAAATGCTCGGTACTCTGCATATCCTCGGTGGACTTATCATGTTTGCGGTGCCGCTGGCGACGGGAACACCCAGTTTGTTCATTCTGCTGCTGCTGCTCTACAACATGTGCTACATGCCAACTTTAGCCCTGTCCAACTCGCTGGCGTTTCACAATATCGAAAACCAGGAGCGGCAGTTCCCGATGATCCGCGTATTCGGCACGATCGGCTGGATCGCTGCCGGTCTTTTCATCGGCTTTGTCCTCGGCCAATTCAGCGGTGAAGAGTTGCCCGACCGGACGCCGTTGCCGCTCTATACGACAGCGATTGCAAGTCTGGTGCTTGGCGCATACAGCTTCACGCTGCCACACACACCGCCACCTGCCGCCGGACAGGCGGTGACATTTCGGAGTATCGCGGGCGTCGACGCTTTCCGCTTGCTTGGCAGCCGATCCTTCTACATCTTCCTCGGCTGTTCTTTCCTGATCTGTATCCCGCTCGCTGCTTACTTTAGTTTTGCGCCGGTCTTCGTCGCCAATGCCGTCTACGATCAGGGCGTCAGCAATGCGCTCGTCAATGCGCTGCCGAACCCATCTTCATTGATGAGCATTGGGCAGATGTCGGAAATAGCATTCATGTTGCTGATGCCGCTGTTGTTCATACGTTTGGGTGTGAAGTGGATGTTGGCCATCGGAATGGGCGCATGGATCTTGCGTTATGCGCTGTTCGCTTTCGGAGCTCCCGACGCGGTGTTCTGGATGGTCGCCGGCGGGATATTGCTGCATGGGATCTGCTATGACTTCTTTTTCGTGACCGGCCAGATCTACGTCGACAAAAAATCGACGCCAGCCGTGCGTGGCCAGGCTCAGGGCATTCTCGTATTGGTGATCTACGGACTCGGTATGTTTGTTGGCGCGCAGATTGCCGGTGCAATCTTCAACCGGTTCCTGGATGGCGCGAGCATGCTGACGCTGGAGCGCTGGCAAGATTTCTGGTGGGTGCCGGCCGGATTCGCGTTTCTTGTCCTCGTGTTGTTTATGATGACTTTCAAGGACGACGCCGAAGGAGATAGTTTATGAATCCTCTAAAGATTTTGGCTTTTGGAGCACATCCGGATGATGCTGAACTTAATGTCGGTGGATGTGCAGCCATGTGGGCAGCTCAAGGGCATAAAGTGAAATTTGTATCGACCACAAATGGTGATGTGGGGCATGCTTTTAAATCCGGTAAAGAGCTGGCAGAAATTCGCAAAAAAGAAGTCGAAGCGGCCGCAGAAGTATTGGGAATTGAGACTGCAGTAATGGACGTTCACGATGGTGAACTTATGCCAACACTTGAAAATCGTCTAATATTTCTCAAATACATTCGTGAATGGGAAGCTGACATTGTTATTGGGCATCGCCCTTATGATTATCATCCTGATCACCGTTATACAGGCGTATTAATGCAGGACGCAGCTTTTATGGTCACTGTGAAGTATGTTCTTCCTGAAGTTCCCTGCTTAACTCACAACCCAGTTTTCTTATACTCTTACGATCACTTTCAGACACCAATTCCTTTTAATCCCAGTATTGTTGTTCCTATTGATTTGGTAATGGACATAAAAATGGATGCTCTATGGTGCCTGGAGTCGCAAATTGAGAGTTATTGGTACAAAGAAAACTTTGTCGACGTAAGTCCTGTCCCCAATGAACCAGAGGCCAGAGCTCTCAGAAAAAAAGAATTCGTTGACGAATGTCTATGGAAACCTGTCTGGAGCAAACAGGCGGATCAATATAGAGAGCTGATTCACGACACGTATGGAACTGAAATAGCCACACAAGCCAAGTATGCCGAGGCCTTTGAAGTTTGTGAGTACGGTAGGCAGCCGACACAAGAGGAACTGAAATACTTGTTTCCAAACATTGGTATCCAGTGACCTAAGGCTTAGCCAGGTTAACTAGTCTAAGTCAGTCTGAGTATCCCATCTGCTGCAAACCTAACGAACTCAGGTTCTGTTTGGTGAATCGGCCCTTGAAATCCGTTTCGAAATCTTCGGCGGCGAAATCCGGAGCCGAAAGGCCTGCCTCGAACGCTGTCTGCTGTATTTTCGCGTAGACACGATTTTTGGCGCAGTCCGGGACTGGTGCTACGTACATGACGCTGGAATAACCGCTGCCGCGATGTTCATCCTCGACACCGTGCAACACGTCAGGATGCCAAAAAACAGTGTCACCGGGCCCCACTTGTGGAATGGATCCGTAGCCTCGCAGCAACAGATCGTGGTATTCCTTCACGATCATCATTGCGCGACACGCGGCTGCGCCGCACAACTCGTCCTCCGGAACATCTTCTTGCAATGCCCGAAGCAGCATCCAGACCATCGCGTTAGCGACGGGTAACAGTTGCAGTGTGCCGTCGTTGGGCCCTTGCGGTGTGAGCGCCGTCCAACCCTGAAACGTTCGGAACATTCGGCAGACTGCGGGTGAGGGAATCTCTTCGATTTCTGTTCGTCCCCAGGCTTCGAACGGGTCGTACTGCGTGAGGTCGCCGCCGAAGACATGACGATAAACCTTGTCACGGTAAGCCGGGTCGATCCATCGCTCGATTGAGCCAGCATCGACGTGCGCCGACAGTCCGAGTGAGGCATCGCCCGCTTGACGAAATCGCACACGATCCGCGTACAGCAGATCGTGATCAGGGTCGAATACAGATCCCTCCGGCGAGTCTACGAGCCAAAGTCTGTTCAGGAATCGCTTCACCGCAGCCATCGCAGGATCGGTTCGAGCCTCCATCTGCGGCCGTGACCAGTAGACACCGTAGATCTGGGGCTTGTCGCTCGCCAGGGTGCTGAAATAGTCGTCTACAGCACCGCTGGCGGAGAGCTTTTCGAGGTAGTTGTTGTTGGTGAGGTATTCGTCGAGCTGCCGGTTCCAGTCAACGACGCGCTGTTCTTCTAACACGTTCCGAATCACAAGGCAGCCGCGCTGGCGAATCTTGTGCTTCTGTTCTTCGGTTACTTGATCAAGTTGATTGAAGTCGAGATCGGGTACCGGTTGTATGCCTTGAGCACGTTCCTGAACGATTTCTTCTATCTGGGTCTCGACGGACTCGGTGATACTCGCAAAGCGAGCAGGCATGTCCGTAATCTGGGCACGCAGCCTACGCTTGGAATCGACAATCCGCGCCCGGTAGGGCTCGTTTGCAGCACTGGCTTTTTGCCTAACTTTCTGGAGCATGATTCCTCCGCAACGAATTAATCGATCAATCCAGGCCCAGAATCCGACGGTTTTTCTGCTGGTCCGGCGCCGCACCCGCGAAGTCATCGGCCGCCCTGTCGGTTACCCGGATCATGTGGTCGGCGATAAACGGCGCGCCTTCCGCAGCCCCTTGATCCGGATGTTTGAGGCAGCATTCCCACTCAAGTACTGCCCAGCCGGGATAGTCGTATTGCGCGAATTTGGAAAAGATTGCGCGAAAATCGATCTGGCCGTCTCCGGGTGAACGAAACCGTCCCGGGCGCTCCTGCCAGTCGAGATAGCCACCGTAGGCGCCTGCCTTACCGGTCGGGTTGAATTCGGCGTCCTTAACATGAAATGCACGAATGCGGTCGTGGTAGAAGTCGATGAACTGCAGGTAGTCGAGTTGCTGCAGGATAAAATGACTGGGGTCGTAAAGAATATTGGCGCGAGGATGGTCATCGACTGCATCTAGGAATCTCTCGAAC
>CAJQPL010000014.1 GCA_905480215.1 uncultured Woeseiaceae bacterium | reverse complement strand
CTCACCGCGAATATCCATATAGCCTTTGGTCGCTTGCTCAATCAGGTCCAGCGGCGATGCATCGACGCCCCAATTGCGTAATGCGTCTTCATAGAGTGCCGGCGGAAGCCTGTAGTCTTCGCGAGCGCGCGGCAATATCTCAGCACGAACCCAATCGTTGTAGTCGCGTAATTGTCCGGCAAGCGTTTCATAGCTTTCTTCCCAACCATCGAGGTCAGTTCCGGCAAAGATTTCCCGGATACCCGTAATCATGGTCTCCGCACGCTCTAAATCCTGTTCCACTTCACCGCGATAAGGTCCAACCAACCCTTCAACATCAAACCGCTCCTTGGTTCGATCTTTCGCCAATTCAGCAAAGGATTCATGACCGTCTGAAATCCCCGCGTATTTTTGCAACCGTGCAATCGCTGCGGGATAACGTTCACGGGAATTTTGCGGGTCGATAATGCCGCGAATTCCGAAGAAAATCGTTTGATTGATATTGTAATACGGCAGCATCTGCTCGAAATTCAAATCCGAACTGCGGATACTATCCTCCAACGTTTTAATCAGGATGCCCAGATCCTGTCGTACCTTCAGGTCCCCTTCCGATTCCAATCGTCGCTGCAATTCATCCAAAATCTGAACGCTCATCTGGCGCGATCGTTCGTTTATACCAGGCGCTAAATCTGCGATTTCCTCGTCAAGGCCATCCACGCCTAGCCGTCCTGCCCCTTCTGGAGAAAGCTTTGCAAGCGCATTCAGCACGATCTGTGCGTTTTCATCGCTCTTTTCAACCCAGCTTGACGCTTTCGACGGTGCCGACAGCAACACCGAAAAAACGGCAATTAGGCTAAACGTAATTAGTTTTCGCATGTAAGATTCTCCCCTGCGCATAATGTGGTTTCTATTAGATGCCTGTTCTGACGAAAAGGATTCAGGTTTGTTCGATAATTTTGAAAATATTCATCGTGCTGGCAAATTAAGCCCAACCGTTTTGGCGGCAGCGCTAAGCGCCAGCGCGACAGAATCGTTACTGCTAAACAGCGAGCGAATTGAACACCGATTCGGCAGCTATGGCATCGATGTATTGGCTAGCGAAGCCGGCTTACGGCGCTCAAGTCTTTATAGTATCGAGAATGACTTACATATGTGCCGTACATACGCAGTGGTGCACTTCGCAGATGAGCCCGATACGCATTATGGCGCAGAGCATGGACGTGTGCTGGACGGGAATTCTTTGGGTGAAGAGTTCAAGTCTCAAGGCTGGGCCATTCACAAACAAACATTGCATATCGGATCATTTGACCTGCAACCTAATGCATCGCAAGTGAGTCGCTTGATGCAAATCACGGACAATCGCACATTGGCACTGCACGTTTATCAGTTGCTGCTAGCCAAGCAGGATCAGGTGTTTAAGTACGCAACGATAATCGAGGCCCACCATCCCGATTACCTGTCGCACAGGGACTTACTGGAAATTTATCAATACGATGATTCCCAGGCCCTCTCCGCAGAGTCAGTCACCAAACTGGTCGATCTGGTCTCCGGCAGCACCGACGAATAACACCTCTTTTTGACGCGTTGTCGTCGTTCCATAATACCTTTAGACTGAGAGGCCTCTCACGGGGATTGCTCACAGGGGTAAAATTATGAAAATCAGAGTGGCCGGAAAGCTTTTCATTACGAGTATCTTATTGCTCGGTTTCAATGCGGCGATCGCGCAGAATTCCGCGAATGACGAGGCCGATGTTTGGGCCGTTATTGAAGGCGAATGGAACGCTGCCGAAAAGGGTGACAAGAAATGGCCCGACCGTCTGCTCACTGACGACTTCACCGGATGGCCAAATAGTTCCCCCGCACCTCGCAGCAAGTCCTCCATCAGTATGTGGAACAAATTTGAGCTTGATTCCAATACAGAAAAAATGCTCCGGCATGAACTGTATCCATTATCAATCGTTGTGCATGACGATGTTGCGGTGGCGCATTACCTCTACACGTCAGCGACTAAATTGAAAGACGGGACGATCGAAATGAGTAACGGACGCTACACCGATGTTCTGGTCAGAACAGAAGATGGCTGGAAGTTTCTCAGTTGGCACGGTGGTGCCGGGGATTAGCAACTGAGAGCGGGTAACCCGCCAATGGCATGCCTCGCCGGTTAAGGCACGGTTCAGCTAGGCGCAGCTACTATGGGTCCCAATGTAGACAGGTCCGCAACCCGCCGGACCGCGGAGGCCATATGAAAATCCAAATCTCGACGGTATTACTACTACTTCCTGCGCTCGTTTTCGCGCAGGTGCCTGTTGATGATAATGGCAATGTTATCGGTAACTATGAGTCGCAGGCTGAAATATTGCCGATCGGCGGTGATGGCATTCCGCGCCTTTCTTCCCCCGAATTACGGGAGTTGGTTGGTCCGATTGCTTTGTACCCGGATGATCTGCTCGCTATCGTATTGCCGGCATCGGCCTATCCGTTGCAGATCGTAGAAGCCTCGCGGTTTCTTGAAGCACTTGAGCGCGACCCAACGCTGAAGCCTGATCCGGATTGGGACGATTCGATCGTGGCACTGACCAACTATCCTGAGGTCATTGAACTCCTGAATGAAGATCTCGACTGGACCTGGCGCCTCGGCGAAGCCGTTGTTGCTCAGCAATCTGAGGTTGTCGCGGCCGTGGAGTCTTTTCGCGATGTGGCCTATGCGGCTGGAAACCTGAAGACGGATAGCTACCAGACCGTCTCACACAACGATGGTGTGATTAATATTTCGCCT
>CAJQPL010000013.1 GCA_905480215.1 uncultured Woeseiaceae bacterium | reverse complement strand
TTGGTCGGTGGCACGCATTGCGATCCGGCTTGCGAAGTTGATTTTGGTGTGTTCGGTGAAGCGAGCCTCTTGTGGTTTGATATTTATCTGCGCGGGCTAGAAAAATGCGACCAACTTGAGGCGCTGCTTACGACAGCTGACCCTGCCTGGAATCTTGAGGCCAGCAATAACTTTGTTTGTTCGTTCGGCACTGGCCCGTAAACCAGCCTTGATTTGCTTTAGTATATTCCGTCACTGGAATCTCGCTATGTTAATGCTGCAGGTGGAAGAATCTTGGTTTCTTCAAATGATCGATGCGTGCGCAACACGACGTCAGTCTGGAAGTCCTTCTCATATTTTGTATCCAGCACGTAAGCTTTGAGCCTTATCTTCATCGCAATACAACCGTCAAGCGGCTGCTGCGACGCGACAACCTTGATCGGCAACGGCAGGTAGATGTATCGACTGGTCGCTGCTGCCACGCGGATCAGCTCACGCGCCTGATGTACATCCTGGTCTAGCCCGATGTAGAAATCGACGACCGTCTGCATTTCGAGATTTCCTGAATTTCCGCTGGAGGTAACCTCGCTTAGAAACAAGTTATTCGGGATTGTCACAGTGCAGTCATCAAGTGTGCGCAATTTCACTGACCGCAGACCAATGCTGATGACATCGCCATACTCGCCACCGAAGGTCACCCGGTCACCCAGCTGAAATGGCTTGTCGAGGATAATTAGCACGCCAGCTACAAGCGACGCGAGAAGATCGCGCGTGGCGAACCCGACCGCGACAACTGCAGCGCCGCCAAACAGCGCAATCACTTCGGGCCTGAAGTCGAAACTGAACAAGACAATGATGACGACAGTCGTCAGGTAGACAAAGAAGTGGAAAAACGCGTTGGCTCGCTGAAACGCTAGCCGCCGTTCAGCAATGGACTGGCTCAGGTTGTCGACCAGTCGGTCTACGAAGCGCAACAACAACCACGCCACGAGAATGATCAAAATCGCACTAAGAATACCGCCCCAGTTTATGACTTGCGCTAACAAGGCGAGATCGCTGACCTCCGCTTGCGACTCCAGTTCCTGGGCAGCCGACACAGACGCGAACAATACGAGCTTCGCCACGAGAGCTACGGTCAACAATATTCGATGCAGTTTCATATCATTTACCTGGCCAACAAGTTCTGGCGGGCCAGAGTTCGAGTAATAGTTTTGAACCGCCCCATCGAAAGCCTGTAGTAACCGCGATGCTCTTCGATCCAGCCACGTGAGAGACAATAATGCATCGCGCTCCCTACTGAGCCCGATGGCAAGCGAAGATTGTCGACGATATCCTCTTCAAGAATCAGTTCCGCTTGCGCGATGCAACGCAGCACGAGCATGACGTTATGTGCCGCGCTATCAAGTTCACGCGAGGAAGGTTGCACTGGTAATCTCACGCAAAGCGCTCCGTCGTTCTCTTCATCGTAATAGAGACAATTAACCCAGGTAAGCAACGCGACGGCAGGATTGCCACCAGACAAAGTCCAGAGCATTCGGTACAGCCCCGCCTTGTTTCTTTCCTCAATCGTGTCATAGGACGTAACAGCATGCTCCGACGGAATCTGTAGCGACGAAAAATTGGGTACGATTTCGGCATCAGCGGTGCGCTGCTCAACCAGAGCTGATATTTGCTCTTCAGTCCAGGCCGGCAGTTCAATTACCTCGTGAATGCTTGCCTGGTCGGCCCGAACCCGCCTGATAAATTGCCACGCGAAACAGTCAATCGAAACGACCCAAAGTACCTTGTGCTCGATAGCTTCAATCAGATTTGCGAAACTCGCCAGTTCTACCTGACCGCCAGCGACCGGGCGGCTGAGTCGGTGAAGATTCTTGATAGCAACCAGGTTGACCTCCTGGTCTCGCAACGCATTCGAAATCGCGCTGGCGGATGGACTCTCGACGGCCAGCGCGTTGCACAATGCCTGCTCAAGCTCGGCGCACCGCCCTTGCTTACAATCCAGAGAAATCGCCTTGTGACCCAATGCCTCAGTCACATCTGACAGGAATGCTCCTTTGCCGATACCTCGCTCTCCAACGATCGCAACAATCCCCGTTTGATGGTTTCCACCACGCCGGATCAACTTGCGACGGTCGGAGCGAGCGTATTTTTCATATCCGGACTCACCGGACAACAGCGCCATGCGCAGCTCATCAGCAACACCCGCGGGCGTATCTACCGCCTCCTCCGGACTAGCAGTCGCCGGGACGCTGCCAAACGAAATACTTTGCACGTCGCCGACCCGCAAGAACGTGCGCATCAAGCTGCGCCGCATTTCATTGGCCAACAACCACAGCGCGCCATTGGCGGCACTGCCAAAGCTCCGCAAACCACGTTGATGCCGCAACATGCCCTGGACTGCTTCCGAAGTTTCTGTCTCGCGCTCCAGGCGCACAAAAATCGGCTTGCGCCACCAGGCAAGAAGAATCAACAGAACCGGCAGCCCGAGAACCTGGAACAGACGCCACACCCAGGCATGCAGAGTGGCAACGCCAGCAAGGTCTTCAGCGAGATCCAGGCCGAGACCCAGCAATACCAGCCAGGCGGCGACCAATCGCAATGACTTGAGTCTGATCTTCGCATCTACACCCGCCAGCCCAGCCGCGCCACGTGCCGAAAAGGCATTTAAGACCGATACTGAGAACCAACCCAGTAAAACCCAACGAAAAATCGACTTAAATATGCTCGCCAGCAAATTCAATCCACGCAAATCGATCATCGAGAAAATAACGGCGAAGAACAGCATCCACTCCAGCGGTCGGCGCAACTGCTCGATGTACCAAATGAATCGTATTCGCCTCATGACAGCAGCAGATCGCGGTCGAACATCCGCAAGAGAAACCTGCATTCGGCCCAGAGTTTCAGGTGCCCATTTCCGCCACCACCGGAATATCGCGATGAGCAGCAGAAAACGAATGAAATGCCATATCACCGGCAAAGGTGCAATTTGCACACGACGCCAAAGATTTTCAACTGCGGCCGACAAGTTCAAGGCTCGAAATCTAACCTGGTGCCAAATGAACTCGGTCTCCATCTTGAGTTGACCGACCCCAATAACATCCGTGGCCGTCACTTCAAGGTTCATTCTATCCGTCAAATGATCGAGCAAACGCAAACGCGCGGAGTACAGCTCGTCAACGTTCTCATGCAGGTCTGCGATAGTGGAGATTTCTATGGGCAAGCCACTGTCAGGGCCAACGGGTTCCGATGGAGAGTAGGCTCGTCGCATGCGCGCGTTGATTGTGTGAATCCGATCATGCAAGACACGCTCAAGTTCAATATACAGCTCGTCTGCGTCTTCCGGAGATTTTTCAAGAACCTCGATTTGTTCGATCAAGCGATCGACGCGTTCGCCCCATGGCTCGACAACTTCATCCCGATCGGCGACTACGTCGGCGAGAGTACCCGGTTTCTCTCTATCGGCAGCAATTTCCTGCGCAGGGGCAAAGGCCGCATGGCTCAAAGCCAGAAACACGAGCAGAAGCTGTAGGAGATTCTTCATTGAGCTGAAGGTACTTTGAGTCAAGGTGCCCTTCCGATTATTTTTATTATTTATTCAGTGCCTTTTCGACTTCACATCATAGCAAATTGTCATTTACCGATGACAGCATCAGCCCCTCCAACAATTTCGCCTGATCCGCCAGGCCGGCCTGATGCGCGCGAGCGCGTAGCCTGGTTCGTGATTGGCGATTGAAGAATTCTTGCTCACTAATCAAATTCCAGGCCAAGACCGAGCAGCAACGAAATGTCTTCTTTTTCAGCCAGGTTTGCGGGCTCTGATTCGTAATCCCAATTCAGCGTCACATTGGCATACAGAAGATCTGTGATCTCATAGCGAACACCGGAACTTGTCTTGATACTCGTATTCTCTCGACCGTCCAGGTTCTCGGTGATTGAATGATTGTGGAACACTTCAAGATCGCCGTTAATGAAATCATGACGGTAACGCAGCGACCATACGCCAACGGTGCTGTCTTCAGACACATTCCCAATGTCTTCAGACTGCATACCCGCACCCAGCTGTATGCTCAGAAGCTTGCGCGGCGTGTTGAATATGTCTCGACCAACACCGCCACTCACAATAAGCCGGCTTTCGAGGTTAATAATTGGGTCGCGCTCATGACTGGCGTTGGCAGCGAAGAACCACGGATCATTAAACAACCAGTTGTAACTGTACTTGATCAGGTCCTGGTCTTTACTGACCAAATCATTCGTTTTCTCGTAGGCCTGCGTGAACTCGCCGTAGTGCCTGTGGTCAGGGGTTTCGAGAAGAATATCGCCACGGAATTGCGTGGTCGTTGATTCAGTATTACCGGTATTAATCGTTGCCGAGAAATCCACGTGACTTTCCCAGTCAAATGCCGCCGCAGGCTCGTCGAGCTCAAGAATATCGACCAGATCGACGGACATCGCCTCGTCACCGAGGATCACCAACTGCTGCTTGTCCTCGCCTGCACCGTTTAACCTGACTGTCGCTTCACGCCCGTCCCAAAGTTCTACATCGAATTCCCGTTCGGACTCTATGTGGTCCACGACTTCGAGGTCGACATCAAATTCATCCGCATATTCCGGTTCGATAGATACTTCGCCGTCCCAGATCGCTTTGATCGTCCCGGTGATTCGGTCACCGTTTTTCAGAATAAGTACGTCCGCGTGCGCAGAATTGAATACTAAGCCGGCGGAAGCCAGTAGCAGAAGTCGAGCTACGGCAGTTTTCGGGTGTTGCATGTTACTCCCCAGATTGAATGGTCAGATGGGCCCGCTTATACGCAATGTAATAGCGATAGATATTGCTTACATAGTTAATAGGTTCGCGGCCGACCTTGGCTGCGACGACAAGTTCCACGTTATTAAACCAGACATTTGGATCAAGTCCACGTGATTCTGCTTCACGTCGTAAGCGGTTGATCCGATTGGGCCCGGCATTGTACCCGGCCATTGTGAAAAGCATCTGTTCGGTCGGTTCCAGGTCTTCGTCGTCGAAGTAGTGGCCGCGCAGCACCGATAGATACTTCGTTCCGGCATGCACATTATTTTCCAGGTCTTCGATGTTGTCGATGCCAACCTGCCGATCTGCTGCCGTACTGGGCATGACTTGCATAACACCAATGGCACCAACGTGACTTCGTGCGTCCTGATCGAAGCCCGACTCCTGGTAGGCAAAACTCGCCAGCAGCAGCCAGTCAATGTTGTATTGCCCACCGTAAGTCTGAAACAAGCCCGCCAGCTGCTCAAGGCGGCGAAACGGGTTCTTCTCCAGAGCCGGCTGGACCCAGCCTACATACTCGGTGAACTGTGTTAACAGCATGTTGGTGACGAGCGTACCGACACGATTCTCACGTATGAACTCGTCCAATAGTTCTTTCAATTGCGGGCTATTCTTGCGCATTGCGAGCGCAATCTCGGCATTCTCGCGAAACACGATGTCCTCATGCACCGTGACATTCTCGAAGACCTTGGACCAGAGTTTCATGCGGTGACTGTCGGCAACCGTCCTCGGTAATAGTCCTGAGTTCATCATTTCAATGATGTCTTCGATCTCGAGGCGGGGATCAGAAATCGTAATACGAATGGGATCCAGGCCCCGCTTGATAAAATCCTGGTTGGTCTCGACGATACTCTCGAAATAGCTCGACGCGGCGGGTACAACGATCTCCTGGCCCGCCAGATCGTCCAAAGTCGACACTGCCGGTTGGTCAGGCGCTGAAACCAGGAATTCTTTGACTTCGTTCGTGAATGGATTGGTGAAGTCAACGATCTGACGGCGGTTAGTGGTTACGGTGAGATTAGCGAACGCGATGTCACCGTGGCCTGCTACCAAATGCGGTAGCAGCTGGTCGCGTCGTACCGGAATAATGGTGACCTTCAGGCGACGCGCGTCCGAACCGATCTTTTCGCGAACGTATTTTTCGAGGATTCGCGACATCTCTAATACGGTGCCGCGCTGCCTGCCTCTGTCGATAAAATATGAGCCCAGCGTAAATGAAGTGAGCACGCGGATCTCTCCGCGTGGCACCATTTCATCCAGGTCACCGAGCTTTGGGTCTGACAACGCTGGCCAGACATCATCCAGCGGAGCATCGGCCGCTCCGGTAAGTCCAACCTCCTGCGCTGGCAGCACTGCCGCGGTCAAAAGCGCCGTCACGACAATGGCCGCAATGCGCGAAGAGGTTAGGCGCATTTTTTTACTTGGTTTCGACTTTAAACTTCTGGCCACCAACCGCAGCTTCGTACATCAGGCCACCTTTGACTTGCGTGAAGATCGCCATGCCACCATTGAAAGCAGCATCCGCGGATGCACCAGCAGTGACTGCTACTGCTGAAGCCTGTGCGTTGAGTTCAAAGTTGCCTTGTTTGAAGTTTTTCAACGTCGCCGCATCTTCGAAGAATATGAACTCACTGTAGGCCTGCCCACCCCACTGGAAGCCAAAACTAAGTTGAGTAAGTGTAACCACTGCTGTTGGCACACCGCCTTCGTACAAAATACCCTTGCCTCGCGCACCACCGATTCCAATGCCGCCTTTGCCAACGGTCGGAATGACGACATAGCCTGGCGCTACATCAAAAAACTTTTGAATTGTCGGATCTTGCTCTTTGAATGTCGCGATCGCTTCCTGCGACTTCGCGTCGTATTCCTTAACCTCATCCGGGTCCCACTTCGCGACTGCGGTCGCCGAAGCAATGACCAACAGTAGTGACGTAACAAATGTCAGAGCTTTCTTCACTTTTTTCTCCTGGATTATTGTGCGTCTCGGTGACGCTGGTCTTTCTTAGAATCTGTACATTTTACCAGCTCAAAGCAGATATCGTCACCATTTGCCGGAATATGTCCGGTCTTGTCCAATATGCCAGACAGCAATAAATTCGCGATCGTGATGCACCTCCGGGTGTGATCCAAGAGGGCGCTTGGGCGGATATTCTTCAGTCGGCAACGGGGGATGGGAGAGCTGACCGGTGTGTCTTTTGCGGGCGATAGTGAAGGTTGAGTGGTCGTTAGCAGCATAACTAGGGTTAGAGTGAAAACCTATTTATAATGCACACAGGCTAGCGAGCAGGGAGCATCGGTATCGGCGCATCTAAGCAGTTTTTAATCCCCGGTTTTCTTTGCGGCGTTTTTCAGGTGCCGTTTCTAACTCTGGCTTTACTGCTGGCGCCCATCGCCTATGCAGACAGTACCCGTGCCGAATGTGGATTCTCGTCAACTGCTGACACGCCGCCTGAAACGACATCGTCATGTTCTTTCTCGCAGCGTCAGGGTTTTATATCTATAAGGATCGACGGTGGCCCTGAGTTCGATTTCAAGCCCACCGAACAAGGGCCCGGTAACTTTGTCGATGCGGCGGGCCGTGCGGTTTACCGCCGCAGTGGGTTGGGCGATGCGGGTCAGTTGTTCAGGTTGCCCGATCGTTTCCTGCACGTCTACTGGTTGCGAGATCAGTGGGCATGCGGTGCGGAACAACTGACAAGTCCTGATGGTTGTCAGCTAAATATCGGCGGGATTGTTTTCACTTTGCAAGCGACCGCCGCAGGTTCGCTAAATGAACTCATGGTGCAGGTGACTGGTTTAGAAGAGGTCGAGCTCCTGGAACGTCATGAAATTGACGGTGTGGCCTATAAAGCGGAAGTTGCTGATCTGGATGCGAACGGCTGGCCCGAGGTTTACGTTTACATCAGCTCGGCGGGCAGTGGTAGTTACGGATCGTTGGTGGCCTATGCGGTTAATAAAGGGAAATCTGCCACGCCGATTTACCTGCCGGAGTTAAGCGACGATCTGGTCGCCAGCAAAGGCTACATGGGCCACGATGAATTTGCAGTGGTCGAAAATATTCTGGTCCGCCGCTTTCCTCTTTACCTTGAGGGTGACACTAATAGCGAGCCCGGTGGTGGCATGCGGCAGCTGCAGTATCAGCTCGTAGCCGGCGAAGCCGGCTGGCTTTTAGAAGTGGATGAGGTCGTCGACTATTAGTAATCGCCCATTTTGCGTAAATAGTTTGAGCCACAGACATAGGTTTTGGTGGTGATGATGCTGTTTGCATTTCCAGCGCCACGGGCAAGATTCACGGCCCCCACGACGTCGCCCGGCTGCGGCTGCCTCGCGGCGTTCAACCTGCAATCAACACCTCGATTGCAACACGCCTCTATCGATTCGACCGAATCCGCTGCGCAAACAATGGCGGTTTATACTTCCTATTCGCACTGGTGCCAGCCATTAGTTTATTAGTTTTTACGTGAGTTAGACTCTTAGTATGTTGCCCCATAACCAGCACAAGCAACTGGATCAGCCTTTGACTGGCCGCTGTTGTGGGCGTTAAACGTCAATGCAAATAGACGCTAATAATAGAATGCCGTTACGGTTGTTTCTTATAGCGGTTTATATAGGTTTATTTCTTTTGCTTTTTCCCTGGCTGCCCGTTGCAATCTGGTCTGCTGTGTTTTTAAACGATCCAATACTAGAATATTCCTTTGTGTATTTACTCTTTGCTAGAGGCCTACCTTTTTTCGTTATTGTCTATCCTATATTCCTAGTTCATGGCGTGGTCACAAGTTGGCTC
>CAJQPL010000012.1 GCA_905480215.1 uncultured Woeseiaceae bacterium | reverse complement strand
GGTTGATGGATTCACGACCACAAGCCGCAATCAGTACTTAGCTTGATTTAGATGTAAGCGGTGTTGCCGCGGCAATGGGATTTATTATTTGGCGAAAATGCTCAGCCAAGCTGTTTTCCCTGCAGATGTAATGTAGCTGTTTTTAAACGAGCTAGCAAAGACTCGCTGTAACTAGTTGTTTCTATAAAAGCGCGTAGCGAGAAGCCAGTCTAGCGGGGGGGGTCAGGGAATGGCACCCAGCGAACGCAATAATGCCAGCACATTTTGATCCTCTGGATGGCGTCTGGCCAATGTGTAGGCGATAGCCAAAGCCCCGTCCTGATCACCGCTGTCCCTCAGCAGGGTCGCCATCGCCATCGCGATGTCGAGATTCCCATCGAAACGATCCTGTGCGTCGCCCAGGACTTGCAGTGCTTCCGTTTGTTTGCCCACTGAATTGAGAGCGATGCCGAGTACGTAGGCGTGGCGAGCATCATCCGGTGCAAATTCTGCTGCTTTTCGAAGTTCGGCAAGCGCCGCTTCAGGCTCACCACTGCGCACCAGCGATAATCCGAGAGCGTGACGCAGAGCCGCGTTGTTTGTATCCAGGGCAATGCCGTCACGCAGCAGCTCTTCAGCACGGGCTTCTTCACCGAGCCGCCGTAATACATCAGCCAGATTGACGCGCACCGCAGCAGCTCGCGGTTCGATGCGCAGCGCTTGCTCGTACAAGCTCACAGCTGCGGCAATATTCTGCTCGTCGAGTTCAAACGTGGCGAGCGCAGCCAGTGCTTCGGGTCGGTTTGCCAGCGCTCCGTAAGCACCCCGAAATTCATCTTCGGCGCGCGACCAGGCACGGGCTTCCTCTCGCGGCAGGAGATCCGACATGCCAGCGTAAGTCGAGGCGGCTTCGATACGGACACCACGCACCGGGTCATTGAGCAGCCTCGCGCCGGGCAAGCGCATGCGCAATTCAGGCGGCAGCGCGCGCAGCTGGCGTAATGCAGCAACTCTTATTAAAGCGTCCGGGTCGCCAAGCGCTGTTTCCAGGGTCCTGAATTCTGCGCTACTGAAGGGCTGCGACAGTTGAGAAACCGCTGTGGCTCTGGCGATACCCGGGTAAGCGTTGCTACTAACGACTTCGAGCAAATCAGCATTCGCAAAACTGTGTCTGCCAGCATCAAGGGCAGTGGCAAAGTGCGCCCTTGGCGGCGGTGCGTCGGGACCGCGCCATTCGCTGATTGTTGCGGCGGCCCAAACGGCATCGCGATCCGTGTGACAAGTGTTACAGGCATTCGGTGTGCCGACGCTTTCGGTCAGATCAGGGCGCGGAATCCGAAAGCTGTGATCTCGTCGGTCATCAACAACCATGTAGGTACGCGAGGTCATGTGGCAATCCACACAAGCAGCCTGTTGCGGCAGGTGGGCGGCATGCTCGGCAACCGCGAATTTCGTCGGCAGATGACATTGCGCACAGACGTCGTTTGGATTGGCACCACTTAAGAGCTGCGCTGAATGCGGATTGTGGCAATCGCTGCAGGTCACACCGGCTTGGTACATTTTACTCTGCAGGAACGAGCCGTAGACATAGACTTCATCGAGTATTTGCCCATCGGCGAAGTACAGGCCCTCATCGAGCACTGCCGGCATGTGCGTGTGTGCCAGTGGCTGGCCGTATTCGTACTCCGGTGCAATGATGCCGCGACGTGAATGGCAACGTCCACAGGACTCTGGTTGCTGCTGCGGCCGTGTGCGAACTTCGCTGCGTTCGGCAATACCGGTATCGGAGTTCATGACCCAGGTCGCCTGTCCGTGATCATCAAGATCAACGTCAAAGTCCTGCGCAGTATTTTTCGCGCCGGCGCTTACCCGCTCAAGGTGTTTCGATCCGGGCCCGTGGCAAGCTTCGCAGCCGACACTAATTTCCGAGTAGGTCGTATCAAAGGTATTACTGGCGGCATCGAAGCCCATCTGCAGATTGGTCGAATGGCATTCGGCGCACATGTAATTCCAGTTCTGTTGCATACCCGTCCAGTGCAGTTCGTCATCCGCTGCAATGTACTCGTCGGGATACTGATGAAACCAGCGCTGACCGCCTTCAGACTCCGCCCGTGTGTCCCAGGTAAACGCGAGCGTCTGCAGGCGCCCGCCGGGAAATTCGATCAGATACTGTTGCAGCGGCTCGACACCAAATGCATAGGCGATCCGGAATTCGCGATCTTCACCTGACGCGTCAGCTGTCCGCACATAGAAGTCGTCGTCTCGCGTGAAAAACTGCGTGTTGGTACCGAAATAATCGAAACTGGCGTCATCAAAATCACCAAGCACGGTATCAGCGTCAGCGATCTGCATGGCGAGTTCATGATGCGACCCCATCCAGTCGCGGTATTCGGCCTCGTGGCAACCTTGACACGATGTGCTTCCCGCAAACGTCGCGGCATGATCAACAGCAGAATCTGCCGGAGGTTCGTTCTTGCTGCAGCCAGCCATCAGGAAGGTGGCGATCAGAAAAAATAGCCGAAGCGGTGTAAGGGCCTGCAGTTTAGTGTGTTCAGTCAAGTAGCTGTACTCAATTGTATTCTCTGAAATTGGTCGCGGAGCCGAGCGATCGTGTAATATTCTGCTCAAATCTTATGCTGAATACTACGAAATCGATAGTCGCGGTTATTTGTCTGTTATTCGCAGGCCTTTACGCAGTGCTTGTGGTCTCCAATCGGACTGTCGAAATCAACTTGATTGCGCCGGCACTGCAACTGGACCGGGTCATTGCCGAGCGGATTGTTGAGCTCGTCAGCGAAGAATCCGGGTTACGAATCAACCTGATTCCCTTGCCAGATGAGTCGATGTCCTCCCTCGACGCTCTTGAGGCTGGATTTGGCGACATCGCTTTCGCACCCAATAACGGGGTCTATCGTGAAAGCGTATCGACAGTAATGCCACTCTACCCCAGTGTCTTGCATATCGTCGTAGACGAGGACCGCCCAACGGCAACGCTGGAGGAAGTATTCCGCGATGCGATCGTCTATACCGGCCAACACAATCCAGTGCCCAGGCAGCTGGTCCAGAAAATTGTCAGCATCTTCGGATTTTCGCCAGGCGATATCCGCTTTGTGGATGGAATGGATGTGCGCCCTGACGTTGTTGTTCTTTACGCACCGATTGACCGCGAACGTGTGATGAATGACCCTCGGCTGAAAAACGTCAAATGGTATTCGTTCGGTTCGCCTGACGATATCGGAAATGGGTCCAAGGTCGATCTCGCGGTCTTCCTGAATCCGAGGCTGCGTCCATTCGTCATTCCAGCTGGGACATTCGGTCACCTCACGCCGGAACCGGTCGTAACCCTTGCTGTCGATAATCTTTTGGTCGCAAGGTCAGATATCTCTGAGTCCGTTGTTTACGACCTTTACGCCGAGATTCTCAGGCTTCGTCCAGCGCTATTTAGCAGCCGTCCTGAGCTTTATCAACCCATCGACGAGCAAATCAACCAGTCCAATTTCGCCTACAGCCTGCACGCGGGCGCACTCGCGTTTTTGCAGCGCGATGAGCCGACATTTGTCGAACGCTACTCCGGGGTAGCCGAAGTCGTTGTGACACTCATGGTCGCCCTGGTCAGCGGCACGTTTGCGATAATGCGAATATTCCGAATTCGCCGCAAAAACCGTCTGGACGAGTTTCTTGTCGAGGTCATTGAAATACGAAAAGCGCTGCAATCCGATAGCAGTGATGATGAGCGCGCAGCGGCTACCGTGAAAATACGGGACTTACAGGACAAGGCTTTCGAATTGCTTGTTGACGAAAAGCTGGCGGCCGACGACAGCTTCAGAATATTCACAGAGCTTAGCAACGACACCATCAACCGCATCACGGAACTAAGCGCCTGAGCATCAATCGGGCTGCCTGTATGAATAGTGAAAATGGCGCGCCGTGACAGGGTGCGCCATTTTTTCGTTCCAGCTAGACGCTATTGAATGACCAGCGGCGTACGCAGCGTGGTTTCGAGCAGGCTGCCTCTCGGCACGTTAATGCTGGAGCCCGAGGTCAGCAAAGAAACGCCCGCACCCACTTTCATACCGGTGCGCGCACCGCTTTTGCCGTCGATCAGTCCGCCAAGTGCGGCTGCTCTTGCGGTGCGACCGACGGTACGCCCAGCTTCAGGGGCTGACTGCGACGATAGCGCTGTCGTGGCGATCGGATACAGGTCGTCATTGATCATTACGTCCGTAAACTCCATCGACAAACTTGACGAACCAGCCAGGTTACCGGCCTGAGTGGACGACGCCACTACGCCGTAAACGAAAGTACCCCGCGGGGCGACTGTAACGCCGCCAACAACCATCGCGTTCTCAAGCTGGCCGCGAAAGCGATGTCCGACTTTATGCTGTCTTGAGTTAACGTCTTCGACGGTGCGAATGACAAGACGTGTTCCGGCAGGAACCGTCGTTACCGGTCGCTGCGGCGCGGCTGCCTGAGCGGCTGCGTTTTGAGCGCCTGAGCTGAAGAACACACCGGCCACCTGATCTTCAGGGAAGGCTTCGATTCCGTCGCCGGTATTGAACATGATCACACCATTGCTACTGCCGACGAAGTCGCCTTCGAGGATCGAGCCGTCTGAAAGTTCGAGCGTGTCCGCTATTACTGGCAACACCAAAACACTGGCAAGTACCGCCGCCAGCGCAGACGTTAGTTTTCGAAAAAGTTTGATATTGTTCATCGCAACTGCGCTCCAAAATAACTCAAGGATGGATCCATATTTGAGGTATAGCGTAGACCGTATCTTATGCAGACTGCAACAATGGGATAACGCTTAACAACGCGCATTTAGTCCAGCGCACGACTATTCCCTGATTACATACCGGGCTCCGCCAGCAGCGCTTCTTTAAATGAGAAACGTGCTCCGGATATTGTAAATTCACCCATTATGCCGAACTTGGTTAACGTCACCATGGCAACGCCCTGGTTGTAGGCGGGCGTACCAGCAATCCCCATGGTCCCAAGTGCGAGTCCGGATTGTCCCGTAAACTGGGTCCTGCTGGTTTTGTAACTTTCGAGTGCCTGCTGGTCCTTGAAAAAGACAATCATGCTGAAGTTACGTGCTCCAGCCTGGATACCAGACGTGAATTGCGAGTACTTGGTCATCCCTATGACTGTGTTTCCTTCAATGACGATGCCTTTTCCGTAAGCACCGCCAAATCCAAAACCAATCCGCGTTACCGACGGAAAAATCGCATATGCGTAGGCTTGCTCGAAATACATTTCCGTTCGCGTTACCTGCTCGCGAAAGGCCGCAATCGCTTTCTCTGCCCTGACTTGTAACTTGTCGCCGGAGTCCGCAACCCATTCACCTTGTGCTGGCACGCTCACGGCTAAGCAGCAGATTATCAGTACAGCAGTGAATCGTTTCATAGCGTGCACTCCATGTGTGCCGTCAGCCAGTCGGATCCGCCAGACACCTCACCAAGAAAATCAGAGCTGCCGAAAATCCCTGAGCGATGCACGATCGTCAGGCCGGCGTAGCAGCTCTGCAGCCAACGTGCTTTGGAAGCACGGCGTAATGGAAAGTCGAGCGTCATTTCAAGATAGTTTAGAAAGTGCGATGTATTATCATCCTTGGCGGCCTGCTTGCGCTGCTCAGCGATAGGCACCGTCTCAGCGTATGACATACCGAAGCCAAAGCCCCAACGAAATACTTCCTCTTTGCTCCAGGGCGAGTATCCCTTTCCCATAGCCACAATGTAGGCAGCATAGCTTTGAAAATTTCCGTTACCCTCATCTTCCTCGAAATGTCTGAACACCGCGACGCGTCCCAGAAAATCTATCCGATCACCTGATGACAGAAGTTTGCTGAGCGTAAGTCCGCCGATATTGGTATCGGCTACCGTGCTCTTGCTGAAGTCGCCCTGGTCGATTTCGCTAACAATATTGCCATCGGCCTGGTAACCGTAGTTCACGCGCCATGACCATTCGCCGACGCGCTCCGGCTCAATAATATAGTCGGGTCTACGGGCGTTGCCGAACAGGTAGGTGCCGCCGACGAAAGCGCTGGAAAACCCGTCTTCGTCAACAAGTGGGCTATCCAATACCGGAGTATCCGCACCACCGAAGCCGAAGTTACCAAAGAGCTCAATGCGATCGGAAATCTGCCACGCGGTTCTCAGACCAAACGATACCCACTGTGAGTCGCCAGGGAGATAGGCCGGCCTCTCCGCGGTTGCTTCGGCCTCACTGACGCCAAAATAGTAGTTGGTCAGGTTGTCATCCTGCCATGTCCAGGAGATAAATGGCGACAGTGTCCAGGGACCCCTTTCGAAATCGTACCGGTATGAAAAGCGTGCTTCCTGACCTTTGTGACGGTCCAAGGTATCTGTCACCCAGTCAAATTTCACTACGCCCCAATTTCTGTTGAGTGCAAGTTCGAAGCCTGCGTCGAGGGTTTGCTCACGTTTTTCGAGGCCCGCGTAGTATGCATTGCTGTCAGGGTCGAGCTTTTGGAACCGGTAGCGAGTGTATAAATTCAGCTCGAGGGATTCATTTTTGAACAAGTGCACCCCACCTGCAACGCCTCTTACAAACAGGTACTTTCCTTCATATAAATATAAAGGGATCAGATCGACTTGCCGCTGATCCTCGTTGTCACTGGCCAGATAAGGACTTTGCCCGGTTCGCAGGCCCGCGCCGAGTGCCGCTGATCCCGGCGCTGCATTGGAGAAAGGAATTTCGGCAACTTCCTGAGCTGACGCCGACCACGCCAAAAACAGGGTAAATAGCGGCACCCCAATATATGTTTGTCGCAAGCAAATCGGCCAGGATACTTTCATTCAATTTACTCCTGCGAGAGGAATTGACCTCATTCTTTGGCGCCCATAGATTCAGCGGAAGATATTTTACACGAGACCCAATTCGGTGTTGCGAAGATTTCTGCTTGTTGCGCGAGCGTACGATATAATTCTGCTATGTCAGCAGTACCAAGCTAGAGCTCGCTAAGATGAGTGTATACAAGATCATTGTCTCTCAAATAAAAAGCCTTGCAAGAATCATGATTGGATTCTGTTTATGCTTGTTTTGCTACAGTCTTGCTGTAGCCGACGAAGCTGCCAATGCGCATCCGTTTCTAAGCGAAAAATTCAATGTTCAACTTGGCGTGTACTCGCCGCGGCGAGATATAGTTATTCGGGTTGATGGCAGCCTCGGCGGGGAGAACGGGGAAATCGACTTTGGCGATGAGCTGGGAGTCGCGGCGCGTGACGATCTTTTTGCCGCGGAATTCACCTGGCGTTACGGCGAAAAATGGTCATTTCGCGCGCAACATTTCGACGCATCGGGTAGCAAAAGTGCTGTACTCCAGAATGATATTGAGTGGGGCGACGACGTCATTCAGGCAGGGAGTAGCGTAACGGCTGGCACCGGTCTTACTATGTCGAGGTTATTCTTTGGACGATCGTTCGACGACAGCCCAAAGTACGACTACGGCATTGGCTTTGGTATTCACTGGCTTGAAACCAGCGCATTCTTAGAGCGCGATATCATCGTCAGCTTTGGTGAATCCTCTGCCGTAAGCGCCTCGGGCCCATTGCCTAATATCGGCGGCTGGATTTACTACTCGCCTTCATCAAAGTGGCTCGTGGGGGGCCGCCTAGACTGGTTAGAGGCATCGCTTGGTGACTATGCGGGCGGCATCTTTAATCTGGCATTGGGTGCTAATTACCAGCTCACGGATCACGTCGGTGTCGGCGTGAAATATCAAGCGTTCACGTTGCGTGTGGACATAAAGAAAAGCGATTCTTGGCGCGGTCGGCTGCAAACCGAGTACGAAGGGG
>CAJQPL010000011.1 GCA_905480215.1 uncultured Woeseiaceae bacterium | reverse complement strand
GGCCGCTTTTTTTATGCTGCAAAGTCCTCAAGTAATCGGGCAGGGCAATTGCCAGCAGCTGCAGGGAATACTGTTTTCTTACACATGAAATCGGTGAATGTCATCATGAATCTAAAATATTGTTATATACCGGTTGTTTTTTTCACCCTGCTGACTGCGGTTGCTGCCAGAGCAGACGAAGTGCGGCTTTCCTATGACGGTAAAACGCTGAATGCCGATCGGGTGATCGCCGACGAAGGGCGAGCGTCCGATGAGATCATGGTGATCTTGCATGGCACTCTGGGCCATAAGGACATGGAGATCATCCAGACTTTGCAGTCATTTCTGGCAGAAATCGGGCGCGACTCTCTGGCGATCAATCTATCGCTCGATGTCGACGATCGGCACGGTTTCTTTGCTTGCGAATTGCCACATTCACATCGTGCGAACGACGCCATTGAAGAACTCGGTGTATGGATAACCTGGCTCAGGACTTCGGGGACGAAGAAGATTTCTTTGCTGGGTCATTCGCGTGGTGCAAATCAGGCGGCCAAGTATTCTCTGGCGGGCGATACGTCGATATCAAGTCTTGTCTTGCTCGCGCCACCGGCCAGCGACAGCTCGCTCGCAGCAAGTGAATTGCAAGCGCTCGAAAGCATGAAAGAAGATGACTGGCTATCGGACGTTAATTTTCTGCATTGTGAAGCCGCTAAAGTTCAGGTGGCAAGTTATCTGTCTTACCTGGGGAGCAACGCGAACACCGATACGGTCATGCTCCTGCCGGACATCGAAGTGCCGACACTCGTGATTTCTGGCAGCGACGATCAGGTTTCCAGTGGATTGGGTGAACGCATGACAGAGGCAGTTAGCGATTCGGTATCGCATATTGAGATAGACGGAGCAGGGCATTTCTTCCGTGACCTGTATCTGTACGACGTGGTGGACGCTATCGATTCATTCCTCAGCAGGGAGAGGCAATGAAGCGACGACAGGTCTGTTTGTCTTTGTTGGCTGCGATAGTGTGCAGTGCATGCGCAGAGCCGCCTGCACCACAGGAATTGATTACACCAGCGGGTTCGTTTCAGAGCGACGCGAAAAGCCTTTCAGCACCGCGGGAGATGTTTGCCGTTGTGATTACACAGCATGGTTGTGAACATTGTGAGTTGCTACGAAGAAACGTTTTGCACCCGGTTATTCGGCGCAATGAATTGGACCCACGCATCGAGTTACGCGAAGTCAGCATTAATGCGGATTTTACATTTAGGGACTTTCAAGGTGAGCTTATATCGGGCCAGAAATTTGTAGGTCGATACGATATCGACATTACGCCGACGATACTTTTTTTGGATAAAGCGGGTACTAGCCTGGTTGAGCCATTGGTTGGAACCGGGAATGTCGAGTTTTATAGTTTCTATCTCGATAAAAAAATCGAGGCAGCTGCAAAGACGTTAAGCACGTCCCGCTAGCTGCCCCGGTTATACCCTGGAAAGTTATTATCTAAAAGTTATCGTCTAGAAGCGGAAGCCAACCTCAAATTCCATCTGGCTCATCTTCAAGTCAATCGTCTGCGTCGGGTCGAACATGCTTGGGCCGCTAACGGTATTTTCCGGTGCATACATGAACGAGAACGACCATGCGCCGCCGTTGTCACGTTGCCGCGTCAATCCGATCGTGAAGTGCTGCTCCATAATGCCGGGCGCAAGAATGTTGAACAGAACGTCGGCTGACTGAACAGGCTGCTCGCCGTAGCTGTAACCAAAGCGCCAGGTATTTTTTTCATTTGCCTGCCACTCAGCGCCGATTTTGTAGACCGTCATATCGTCCCAACCGAAGCCGGCGCCATTGTCACCACCCAGGCAATTCGACAGGCTTGTTCCGCCAAATGGCAGAGTTGGACAGGTAACCATGTTAGCCATCGGGTTACCGACAGCGGCAACGTCGCTATAGCCGATGTGTTCAAAATCGACATTCACTCGCAATGCGTCGGACGCAAGGAATGATACGCCGGCTTTTATGCTGGAGGGGATGTCAAAGTCGCCTTGCTCTGCGAACAGATCCGCGTAGTCGTCAAATTCGCTCATGGAGATTTTCGACTGATACGAAAGGCCCACGCTGACGGCGTCGCTGATACCCCACCACATTCCTGCGCCGAATCCGAAGCCGGTCGACGTGTCGTGACCGTTATTGCTTAGAGATGACGGAAAAACGGTTCCACCGGATGCGGCGAAGGTTTCGGTAATCGGTGCGAACGTCATGACGCCATTTGCTTCGAATAGCTGTACAGCGAAAATGGGTCCGGCGCCCCATGCAAAGTTGTCGCCAATCTTGGCTGAATAATTCACTGCGAGGAACGCCTGCATCAGATCAACGCCCGCTTTGCCCATGCAATAAGGCCCTTGACCGGTCGCGGGAGGTTCCCCCGCTTGCGGATTGCCGCCGCAGAAATACGATGTTGCAGAGGCGTTCGTGCTATCCCAGTCCGTATTCATTCCGCCACGGCCATAAAACGCAAACGACACCTTGGCGTCGTTCTGCAGGCTCCAGTTCTTGGCCACATAAGGAATCGGGAAGAACTCGCTACTGCTATCTACTTTGCCTGCGCTAATAGTATGCGAGGGCAGGAATACGCCGTTATCGGGATCGATCGGGATCAGGCCGCCATTGAGCTGGCTCTCAGATGCGGCGTAGCTGCGCATTGGGCTGAAGAAAGACAGGCCAACTTCCCATTGGTTGCCGGTAAACACAGCAAGCGCGGGATTCGATGCCGCCATAATGGCGCCCATATCGGAGTTTGACCCGATACCGGTTCCCGCCATGGCTTTGGATTCGGTTCCAACCCCGTGTGTAAAGTATCCGTTAGTTGCAAAGGCAGAACCGCTCACTAAAACTAGAGTCGCTGCCGCGATAGTCGATGAAAACGCACGCTTAACATTCATTAATAACCCACCCCAAAGTGATTCTACCGATCATTAGATTACAAAATTATAATGTAATAAACGCTAATATAAGCAGAAATCCATGCAGGAGCGCAAGT
>CAJQPL010000010.1 GCA_905480215.1 uncultured Woeseiaceae bacterium | reverse complement strand
TTGGCGTATTTTCTCTACCGCTGGCGATTGCGCCGAATTTCATTGTTAATGAGCGCGAACATATTGTGCCGCTAGTGGTGGAAGAGCCATCGATCGTCGCCGCACTCAGCAGCGCGGCCGCAATGGCGAGAGAACGCGGTGGCTTCACTGTTAACGCTGATGCATCGCTGTTAGCGGGACAGATTCACATTGTTGATATTGCGGACAGTGATGCCTCAGTAGCGGCACTTGAAGCGGCACGTAAGCGATTGCTGCAAGAAGCCAATGCTGTGCACCCGAGACTGCTCAAACGGGGTGGCGGTGTACGAGATATAGAACTCCATCGGTCCCAGCTACGAGATGGCTCAGCGTTGATTGTTGTCGACGTCC
Source organism: uncultured Woeseiaceae bacterium (assembly GCA_905480215.1). Taxonomy (GTDB): domain Bacteria; phylum Pseudomonadota; class Gammaproteobacteria; order Steroidobacterales; family Woeseiaceae; genus UBA1847. The sequence continues at coordinate 74,299 of CAJQPL010000010.1, read as the reverse complement.
TGGTGGACACCTGTGATGCCATGGGTGCGAATCTTGTGAACACGATTTGCGAAGCGATCGCAGCAAGCGTCGCTGAAATCAGCGGCGGCAATATTGCGTTACGAATTCTGTCAAACCTTGCGGACCGTTCGATTGTCACGGCTACGGTCAAGTATCCGAGCAGTGCTCTGACCAGTGCTGGTATGGAAGGCGAGCAGGTTCGGGATCGAATTGTGCTGGCGAATGAGATTGCATTGGTCGATCCGCACCGTGCTGCGACACATAACAAAGGCATCATGAATGGTATCGATCCATTAGCTATCGCGACGGGCAATGACTGGCGTGCGCTTGAGGCTGGCGCACACGCGTATGCGGCGCGCTCAGGTCATTATGCAGCCCTGACAAACTGGTCGGTGGACAAGGATGGTGACCTGCTCGGCGAGCTAAAGCTTCCGCTGAAGGTTGGTATCGTCGGTGGCACGGTGAATTCCAATGCGGCAGCCAAGCTGGGCTTGGCGATTGCCGCCGTGCAGTCGGCACAGCAACTGTCGGAGTTGATGGCGGCGGTTGGTCTGGCACAGAATTTCGCGGCGCTGCGAGCGTTGGCTAGCAGCGGTATTCAGAAAGGCCATATGCGAATGCATGCGCGTAGTATTGCGAGTGTCGTCGGTACGCCAGCGGAGCGCCTCGACGAGGTGGTTGATCAGCTGGTCGAAAGTGGTGACATCAAGGAATGGAAGGCGGTAGAAATTCTCGCGACAATAAATGATGTCGCTGCTGATGAAGATGCGGTAACAGCTACGGCTGCGGGTAAGATAATCCTGCTAGGCGAACATGCTGTCGTTTACGGCCACACTGCTGTTGCTGTTCCGATTCCGAATGCAGTGCGTGCGGCTGTAGCGAACGCTTCTGACCGAACGGTCCTAAGTGTCGCGGAATGGGGCTTGCACACAATCGTCGACAAAAACTGTGCGGACGGCGCGGGCGCGGCGGTGAACTTGATCAAACGCGAGCTCAATGTCGACAACGCGCATTTCTCAATAAAGGTGTCATCCGCTTTGCCGCGCGGTATGGGATTGGGGTCATCGGCTGCGATCGCGGTTGCGATTACCCGAGCGGTCGCCAGCAGCCTGTCGATTAAAATCACCGCTACAGAGGTTAATAGAATCGCATTTGAATGCGAAAAGCTCGCACACGGAACTCCGTCGGGCATCGACAATACAGTTTCCTGTTTCGCAGAAGCGATGTTGTTCCGAAACAGTGAAAGCTTGATTGGCAATGCGATACAACTGGCTGAGCCGTTGCCGATCGTCGTCGGTCTGAGTCATCAGCCGGGATCAACACACAAGCAAGTCGCGGGTGTACGGCGACGGCACGAGAAAAATACGCACAGCTATGACACGATTTTCCAGCAGATTAACGACTTGAGTATCGAAGCGGCCGACGCGCTTTCGAAAAAAGACTACGAGACCCTGGGACAACTGATGAATATCTGCCACGGACTGCTTAATGCGCTGCAGGTGTCAACGCCCGATCTTGAAAGCATGGTGGCAATCGCACGCGTAAGTGGAGCGCTTGGCGCGAAGCTAACCGGCGCTGGCGGTGGCGGTGCGATAGTCGCGCTATGCCCGGGAACAGAAAATAAAGTACGCTCCGCGCTGCATCAGGCCGGGTATCAAACTCTGCAACAATCTCGCTTTGAGGGCCCCTGAATGAATGACCAGCACCGAATCGTTTCGTCTGAAGGCGAGCAACTTATTCTTGTTGATGAAATGGACAATGAGATTGGTTATCGCTCCAAGGCGGACTGTCACGATGGCGGCGGAATCTTGCACCGGGCATTTTCATTGTTCCTGTTCGACGACAACGGCGCGCTGCTGCTGCAACAGCGCAGCGATGTGAAGCGATTGTGGCCGGGCTACTGGTCCAATAGTTGCTGCAGTCATCCGCGACGTGGAGAAACTTTGCAGGTCGCCACAATGCGGCGTTTGAGTGATGAGCTAAACATAGGCGCTGATATCGAGCACGCCTACCACTTTTGTTATCAGGCGAGCTTTGATGGGGCAGGTTCAGAAAATGAGTTGTGCCATGTATTTCTCGGCAAAATCGAAGGCGATGTTCGGCCCAACGAAAGTGAGATTCGAGCGACGCGATTTATTTCGATGGCAGATCTTGACGAAGAGTTTAGCGAAAGCGAACAGCTCTTCACTCCGTGGTTCAAACAAGAGTGGCAAACCTTGAAAACAGACTACGCGGATTTGCTATCGCGTTACGCGATGTAATCGTAGTACTCAATACCCAGGTCTGAGAAGTGCTTATCGGCGCTTTCTCCAACGCGGTCAATAACAAACTCGTTGCTGGCAACGTAGTCGAGACCATGCACCTTGCGGCCATCATGCAGCGCTTCGTATTGCTCTTGATTCAAGTCCAAAGTCAGTTTCATGGCAGCAGAAAAATGAATCTTGGCGGCCGCTTCACGCCAATTTTCTGCCATGAAAAATGGAATAACCTCAGCCGCGTCGCCGCTGCCATAGCCAAGCGTCAGAATTTCTTCGCCGACTGACAGGGAGTCCTCGTCGAGCGCTTGCTCAAACCCAGCAGCCATCCATGCAGGGAGCGCTGCTGTGTATAGATTACCGAGATCCAGCATGGTGTCGCTGCCAAGTCGAAGCTTGTCGAGGATTTCCTTGCGAAAGTGCCTGGATGCACGGAAGGCGCGCAGCACAGCCATAACCATTGGGTAGGCCTCGTACTGATGTTGCTGCGGATTCGCCATGGACGCGATTTCAGGCTTGCTGAGCATTTCCGTTAGCGTTGCGTCAGTATCGACGCCAGCCTCGTAGCAATACGATGCGAGCTCTGCGCGGTCATCCGCTGATCCCTGGCCGAGTGCAAACAGATAGGACACTGCCCAACCAGTTTCCGGCATGCGTCGATAAGGACGATGTAAAAACAGTGTTCGCAGGGAACGCAGATGCTCAATCGCCTTGAGTCCGCGTTTTTGATACATGTCGTTCAGGGCATGCAAAGTTTCATCGACATAACACGTTGTCGAGTACTTGCCGTTGAATACGGGAAAATCTTGAACCTGGTGTGTCTCTGAACGATCTTGCCCACAAAACCGCAACATCGGCTTGCGAAAATCCATGATGCGATAGTCGGACGCGGAGCCGGAGCCGATCAGATCAACAACTGCCAGCTTCGGATCTTCTTCCAGCAGCATTGCAACAGCGCCTGCACCCTGTGTGGGTTCACCTGAGCTGCCGCGCGCATATTCCGCGATATCTGCGCAGACAACGATCGCCTGGCTGCCGGCACCATCGAGTGCCAAATGCCGGATTGCACCTTTCATACCGTACACGCCGCCGAGGCAGGCGTGCTTGAATTCGGGTACTTCGCAGCTGCGCGAAATAGGTGGCTTGCCGCGACTTTGCAGCGCGTGATCGACCATGCCTTTGACAATGATCGCGCCGGCCGAATTATCGGTGCTCGATTCGGTGCCCAGGCCGAGGAACTTAACCCGGCTTGGGTCAATATCGTACTGGTCGATCAAGCGAAGAACGGCATTCGCCGCCATTGTATAAACACTGTGATTGGGACCACGCACGCGGAAACTGCGCCCAACGATCTCGCGAATCTTCGGCCACTGCTGATCCGTCCAGCCACACCAATCCTCCAGCCACACCCTATAAGGTGGGATATAGGCGGCGAGTCCGCTGATTCCTATGAGTTTCTTGTCGTTGATAGTGTTCATTCTTGATTTAGCCCAGCCCAGCGATTCTAGTGGCCTAAGGCCTCTTGCTCAACTCCTTATTCCACAGTTATCAATATTGACTCGGATACCAGTGGCGGATCATGTGGGATATGCATGTAGTCGCCAAGCAGCATCTGGAGGTGATGCTCGCCCGCTTCAAGGGTGATTTCCACGCTCGTGCTGCCATCGCCGAAGTGCACGTGATTGGCATCTGCCGGGATGGGTAGATTGGGATCTGGTAAATCGGTATCGATCAGTAGATGGTGATGCCCGGAATTGGCCTGATTGTCGCCGGCTTTGACGACATCCATGCCGCTGATGCCAAATTCGATGGTGAGCGGACTGGAGACCGTTGCACCATTGGTCGGGCTTATGAAAAATACGCTTGAGCCAACGGCCGATGCCGTTCGCGGCAATAAGACAGTCGCGACTTCTTCCTGAGCTTGAGGCTCATCAACAACGGTAGTCTCGTCGACCGGCTTCTTACTGCAGGCGACTAACGTGATTGTCACGCCAGCTAGAATCAAAATTTGTAATCTCATAGTTTTTCCCTTTTTGCTATTAGGCTGAAAGCACGACGATCAGAACCACGCCGAGCAATGTAATGATTGCGCCGGTCAAATAGGCGGCTAGAAGGATTAAGTATTTGGGAACAGTTACTAAATGGCTTTGGGCGTATACGTAACGCATCGCTTTGTATAGATAGACCGGCACGTACAATGATGCAGCGATAATCATCAGCGTGCTAATCATACCGTTGACTGACAGTCTGTTTACGAGACGATCAAACAACAAGAGTACAATTAGAATCGCGAAAAAGAACGTGTGAAAGTGAACGAAGAACAACAAGTGTTCAACAAAGTAACGGCGTGACAGTGGATACAGTACTTTGAGCACCATAGCCATTAGTGGCAATAAAACGATAAGCGCTATCGGAATATTGTCGATTATCGCGGCCTGAAAACTGTCGACGCCTCGAGCTTTGTTGCGCTCACAAATTTTCTTGGCACGCTCCTCAGTGAATCGTTTCTTGAGCCAGTCGGGGGCGTTTTGTTCGTCCGATATTTTGGCTTTCTCACAGTCGCCGAAAAAATCGTTGTCGTTGTCGTTGTCGTTGTCTTCACCGAAGTTGATGTTGAAGCTTGTATTGTTGGCAGAGGAATCGCCAACAATGTTCTTGTCGATTTTGCCTTTGGCGTATGTTTCCTTAAGCGTCTCATCCACTTCCGCCTGCTTGTCGCTGGCGAGAGCTTTTGCTTCCTGTTCTTGTTCGTGAGTTTCCTCTGCCGTGGCGACGGATTTATCTTCAGCCAACAGCAGCAGACCTTCCTTGGGCTCAAAAAATGCTACAAGAAAAAATACAATGCTTAATACGAGATAGGTGCGAAAGGGTGGCATATAACGGGCACGCCGCCCTTCAAGATAGTCCTTAGTTAACTGTCCAGGTTTGGAAAGCAGTGGTATCAGGGTTTTCCAAAGTCGCGAATCGAGCTCCAGAAGATCGCCAAATGCCTCTCTCAGCAATTGCCAAGTGCTAATCAGCCGACTGCGCGAGCGTTGCCCGCACCTGCCGCAGTACTGACCGCGAAGACGCGTTCCGCAATTAAGGCAGAGTAGGCTCTCATTCGTTGCCAGTTCGTCCAGGTCATCGCTGCGCATGACGCGGCTTTGAATAACGACGTTGGCAGCAAATTGCTGCGCCGCCTCGGCGTCAATTTCAGCGAAAAGGTTGTCGACATGTTCATCGAACGCGGCATCATCACGAGTCTGAATCTGGCAAGTACGAATTCCCTTGCCTTGCGCATCAGTGTCCGACCCAAATACTCGCGCATCGACTACGCCATCTGTGCTTAATGCTCGCTGGACAACGTCGGCAAGCCAAAGATCAGCGTCAGCCAGTACGTCATTCTCGATGACGAAGTTTGCTTCATACAGTGGGCCGGTGACGTTGCTCATGGCATAGGCGGTCAGTCAGGCTTTGTTCTGGTTTTTTTGCCGCCAGCGGGCGACGCTTTGTCCGTTGCTTTCTTTCGAGTAGCAGATTTTTTTGCCGGAGCCTTCTTTTCGGCCGCCGGCTCTGTTGCTGACGAACCTCGACTCAACTCTTCCGGTGCAAAATCGTCGACGGCCATCAACGCCAGGACTTTTTCATGATACGCGCGCATGTTTCGTGCTTCAGCCTTACTAATGACCTGTGCTTTCTCGGCCTCGGTTATCTGGTCGCCCAAATACTCTGAAGCGAGAAGACCCTCCTTATTTGCCTGCCGCAGGCGTTTTTCAATTGGCTCATATTCAACTGCGAGCTCCAATGCTTCCTGCAATAAGCCCAGTGGGTTATTGGCGTCTAGCGTCGTATAGGCCAATTGACTCAGGCGATCGCGAGATTCACCCGGCGTCGTCAGCAAATCGACAACTTTCTTTGCTATCTCATCGGACGGAGCCGAATAGGTTCGGCCGCGCGGAAAAATGAACACCCTTAGCAGTGCCGCAACGTAACGATTCGGGAAATTTCTCAGGAATGCGTGCAGTGCTTCCTGTGCCTGGTACATCAGTGTGCGCACCGACCATTCGACCAGCGGCAGATCTGTTGCGCGGCGGCCCTGATTCTCGAAGTGTTTCAAAACGGTCGATGCGAGATACATTGAGCTCAGAATATCGCCGAGTCGTGCAGACAGCAGTTCGCGTTTTTTAAGTTCGCCACCGAGCGTTAGCATCGCAAAATCAGATGCAAGTGCGAAAGCAGCGCTGTAGCGATTGATGTTTTGGTAGTAACGACGCGTCGGTGTGTTGAGTGGCACTCGACTGAATTTGGCATGCGTCAAAGCAAGGAAAAACGATCTTGCCATGTTGCTGATCGCATAGCCGATGTGTCCGAATAGCGCGTCATCAAACTGGATCAGACCTCGATCCAGATCGTCGTCACCGGCGGCCTGCAGCTCCTTAAGCACGAAAGGATGGCAGCGAATCGCTCCCTGTCCATAGATGATGAGGCTACGGGTCAGAATGTTTGCACCCTCAACAGTGATTGCGATCGGTGTGGCCATGTAGCCTCGGCCAAGGTAGTTGCTGGGCCCCATCATGACGCCTTTCCCGCCATGAACATCCATCGCATCGTTGGCTACTTTACGGCCCAGTTCGGTGCAGTGATATTTGAGTATCGCTGAGGGCACTGCGGGTTTTTCGCCCTGGTCGATTGCACCTGCGGTTACCGAAACGGCGGCATTCATGATGTAGGTGTGCCCGGCGATACGAGTTAATGCTTCTCCGACGCCCTCGAAATTTGCGATGGAGGTGTTGAACTGTTTGCGCAGTACTGCATAGGCGCCTGTTGCGTAGCTCGCCGCCTGTCCGCCCCCGGCGCCGGTTGATGGCAAAGTAATGGCGCGCCCCACAGCGAGCAACTCGACCAGCATCTTCCAGCCTTTGCCGGCCATTTCGGGACCGCCAATTATGTAGTCGAGCGGCACGAATACGTCCTTACCGGATGTCGGGCCATTTTGAAACGCGATACTGAGTGGGTAGTGCCGGCGACCGACTACAACGCCATCAGTATTAGTAGGGATCAGTGCGGCTGTTATTCCGTAGTCTTCGACGTCGCCAATCAGGTGATCAGGATCGTAGAGCTTGAATGCAAGCCCCAGCACTGTGGCTACGGGTGCCAGCGTGATATAGCGTTTGTCCCAATTCAGTCGAATGCCCGTGATGGTCTTGCCTTGCCACGTACCTTTGCAAACAACACCGTTATCGATCAGTGCAGCGGCGTCCGATCCAGCTTGTGGAGAGGTCAGGGCGAAGCAGGGGATTTCTGTTCCCGCGGCCAGACCCGGCAGATAGTGATTTTTCTGCTCTTCAGTGCCGTAATGAAGCAGCAGCTCGGCAGGGCCGAGCGAATTGGGTACGCCAATCGTTGAAGATGCCGTCGGGCTGCGACTAGCGAGTTTGGTTATGACCGCGGCATTGGCGTATGCAGAAAACTCAAGTCCACCGTATTGCTTGGGAATAATCATCGCGAAGAAACGTTGCTCGATGATGTAGTCCCAAACTTCTTTGGGCATGTCTGCGCGCTCGTGACAAATCTCCCAGTCGTCGAGCATGTGACATAGTTGCTCGCAAGGACCGTCCAGAAAAGCTTGCTCTTCTTCGGAGAGTTTTGGTGCCGGATAGGAAATCAGCCGATCCCACTCGGGCATGCCGGAAAAAAGTTCGCCGTCCCACCAGACATTGCCAGCTTCGAGTGCTTCGCGTTCAGTGTCCGACATCGATGGCAGCATCTTTCGATATACCGCCAGCAGGGGCTTAGTGATCTTCTCGCGTCGATATTCCACTAGGTTGGGAATGACGATTAACGCGAAAGCGGCGATCAGTAGCAGATACCATATCCAGTGCCCATTACCAAAAATCAGGTAAGCCAGCAGCGCCGCGCCAGTCGCGACGGTAGACGTTCTAAGATCAATACGACGATAGGCGAGGAAAATTCCGCCACCGAAAAACAACAAAAACCAAAGCAATCCAACAATAAGCTCGGACAATTCGAATACCTCGTTCAGCAAACCTGTTGCACCCTGTTAGCGCAACATCTCCCACCCTATAGTAGTAGTGCCTATAGTAGCTCTTCTATAGCGGCTCGTTCCTCTCGCAATTCGGACTCGGTTGCATTCATGCGCTCGCGACTGAAGTCGTCGATGCTGAGTCCCTGAACAATTTGGTAGTCGCCTCCGCTGCAGCGCACCGGATAAGAATAGACGATCCCAGCTTCTATTCCATAGCTGCCATCGGCCGGTATCGCCATGCTGACCCAGTCACCATCAGGGGTGCCGAGTGCCCAATCGTGCATGTGGTCAATCGCGGCTGAAGCGGCTGAGGCGGCGGAAGATGCGCCGCGCGCTTCAATAATTGCGGCGCCACGTTGCTGAACCTTGGGAATGAATTCACTCGCCAGCCAATCTTGGTCCACCTGGCTCGAGGCGCTTTCGCCGCTGATGCTGGCATGGTTTACGTCTGGATATTGCGTTGCGGAGTGATTACCCCAAATAGTCATGCAAGTGATGTTGTTAACATGACTGTTGGTCTTCGCCGCTAGTTTCGCCATCGCACGATTGTGATCAAGCCGCGTCATCGCTGTGAAATTGCGAGGATTCAGATCAGGCGCGTTGCTACTCGCTATCAACGCATTGGTGTTGGCGGGGTTACCGACAACAAGTACCTTGATGTCGCGATTCGCGTGATCGTTCATTGCCTTGCCCTGAACTGAGAATATTGCGGCATTGGCCTCAAGAAGATCTTTTCGCTCCATGCCGGGACCGCGCGGGCGGGCGCCAACCAGTAGCGCGTAGTCGCTATCCTTGAACGCTACCTCGGGATCGTCCGTGGCGACAATGCCGGCAAGGGTGCTGAATGCGCAGTCGTCGAGCTCCATGACCACCCCATTTAGTGCAGGCAATGCGGGTGGAATTTCCAGCAACTGCAATATGACGGGTTGATCGGCACCAAGCATTTGGCCTGAAGCAATTCGGAAGGCGAGCTGATAACCAATTTGGCCAGCTGCACCAGTAATTGTGACGCGAACGGGTTGTTTCATTGTAGAGGTTCCTGCAGATCTTTCTGCGCTGGGTCCTGCTCGAATAACAACGATCCTAAAGCAGGAAAATCTAAGTAATCGGGGTCGGCGAGTCTAACATTGGCGGCCGCGTCAGGCACTGGCCTTGACTACTTTTTTAGCGATTTCGGTGCACTATTCTTTGGGAAATCTCAAAACAAACTCTCCGTATTCACGATCTGCGTCCTCTACAGCGCCCGCGAGGCGCAGCTCTTCTATGCACGCCAGCCAGTTACTTGCCATTTTCCTGATTACTTCGTCACAAGCCGCGCTATCCGAGACCGCCTTGTTTTCCGCGTTGAGAGCGGCGGATGGCAACGCTCTTGCAGCTACGATCCGCTTCTCGGCAGCTGGCGTATCACTCATATTGCTACTACGCGCTTTGAGCTCTTCTTCGACACCAATTTGTTCAGGTATCGCCACTCGATCAACTTTGGCCAGATCGATATCGACGTTGCTGGGACCCGCACGAAGCCTCGCTTGATTTCGTGCGTCGTCAAACTGGCTGGTATCTTCAAGCCTAAATTGATCTTCAACAGACTCTGGCGCCGTAGATGCGGCGGGTAGCGGGCCGTTCTCTACCTGCGAAACCTCAATGACTATCGCCAGGCTGAGGCCGATCGTTGCAGCCCAGGCCAAGGGTTTCGTCCAGGTGTCGAAGAATTTCGCCAGTGCGCCGCTTGAGCGGGTTTCATCGGACGCCATTTTGAGAACCCGCTTATTCAATGCGTCCGGCACCTGCTCGGTACTGTGTTGGCGGTAGCTATTGGATACGAGTTCGTCCATCGCCTCGTTATCTCGCTCAATAGTCATTGCGGCTCCTCGATTGCAACACGCAGTTTGTTCACGGCATAGCGCAAGCGACTTTTCGCTGTCTCACGATTGCTGCCGGTCACAGCCGCAATCTGATCAATACTCAGCCCGCCTTCTTCGTGCAACAAGAAAGCGTCTTTCTGTTCTTCTGGAAGGTCGTCCAGGGCTACTAGGAGGCGCTCCCGCGCCAGGCTGCGTTCTGTGCTTGTTTCCAGGGTTTCAGACGTGTCGGCATGGAGTTCCGGATCCAGCTCAGTGCCGTTTGCGTGTCGCTTATTGCGTCGCACGTGATCTATGAAGCAGTTGTGGGCAACTCGATACATGAAAGTGGTGAATTTCGCCGTCGGTCGATAGTTAGCGCGAGACTTGATTATCTTGCCCCACACATCCTGAAATACGTCTTCCGCAGCATCTCGGTGCTGGCAAAGTCTCAACAAGTAGCGATACAAGGCGTCGTTGTGCCGTCGGTAGAGCGTTTCAAACGCCGCACTATCGCCATCTTTATAGCGAAGCATCAAAGCGCTGTCTTCCGGAGCGTGGTCCATTCGCCGAGCATAGGGCAGCACGGAAGCGCTGCAAAGTGCTGTCACGCTTGTGGGCATGTGGTCTGCCGTCGTTTCTCTACTAGATGCCATCGAAAACCCTCATCCCGTTAGCCTGTACAAACGGACCGATGAGCGACTTTGGGTTTTAAACGTTTGAGAAACTTGTTGCATAATTAGAAAATGGTGTTATAGTCAACTACAACACCAAGTCACCAAGAGGCCGGACCAAGCCGGGATCAAAATGTCGAGAGCAAACATACAATCTACTAGCGTAATTAGCATTGGTGTAATGCTGCTAATGGCAGCGGCGCTGATAAGCGGCGAATCAGGTGCATCGGATCGCCACCTCGAAACCCCGGCGCGGTTCGCGGCTACGCCATTTTCAGATGACCAGGTGCGGCTCAATCTGGAGCATCATTTTGAGGATAAAGCGCTGCGAATAAGGTTTGCAGTCGCTACAGAATTTAGTCATTTCCGTGGCGAAGACGAGTAAAGTAGCGACGGAAATCTTGCACCGGTCCAAATTTTGGACCGGTGCCTTTTTACATAAGCCAGCATCGATAAATGAAAGCCGACGGGATACGGATAAGTAATGGATCCGAAATGGAATGATGACCAGCCGATTTATCGGCAACTGCGAGACCGGGTTGTTGCGATGATTCTCGAGAGTGTTCTGCTAGATGGCGATGCCTTGCCCTCGGTCAGGAATGTTGCGGCTGAGTACCGACTGAATCCGCTCACTGTACTAAAGGGCTATCAGGAACTGGTCGATGAAGGCCTGGTAGAGAAAAAGCGCGGTCGCGGCATGTTTATCAATGATGGGGCGCGCTTGAAGCTTCTCAAAGCGGAGCGACAGAGATTTCTCGATAAGGAATGGCCACAGGTTACTGCAACCATCGAGCGTTTGGATCTCGACGTTTCACAATTGCTCGCAGAACATGAATTAAATAAGAAAAAAGACGTGAAAGATTCTGGAGAAGAGAATGAATAGTCTGGTCAGCGCTCAGGGAGTATCCAAGCTGTTCGGTTCGTTTCGGGCAGTCGACAATGTCAGTTTCGAGATCGATGCCGGTAAAATTATTGGCTTGATCGGTCCAAATGGCGCTGGCAAAACGACCTTGCTAAAAGCGATGTTGGGTCTGACCGACTGTGAGGGCCAACTGTCGGTCATGGGGCTAGACCCGTTTAGACAACGCAAGGAGCTCATGCGAAACATTTGTTTCATAGCCGACGTCGCTGTTTTGCCGCGCTGGATCCGGGTGTCGCAACTTCTCGATTACGTTGCAGCGGTACATCCGAATTTCTCTCGTAAACGTGCCGAGGAATTGTTGCAACAAACTAAGATCATGGCCAAATCGAAAGTGAAAGAGCTTTCAAAAGGTATGGTCACGCAGTTGCACCTGTCGATCATCATGTCAGTCGACGCGAAGTTCCTGGTGCTGGATGAACCAACACTCGGCCTGGACATCATATTTCGAAAAGAGTTTTACGCCAATCTGTTGAATGACTATTTTGACGAGGAACGCACCATTCTTGTTACCACTCATCAGGTCGAAGAAATCGAGAATTTGCTAACCGACATCATGTTCATTAATGACGGCAAAATTCTCCTCAGCTCAACAATGGAATCTCTCGGCGATACTTACACTGAAGTGTCGACAGCCGGTGATGAGGCGACTCGTGCCCGAGGACTTGGGCCGATTGCGGAAAATCAAATGTTCGGCAAGTCAGTAATGTTGTTCGAGGGTGTTGGCCGTGAGCTTCTGGAGGGCCTCGGGGAGATAAGAACGCCATCGGTGTCCGATCTCTTCGTTGCCAAGGTAACGGGGGAGCGGAAATGATTAATCATCATCTGGCACTCCTAAAGCGAGAGATCTGGGAGCATCGATCAATTTGGCTTACGCCACTCGCGATATCCAGCATCGTAATCTTGGGAACATTAACGGCGTTGATATTTGCCGGAGAGTACGCACAGGAGCTTGATGTGGCGCTATTCGGTGCACAAAACCTCGTGGGTGACACTGAGCGCAAAGCCGTCATGGCCGGACTCTTCTTTGGCTCCTCCGGGATTTTCTTTCTGGCGCTAGGGATTTTGACTGTTTTCTACTCGCTTGATTCCTTGTACGCGGAAAGAAAAGACAAGAGCATATTATTTTGGCGATCGCTGCCAGTTACCGATGCGGAAACGGTGATATCAAAATTGGCTACGGCCTTACTGGTGATTCCGGTTGCTGCAATTGTCGCGATCATTGGCACGCATTTGGTGAATCTCGTTGTTACCGGTATTTGGGTGTCAATGAAGGGTGGCGATGCCGGACTCCTGATTTGGGGCTCGGTGCCTTTGATAGACAATTGGCTGTCGATGATCATCATGATCTTCGCAGCGTCTATTTGGATGTCACCCTTTGTTGGCTGGTTTCTCTTAGTCTCTGCCTATACCAAGCGATCACCTCTGCTCATGGCGTTCCTGCCGTTAGTGTTGATTCCAATGCTTGAAGGGATTTTCGCCCACAGCAACGAATTTGCGAAAGCGGTGTGGGGACGATTGGCGATGATTCCTATTCATTCTGGCGTCGGTATTGAAAACCTCTTCGATGAGGATAAGTTTGAGCTCAATGACCAGATGGTGAGCGTTCTTGCGCAGATCGATATTGGACGATTCTTGAGTAGTGGCTCGATGTGGGCCGGTGTTCTTATTTGCGCGCTATTGACGTTCGGCGCCATCTACATTCGTCGCTTCCGCGATGAAAGCTAAGCTATTAAGCGAGTCTTTCTGCATCAGTTTCGAGGCTTGCTGCGAATATTGAATTTTCGCAACTTGCCTCTGAACTGATGGTAGCTGAGTCCAAGCAAGTCGGCCGCAAGGCGCTGGTTGAAAAGCGCCTTTTCCAGAGCGGCGTTAAGCAAATCTACTTCCGTGTCCAGTAAGCGCTGCTTAAGATGAGTAGGTAAAAGCGGCGGGCGTTTGCGTGTTGCAACAGGGCTGGGCGCGCTCGTTGACTCATCAATCATGAACGGCGAATCAAACGGATCAAGAGCAAGTGTCGCGATAGCCTGTGTCTGATCTTGAGAGCGATAGACGGAGCGCTCGACGGCATTTTTTAGCTCCCGCACATTGCCAGGCCAGCGATTCCGCAATAATGCTGACGATGCTTTGGAGTCAAACCCCGGAAAATAACTCCACTTCAGTTCACTCGCCATATTGATCGCGAATGCATTTGCCAATGGCATGATGTCTTCTATGCGCTCTCGCAATGGCGGTACTGTAATTACATCGAAAGCGAGTCGATCAAGAAGGTCTTCGCGAAAGCGTCCATCCGCCGCGAGCCTCCTCAGGTCGGCATTTGTCGAGCCTACTATGCGCACGTCGACTTGCAGCGTTTCTGTGCCGCCAACTCGTTGTACTTCTCCATATTCAATCGTTCGCAGGATCTTTTCCTGCATGCGTAGTGAAATGGTTGCCAATTCATCCAGCACCAGCGTGCCGCCATCTGCTCGTTCAAAATGGCCAATATGGGTCGTTGCTGCGCCTGTAAAAGCACCGGATTCGTGACCAAATAGCTCGGATTCCAAAATCGATTCGGTTAATGCCGCGCAATTTACCTTTACAAGCTTTTGCTCCCAGCGCTCGGATAGGAAATGTAGGCGAGACGCTATTAGCTCCTTGCCAGTGCCGCGTTCGCCAACGACCAATACAGGCTTCGAGAGTGGTGCGGCGCGCGAGACGTGCTCGAGCATTTCCAGAAATGCTGGGGCTTCTCCAATGATTTGCTGTGATGCGGCAGTGGCGAGCATTGGTCTATTAAGCCAAAAGGTAGTAAAAAATGCTAATAATTAGTTATTTTCGCCAGATTATAGTGACTCCCAATTTTCGCGCTTTAAGAAATAATACCTTATTAATTAATAAGTTATGAATTTTTAGCCAATCTGGCACGATTTCTGCAATTACATTCATAAGATTCAATCACACGAGAGGAAAAACCATGGGCATATTCACGAGATTCAGCGACATCGTGAACTCCAATATCAACGCGATACTGGATAAAGCCGAGGATCCGGAGAAGATCGTCCGGCTAATGATTCAGGAAATGGAAGACACGCTGGTTGAAGTCCGATCGGCAGCGGCTCGGTCGATCGCAGACAAAAAGGATCTGAATCGGAAAATTGAGAGTCTTGAGCGGGACACCAACAACTGGAGTCAGAAGGCCGAGCTGGCGATGCGTAAAGGCCGCGAGGATCTGGCCAAGGCAGCATTGGTTGAAAAGTCTCGGGTTTCGTCGGGGGTCGATATTCTAAAGCAGGATTATCTATCCGTTGATGAGGGGCTGGCAAAACTGAATGAGGACATCGCGCGTCTGGAAAGCAAGCTTGAGGATGCCAAGACGCGCCAGAAATCACTTTTGGCGCGGCACAAAACCGCAAGTAGCCGACTTGCAGTACGCAAGAAGATTTACGACTACAAAATTGACGATGCCATGGTGCGGTTTGAGCAGTACACGCGACGCATCGATGACGTCGAGGGTCGTGTTGAGGTCTACGACCTGGGTTTGCCGAAAGATCTGAACCATGAATTCGCCAGCCTCGAAGCTGAGGAATCCATAAAAGAAGAACTTGATGCCCTGAAGTCTCGCCTTGCGGCTGACAAGCCGCTTGTAGCGGAGGCAGACTAATCGGGATGTGGAGGAGGACACAATGAATCGAGATAACTGGAATTTGGAATATGGACCCTTACGTGGATTCTACCGTGACCGCGAGAATGGTTGGATTTTCGGAGTCTGTGCTGGCATCGCCGATAGATTTAACTTCCATGTTGGAACGGTCAGGGTGATTGCAATAATTTCCTTGTTGTTGTCTTTCTGGTTGAGCGCTGCACTATATCTTGGCGCCACGTTGCTCGTACGGGAGAAGCCGCTGGTGTACTCCGGCCGCCGTTCCGAAAGTGCATTTTGGGATCGCAACAGATATGACTACAGGAGCCGCTTATGAGCACAATGGGTGAAGGAACGAGGCGAAGTTTCTACAGAGACACAGATCGCGCCGTCCTGGGCGGAGTATGTGCAGGGCTTGCCGGCTATCTGGGATTTAACCTTAAGATGACTCGCTTCCTGGCTTTCATCACGTTTCTAATGGCCATGCCGATCGCAGTCATTGGCTATTTAGCCGCCGTTTTCTTGATTCCAGCGGAATCGCACCGAGATTTCGCTGTGGCAGGCGAACGCGATGAGCCGCCGCGGAAGCGAAGGCGATGCAGGGAACATTCTGCAGATACGCCTGCTCCATCGGGCGCGGAGGAAATTGATCGGCGTTGCAGCACACTGGATGAAAGATTGATTCGGCTGGAAAAGCACGTTACGTCACGTCGCTTCCAGCTCGATCAGGAGCTGAGTAAACTTTGATAGCAAAAGGGATACGCAAAAGGATTCGCCAATGAACACAATGTTTTATGTGGTTTGTATCGTCGTCGCAGTGTTACTCGCAGACGCTTTTAAGAAATACTTGAATGTGAAGCAGAAGAAGCAAGAAAATAACCCGGAACTTGAGGAGTCACTCAAGAAAATAGACTCGCTCGAGGAGCGTATTCAGGTTCTGGAGCGAATTGTTACTGAAAGCAAGCGCGACCTCGGCGAAGAAATCGATCATTTGTAGTCACATTTTCTAGTGACATCACTGCACGTAAAAAAACGCCCGTCATTGACGGGCGTTTTCGCTTATCTAAGTCTAAGACAGCTGCGCTCTGACTAGCGAGCCTTGAATGCTCGAATTTCAGCATTGAATTGCTCGACGGTTCGTGTTTGCTCGTCTACCGCCGCATTGTACTTCTTCTCGAACATGGTCTCGCGCTGTTCCTTGGCTTCCTCGTCATCGCCGAGCGCCTGGATAGCAACGATTTCTTCCGACTCGATGCAGGACAAGTAGGTCGCCATGACTTCTTGATACGCAGCAATGACTTTGACTCCCTCGAGCATTTCATCCTTGCTGGCTACCGCACCGTTAGGAAGATCCTTTGGCGTTGCTGGGTAGTCACAGGCAAACGCGCTTGATGCGCAAAATGTAAGAACTATTGAAATAGCTATTTTGGTCATTTTATTCATTGAGTCAACTTCGTCTGTAGGCCCAGCGCATGGCGGCAGGCGGTTAGTGAGTAGGAGGGTAATTTAATCATGTTGTGCCGCTTTAGTGAAGTCAGGCAAACAAAGATTGGTATGTATCGGTTCCGTCAGCCTGTGCGAGTAGTAATTTCAAATAGTTATCAGCGCTCATCGGCTGACCGAACAGCATGCCTTGAACATAAGTACAGCCCAATTTCTGCAAAAACATAAGTTGTTCCTCGGTCTCAACGCCCTCTGCGACGACATCCATGTTCATGTTCTGGCCCATTTGAACGATTGTGTCGACGATGGTTGCATCGTCCGGGCTGGTTACCACGTCGCGAACGAAAGACTTATCAATCTTGAGGGTACTAATTGGGAATTGTTGTAGCGCACTCAGGGACGAGTAACCGGTGCCAAAATCATCAATAGCCATGTGCAAGCCCAGGCCATACAGTTGGTCGAGCATCTTGATCGTGCGCTCCGGATTCTCCATCAAGGTTGTTTCCGTAATCTCAAGCTCGAGCGAGGTGGGCGATACTTCATGACTACGCAAAATAGCACTGATGCGGCTGATGAAATTTATCTGCCGCAATTGTTTTAACGATAGATTGACGGAGACGCGGCCAGGCGATGTGACTGACAATTGCCAGGTGCGAAAATCTTCGCAAACTTTGTCGAGCACCCATTCGCCGATTTCGATGATGAGGCTGGAGTCCTCAGCGATTGGGATGAAATCCGCCGGTAATACCATGCCGCGATCAGGTAACTCCCACCGAACTAATGCCTCAGCGCCGAATACTTCGCCAGTCTCCAGGTTGTACTTGGGTTGATAGTGGACTAGCAATTCGTCTCTTTCAAAGGCGCGCTTCAGCTTGCTCTTTGTCATCAGACGTTCGACAGATGCTTCGTTCATCTTCGGCGCATAGTATGAAAAAACATTGCCGCCGGATTTCTTCGAATGGTAAAGCGCGGCATCGGCATTTCGAATCAGGTCGATGACGTTCGGTGCATCCTTCGGATAGTAGGCGATGCCGAGGCTAGTAGTCATAAAAACTTCGTTGCCTTGAACGAAGAACGGTTCTGCAAGGCGGTCCAACACTTTCTGTGCCAGATCACTTGTTTCTACAATGCCTTTTTCATTGGGGCCCAGCCCGTCAATGAAAATCGCAAACTCGTCGCCCGAAAGGCGCCCAACAACTGTGTTCTTAGGCAATACAGCAGCCAAGCGCTCGGCCGTAGTTTCAAGCGTGGTGTCGCCTGCCAGATGACCAAAGGTGTCATTAATTTCTTTGAAGTAATCGAGATCAACGTAGAATAGACACAGTGATTTGTCGGAACGTCTTGCGCGAGCGATGCCGCGTTGCAGCAAGTGTTGAAACTGCATCCGATTTGGAATTTTGGTTAGCGGGTCAATTTGCGCGAGGTAACGAATTCTCTTTTCAGCCCGACGCCGCTCTGTAATGTTCTGCGCTGCGTAAATACGCCGTGCCGATATGCCATCAGCGGCGTCAATACCGGAACACGTGTAGGAAACGGGAATTGACTCACCGAACTTGCTCTCAAAAATCGCTTCCTTAGGGAGCCCAGATGGCGAATCGTCTGCCAATGATGGCCCCTTGCTTGTATTGACGATGTAATCAATATCGACATTGAGTAGCTCATCTTCCTCGTAGCCAAGTAGATGCGAAGTGGCCTTATTGGTCTGGGTAATCTTGCCATCGTTACTGGTAACGATGATGGCTTCGTTCATGCCAGAGAAAATATTGTTGACGTAGTCGCGAGAGTGCGTCGTCTTGCGCAGTCGATGGCGCAGTTCATTAAAGACGGAAGCAAGATCGCCTAATTCATCGTGACTCGAAACCAACAGTGGTTCGCCGAAATCCGAATCGCGGAGTTTCGCAGCCTGAGTTTTCAGCTGCCTAATGCGTCTGTTCTGACTTCGAACGGACAACCAGATGACCCCGCCACAAAGTAACAATGCTGCCAGAGTTCCAGCGCCTACCCAGATGTAGCTGACGTGCCGACTTTCTCGTTCTTTATCGCCAAGAGCTGTCATGAAGCGTGCCGATTCGGTACTTAGGTTAGCGAGATCGAATGCGCCCGTTAACAGGCCGACCTCCACTCCGTCAGCAATAACTGGATTCGTGATGAGAAGCAGCTGTTCAAGCCAGATCGTCGCAGCACCATCACGGGATTGAGGGATAGACCCCGCCACAAATGTGTTGCCTGATAGGTCCACAAAACGCATTCCGGTGAGAGAACGGTTGTCAATAAGAATGGTATTCAGCGCGCGATTGATTGCGGATAACTGGCCACCAACAGCAATCTCGCGCATGCCGTCAGCCGCGGCACGAATCTCAGTGCTCGCCAACAGCTCGAAGTCAGCCTCTATTAACCGCCGGTATTCCATCGAGCTGGTTGCGACAATTTGATTTGCGAGCCAGTGATACTGACCGTAGAAGACGGACAGCAAAATGCAGGACACAGCAACACCAAGCGCTAACGCAAGCAAAGGCCAACGTGGTGTTTTCTTGCCGATCATTCTCGTTATTTTTATTCGGCTAATAGAACTGTTGAGTGTACCATCTACGATGCTTTCAGGCGGAGACCTTTTTCAAGTGTAAAAAATATTAGGTTTCGCGTTTCTCGGTAAATTCCAGCGGTGCCGCTTGAACGGTTGTTTTCATCACACCTTCTACGACTGCGCCTTCAGCAACGGCGATTGCTTCAGCGGTAACGGTTCCTGATATTCGGGCAGTATCTGTGATTTCGACCTTGCCATTCGCCGTTATGTCTCCTTCAATCTGACCAGCGACGATGACGTTCGCCGCGCGAATAGACCCCTGCCAAACACCGCCCCGTGCCAGTGTGATCATGCCACTGACATCGCAATCTCCGACGACTTCGCCATTCACCATGAAATTGCCGTCGCCAGTTATCTCGCCGCTGATTTTGCAGCCCTCGCTGATGAGAGTGGCTTTGGTCGAGGATTGGTCACGCATTCGTCTTAGCTTGGAATCGTTCATGCAGTTTGGGCTCCGCCTGTAGAATCAGGAAATAAGAACAGCAATAATCCTGCAAATATAACCTTATTTGCTCTTCTTCTCGTGATAACCGTAGCCGATGGTTTCGATACTGACGAGCACTCCGCCCTCAAACAGCAACCGTCGCATCAACTTGCGTGGTCCGAAGTTGTATACGTATTCGGTTAGGACAACCTCTTCCACCAGCGCGCCGTAGCCGCGAAAGCGCTCGACTGTTAAGCCACCTGATCGGACGCTCCGTATCGGCACGTCGACACTGCGCAAAGTGGTGCCGATCTGACGCTCTGTCGTCGGTGTACCGCAAGCCTTACGAACCTGCATTTCATGCATGTTCTCGATGACGATTTTCTGACCACAGCGAAACGCAAATGCTGAACTGCTGGTAACAAGCAATGCGAGCGCGGTGACGGCTATAATCGAATGACGTTTTGTATTGATATTCATAAACTGTCTCTGCTACTGAGTTTAGACCAAAACCCGAGCTTATGGGACTGCCCAACGTCTAGCTTCTAAATAGCGCGTAGTTCTGACCGTTATGGTAAAACAGCAAGTAATGCCAATGTCAGCCGCTGGAAGTTTACGTGAAGCAAGTTTTTGAGAATCGATTGACCGCTATTGCTGCTGAAGGCGGCGACCTCTTATATGGCGGGCTGAAGGGCATCGAGAAAGAGGCGCTGCGAGTCGGAAAAGATGGTGCACTATCTTTGCTTGAGCACCCAGCGGGATTGGGCTCGGCCCTTACCAACCGATATATCACAACAGACTTCTCTGAAGCGCTTTTGGAGTTTGTAACGCCGGCATTCGCAACTACCTGGGAAGCCCTGAACTGCGTCTGCAATATTCACCAATTTACGTATTCCCAGCTAGGTGATGAAATGCTTTGGCCCGCCAGTATGCCGTGCCGGATTCCAGGCGACGATAAAATACCGCTTGCGCGCTACGGTAGTTCAAACGTCGGGCAGATGAAGACGATTTATCGGCGCGGCCTCGGATTTCGTTATGGGCGACAAATGCAGACGATTGCAGGCGTGCATTTCAATTTCTCGCTACCGGATCGCTTTTGGGCATCTTACCAATCAATGCTCGCTGATGACTCAGGTGTTGATGCTTTTCGCTCTGAACAGTATCTAGGCATGATCAGAAACTTTCAGCGCATGGGTTGGCTGGTGTTGTACTTGTTTGGCGCTTCCCCAGCGCTTTGCAAATCGTTTGCAGGCGGTAAAGCCAAGACGATGAAATCCTTAACCGATGATACTTATTACGAGCCCTACGGTACTTCGCTACGAATGAGTGATCTCGGTTATAGCAACCAAAGTCAATCGCGCTTGAATATTTCGCTAAATAGCCTCGACGAATACGTCAAGGGACTTAGCAGCGCGATCGAAACGCCGGAGCCAGCTTACGAGGGTATCGGTGTCAAGGTGGATGGCCACTATCGTCAGTTGAACGCGAATCTATTACAGATAGAAAACGAGTACTACTCTTCTGTTCGACCGAAACGTGTCGCGAGATCCGGGGAAAGACCGACCGCGGCGCTGCGCCGCGGCGGTATCGAGTATGTTGAAATTCGTTCCTTGGATATCAATCTGTTTGATCCTTGCGGCATCAATCAAAATACGATGCGTTTTATGGAAGCGATGCTCATCTATTGCCTGTTGCAGGATAGTCCTGCGCTCGGCGACGAAGGTCTGCTGGAGATCAATCGTAATCAAGTTGAAACGGCGAAATATGGGCGTGACCCGAACTTTAGATTGCAGCGTGATGGTCGATCCGTGTCGGTTAATGACTGGGCTAGTGAAATCACAGATGGCATCCTCGCTGTGGCTGCCGAAATCGATCACCATGACCACAACGACAGCTACTCGGAGGCGGTGAGACAGATGCAAGGTTTGATCGATCATCCCGATGAAACGCCATCGGCTCGAATTCTCGATGAGCTTGATCAATCCGGCAGCGGTTTTTTCGACTTTGCGTTGGCGATGGCAAAAAGTCATCGCGATTATTTCGCATTGATCGCGCAACCTAACCAGGCTGCAAACGCCCAATATTTACAAGAAGCGGCTGCGTCAGTGCAGCGTCAGGCCGAATTAGAAGCCTCGGACTCGGTCAGTCTCGACAAATATTTGGCCGACTATTTCGGCTAGACCACTCGACTAGTGTGCGCTCTGTCACAAAATAGCCCGCCACCATTGTTGCAGTGGGACCTACTTAACTAAACTCACCTGATCCTATGACTAAGCCTTTCGAATTCTGGGCGGTGGAAACGTTTTGATAAAAACATTCTTTTTCGGAATCATTTTGGGAATCGCAGTTGCCGCCGGGGCGCTGTATGCGTTACCCGTTGTAGATCAACACCGCGAAGCTTCAATTATTTCTGTGGCGCCTAATGGTGGTAGCGCGGAAGTATTTAATATCAATATTCCAACGGATCGCATTATGGTCGGTGGATCGAAGCAGTCGCCTCTACCGGCGGGTTTGGTGTGGCCGCAAGACGAGATGTTTGGCAGCATCAACGCCGAGTTATTCAAAGTTCGAAATGCTCACAACTCGGTCATCGGGGTTGCTGCAAGAACGTCAGCACGCGAAGGTGAGTCGATAGTTCTCGACTGGGTTATTCATATTCCGGCGCGCGGATCGATGTACGTCAATATGAACCCGGTTGCGGATGAATATGGTTACCGCTCGGGTGAAATACGTGCAGGATCAAGAGAGCTTGCATCGATAAGCGGTGTCGTTACAGAGCGCTGGGTTGCAGATACGTCAGGTGAAGCAGATGCTCCGACAGGCCACCTTGAGTTGGCTACCATCTATATCAGCACGTTGGAGTCAGACGAATGAAATACATATTAGTGCTGATTCTTGGTGTGCTGGTTGGAGCGACAGTATTTGCGGCCGGCGTTGCGTATAACCCGTTTCTTAGCAAGCAAAACCTTTCTCCGCTCGCTGTAACCGAGGCGCAAACCGTAAGCTTATCTTTCTCCGGTGTTGCCACAGACAGCATCATCTATACCAATGATGGCGAATCAACAGACAAACCGTTTCCCGAGACTGTGCTGCAATTATGGGAGCGACCAATCAGACAGACGCAAGCGATGGCGACTACGCTTCGCGATGGACGCAATCAGGTTGCAGGTCTCGGTATCAAGTTTTCGTCCGCCTCGGAAGATACGGCATTGTTGTCGGGACGCGCATTGGTGAATAGCGTTTGGTACGCCTACCTGCCTGGCAGGGGTGGAATATTCATCGAGCAAACAGAGAATTACTGGGACTACTTTAAAGAAGTAGTCATTCCGGGTTACCGCAGCTCGGCTAAAACCTGGGCGGGCACTTGGCTTGGTAATACCACCGTCGGACCGGAAACACTCGGAACCGCAAAAGTATCGGGTGGCACAGGGGAATTCGCCGGCATTGAAATGCTTGGCGTTGAATCTCTCTCTGTAAGGGCGTGGCGCGTCGACGGCGGTGTGCTGGCGGCTGATGGTCGCCTGACTATTGAATTGCCTCCGAATGAAACTGCAGTCGACAATGAGTTGCAGGAAGACCGCGCTGAGCCGCAGCTATAAATCCTTGAGGGCTATCGAAACGTCTGCCAGTTGTTGACAATCGACCGGCAAGCGCGCTGCGATTATGGCCTTTGATTGAACGAAGTCTCTCGGTGAATTCACGGCATCCGTAGCGATTAGTTTGCCGTCTCTCAGATATAAACAGGCAAATGCACGGTCGGCCGGATTTCCCCGGATGACGACCTCATCGTAGCCCGTTGATAGCCCGGCTATTTGCAGTTTCAGATCGTATTGATCAGACCAGAACCAGGGCACTTCAGTGTAGTGCGCTTCCTTGCCGCAGATATTGCTCGCAGCGGTACGCGCTTGTTCAAGAGCGTTTTGAACAGATTCAAGTCGTAAGCGGCGCTCGTAGATGGCGTTCGGATGTGCTGTACAGTCACCGACGGCATAGATGTCGGGATCGCTGGTTTGGCATTGATCGTCGACGACGATGCCGTTTTCGACCTGCAGCCCCGCCGCTGTCGCTAGCTCGGTATTCGGCAAAACCCCAACGCCGACGACGACAAAATCAGCTGCTAGCATTTCACCGTCAGCCGTTTCAACGGCGCTGACTCGTGACTCGCCATGGAAAGCGGTAATTCCCGTCGACAGGCGCAATTTGACGCCATGATTTGCATGTTCAATTTGGTAGAAATCGGAAATTTCAGGGGACACGACGCGGCTCATTACGCGCTCGGCCATTTCAATGACGGTGACTTCGACTCCCAGTTGGCGTAGTACCGCCGCCACTTCGAGACCTATATATCCTGCGCCAATAATCACCGCTTTCTTGCGCTCGCCGAGCTCGGCCCGAATAGCGTCGACATCGGCAATGCTGCGAAGATAGTGCACGCCATTAAGATCAGCGCCATCAATGGATAATTTTCGGACTCGTGAACCGAGAGCCAGTACGAGTTTGTCGTAGCCAATAGTGTCGCCACTTTCTGTTATCAATACTCTCGACTCACGATCGAGCGTAGAAATGCTGCAGTTGAGGCGAGTTTCGATTTGCGTGTCCGCATAGAAACTCTCAGGCTTTACATACAAGCGTTCGGCGTCCAACTCACCTGATAGAAATTTCTTCGACAACGGCGGACGTTGATACGGCAGGTACGGTTCGTCGCCAACAAGCACAATTTGTCCGGCAAATTTTTGCTGTTTAAGCGTCGCAACAAGCTGACCGGCTGCGTGGCCTGCGCCCGCGATGACAATTCTATGAGGCATCTTAGTTCTCTACAGTGCCTCTAAGGGCCACAGGATAGGCATGAGGATCATTGCCGTTATAAATACAACAATAGTTAGTGGAACGCCAACTTTCAGGTAGTCGACAAAACGGTAGCCGCCGGGGCCCATGACCAGGATGTTGGCGGGGTGTGAGATTGGGCTCGTGAAACTTGCAGATGCGGCGACTGCGACAGCCATCATCGCTGTTTCCGGCCGCAATCCCATGTCGGACATAGCTGACAGAACAATCGGCGACATCAGTACAACGAGTGCTGCCGTCGGAATAATCATCGTGGCCATCGCCGTCAAAATATACAAACCCATGATCACTGGCCATGGCCCTGCATCTCCTAATAGTTCCATAACCTTGGTAGCGAGAAATGTCGCAGCGCCGCTGTCCTGCATGGCAGTGCCTAATGGCAACATACCGGCGATCAGAAATATGGCGCGCCAGTCGATAGCCCTGTACGCCTGTTCCATGTTCAGACAGCGAGTCAGCACCATCACTGTGCCGCCAATGACGGCGGCAATCGAGATGGGTGCCCAACCCATCATTACGCAACCGACAACAGATGCCATAATCAGTGCAGCCAACGGCGCTCGACGAGTATCCGGAGGGTCCTGGCCAAGCGGTGTAAGCATCAGGAAGTCGGAATCTGACGACAACAACTGTAGACGGTCCCTTGGTCCAAGCAGCAGCAGTGCGTCGCCAATTTGCAGGCGCTCTTCAGCAAGATCCGAACCAATGGTTTCGCCCTCACGCCAAATACCGGCCAACTCGATACCGTA
Organism: uncultured Woeseiaceae bacterium; assembly: GCA_905480215.1. Classification (GTDB taxonomy): domain Bacteria; phylum Pseudomonadota; class Gammaproteobacteria; order Steroidobacterales; family Woeseiaceae; genus UBA1847. The sequence continues at coordinate 48,918 of CAJQPL010000010.1, read as the reverse complement.
GCGTTCGCGAAAATTTAGCGCGCCCACGGATCGACCGGCGAGCGATGAACGAGGATCAAGTGTGGCATCCATCAATGTTAGCCGCTCGGACTCAAGTGACCCGAGGTTGCCGGGCACTTTAGTATCGATCTCAAGCTCCTGCATACCGCGTAATACATCGAGATCACTTTGCTGGCCTTCGATTAGCAGCAGGTCGCCGCCCACCAGGACCTCATCACCACGTGGCATGATCTTGAGCTCACCGGCGCGAAATATTGCGAGAACACGAAAATCGAAGACATCGGCCAGCCGGCTCTTTTTCAAAGTTTCATCTGCAAGATCACTGTGCTTCGGCAGGCGTACGACGAACATTCGCTCGTCTGTTTTATAGGCTTCCTGCAATTGCTGCGGCGTGAATATTTCGATCTGCTCAAAATCCGGATACTTGTTAATTCCCTGGATTACCTCAAGTTCGCCTTGTACCAAAACCCGGTCACCAGCTCGTAGCGGTACATAGGCGAGATTCGTCAACCGATACTGCCCTTTACGCAATACGCCGACGACGGCGACTTCAAAGCGAGTGCGAAACGCCGCGTGACGAATTAACTCGGAGACCACCGGCGAGCCTTCGGTTATGACTACCGAGGCGTAGGAAACTTTCGAAGCAACCATGGATTTGAGTACCGGCGCCTCGCGCTCGATAATCAGATCGCTCCAACGCTGGAGCTCGCGGAATTGTTCGAGTCGGCCCTGAACCAGCAGGCCATCACCACCACGAATCACCGTTTGCCGGCCGGGAAGCGTCTCGGTGCGACCATTGCGCAACAACGACAGAGTGATCAGGCCCGTCGATACTCCGATGCGTGAATCCGCCAGCGTTTTGCCAACCAGAACCGAACTTGCCGGAACGTGCAGCATGAAGGTGCGTTCCTGCAGCTTATAACGCGATCGCAAGCTACGCTGACTGACATGCTTGCCGCGCTTGGCGACAATTTTGGGCAGCAAAAAGCGACCGCCCAATACGACGAACAACACCCCAATCACCATGACCGCGCCACCCAAGGGTAGGAAATCAAACATTGCGAACGGCTCGTAACCGCCAAGTACCAGTGACTCGCTGATCAATAGATTGGGCGGTGTGCCAATCAGCGTCATGAGGCCGCCGAGCAAAGTGGAATAGGCGAGTGGCATCAAGAGGCGTGAGGCCGCCACCCCGGTCCGTCGCGCGACCTCAACGACCACTGGCAACATCAACGCGGCGACACCAATATTATTCATGAATGCCGACAGCACTGCGCCAGTAACCATAATGACGAAAATCAATGTGACCTCAGTATTGCCACCGACACGCATCACCTGACGACCGATAATGTCCGCAATGCCCGTTCGAGTGAGGCCTTCGCTGAGAATAAACATAGCCCAGACGGTTATAACGGCGCTGTTGCTGAAGCCAGCGAAGGCTTGGTTCGCGTCGATTTGCCCGGCGATAAACAGAGAGCCCAGCACCATCAATGCGACCACGTCCATGCGCACGATTTCACTAATAAAGAGTATTAGTGAAATAACCAATATGCCCAGAACCAGTAAGATATCGCCTGTCATGCTGTCTTTACTTTGCGGTGGTTTTTTGTCAGTGAACGATTCATTCTGTTTATACACGACCTGACGTAACATAGTAATGAGTGCCGCATGACGGCGTAATTATTTGAATGATGAACGAAATCGCTCCCTACGAAGCCAGAACCCCAATTCGAAGAAAAGTCTTAGCAATTCGCGGTATCGACTACTCGATTTGTGAGTGGGGCGATGAAGACGCACCACTTTTGATCTACTTGCATGGCTGGGCCGACACGGGTTCGACTTTTCAGTTCGTTATCGATGAGCTTAAGGAGGATTGGCATGTCATCGCTCCGGACTGGCGGGGCTTTGGGCGCACTACGCATGCGGCAGAGGGCTACTGGTTTCCCGATTACATTGCTGATCTGCATGAATTATTGGAACACTTCTCGCCAGATGCTGCCGTGCCGATAATCGGGCACAGTATGGGTGGAAATATTGCTTCTCTATACGCGGGTGCAATGCCCGAGCGGATCAATGCCTTTGTCAATATTGAGGGCTTTGGACTATCAGACTCATCGCCATCCGATGCGCCGGCTCGTTATCGACAGTGGCTGGAGAGCGGCAGGAAGCGGCCCGTTTTCACGCACTACTCGAGCTACACGAGTCTTGCCGTCCGAGTCGCAAAAAGAAGTCCCAGTATTAGTCCGGCAATGGCCGAGTTCGTGGCTCGAGAGTGGGGCAGTGAGCGCGACGACGGCTCGGTTCACTTACGGGCTGATGCAGCACACAAGCTGCCCAATCCTGTGCTTTATCGGCTCGCGGAAGCGGAGGCTTGTTGGCGGGCGATCAGCGCGCCTGTCCTGTTGGTGCATGGCGAGTTGAGTCCATTCGCTGAGCAGGCGGGCGGGATTGCGGAGCTAGAATTTCCCAACTCGAGTTCGATTGAAATCGCTGCATCCGGGCATATGCTGCACTTTGAAGCACCGCAGCAACTTGCCGCGGCAATTGAGGCTTTCTTGAGAAAAACCTTGTAAATACATCCAGTACTGTATAAAAATACAGTCTTTTACAGGGAATCATTGTGCAGGCTGCGAAGCAGGAATTCGATCATTTGGCGATGCTCAATCCGGCGCAGCGTATGGCGGCAGAGTACGGCGAGTCGACGGAGAAAGAAGTATTTACCGCCGGCCCGCTGTTGGTAATAGCCGGTGCGGGTACCGGCAAAACGATGACGCTCGCCCATCGGGTGGCGCATTTGCTGATTTCCGGTGTATCGCCAGAGCGAATCTTGTTGCTGACATTTACGCGTCGTGCGTCCCAGGAGATGACGCGGCGAGTTGAATCGATCGTTCGAACAGCGACCAGGGAATTGTCATTTACGCCATTGCCTTCAGGTGGACTGCCGTGGTCAGGCACTTTCCATTCGATTGCCAACCGTCTGTTGCGACGCTTTGCGCACAACCTCGGTCTTGATGCGGGTTTTTCGGTTCTCGATCGTGGTGACGCTGCCGATATTCTGGATGTTATTCGCCATGAGCAGAAGTTGACACGAACGGCACGGCGATTTCCGAAAAAGGATACCTGTCTCGCCATCTATTCGCGTTGCGTCAATACGCAGCGACCACTGGCAGAAGTTCTGGACCAAACCTACCCGTGGTGTGCTGACTGGAGCGACGAGCTTGCCGAGCTGTTTCGACAGTACGTTATCCGCAAACAACAAACACAGTCGCTCGATTACGATGACCTGCTGTTGTACTGGTGCCACTTGGTTCGGGAGACAGAATTTGCAGAGTTGATCGGTTCATCTTTTGACCATGTTCTTATCGATGAGTATCAGGACACCAACCTTGCGCAGGCGCAAATCCTGAATGCGCTGAAACCCGACGGCAAGGGCGTCACCGTGGTTGGTGACGATGCGCAATCGATATACTCGTTTCGCGCCGCGGAAGTCGAAAATATTCTCGGATTTCCGGATCAGTATATGCCGTCCGCAAAAGTCATCACGCTGGAGCAAAATTACCGCTCATGCCAGGCGATTCTTGATAGTGCTAACTGCTTGATTGCGGAGAGTGATCGGCAGTATCGCAAAAATCTCTTTTCGGAAACTCTGAAAGGCGGCAAGCCTCGCTACGTTACGGTCGAAGACGGTGATGCGGAAGCGGAGTTTGTTGTAGGGGCCATTCTTGATAATAGGGAGCTGGGGCTGGCGCTTAAAGATCAGGCGGTATTGTTTCGCGGCTCTCACCATAGCGATCGTCTGGAGTTGGAATTAGTACGACGCAATATCCCATACGTTAAATACGGTGGCTTGAAGTTTCTCGAAGCGGCGCACGTTAAAGATCTGCTTTCCGTTCTCAAGTGGACAGAAAATCCGAAAAATGAAATTGCTGCATTCAGGGTTTTAAAACTTCTACCAGGCATGGGGCCAGCGAATGCTGCCCGATGTTTTGAGCAGTTGGCGGTGGGTGACTACTTGTTTTCGTCGCTGCGAGAATATCGGGCGCCGGCTGCGTGCAGCGCGGAGTGGCCGGCATTTTGTGACTTGTTAGAAATGCTTAGTGGTGATGAAGACGAACATGGCTGGCAGTCTCAACTAGGTGCTGCGCGGCGCTGGTATCAGCCGCATCTGGAACGCCTGTACGACGGTCTGGATACGCGCGAGGCCGATCTTGAACAACTCGAGCAAATATCAGGTCGCTATCCGACTCGCGAGCGATTCCTTACTGAGCTGACGCTCGACCCGCCGTCAGCAGCCGGCGATCTCGCCGGTGACCCGCTGCTAGACGAAGACTACTTGATCTTGTCGACGGTGCATTCGGCGAAAGGGCAGGAATGGGAATCGGTTTTTGTCCTCAATGTTTCTGATGGCAACTTCCCGTCCGAGTTTGCGACTGGCAAGCCGCAGATGATTGAGGAGGAGCGTCGTCTGCTGTATGTCGCGATGACCCGAGCGAAACAGTCATTATCGCTGGTTTCGCCGCTGCGCTATCACGTTACTCAGCAACGCCGAGATGGCGATAAGCATGTCTACGGTGCGCGCAGCCGTTTCATGACTGATGCACTTATGGATACCATGGAACAGTGTTTTGAGGGCCGGCCGGAATCGACAGCCGCGCAGTTTGGCCAGCGCTCCAATCGGCAAATCGATGTCGCCGCGCGAATGCGCGATATGTGGTAAAAAAAACGGTCGCAATCGCTACCGCTAATGGGAACGAGACAAACAATATAAGGGATATAAAGGTTTGTTACGCAAACTCGATCGACGAGACGCGTCATTTCGCGACTAGCAAATCAGGCTGGCTAAGCAGGCTTTTCAATTAAGATAGAAACATCGTGTAGGCGGGGTTATCGCTCTCTTCCCAGTGTGGGTATCCGAGCTCAGCCAAATGGGCTTCGAGTTTGTCGGTCTCCGTATTGGGCACGTCAATTCCCGCCAGTACGCGACCGTAGTCTGAACCGTGATTTCGATAGTGGAAAAGACTGATATTCCAGTCGGTGCCGATGGCATTCAGGAAATCCAGCAGCGCGCCCGGACGTTCCGGAAATTCAAACCGAAACAAACGCTCATTAGGAATCTCCGCAGCCCGACCACCGACCATATGCCGAACGTGCAGCTTCGCCATTTCGTTTGTACTGAGATCGACCACCGGATATTTGGCGGCTGTCAATGATTCGAGTAAAGCTCTGCTTTCGCTTTGCCCGTCCGATAAATGTATGCCAACGAAAATATGCGCTTTTTTTGTATCGGTGTAGCGATAGTTGAACTCAGTAATGCTGCGTCTCCCGAGGACTTCGCAAAAACGCCGGAAACTTCCTGGCTTCTCCGGGATTTCGGCAGCGATCAGCATTTCAGTCTGGTCGCCTACCGCCGCGCGTTCTGCGATATGACGCAAGCGGTCGAAGTTGACGTTGGCACCGCAATTAATCGCGACAAACGTTTGCCCGCTTAGATTATTCTCCGCTGCGTACTTTTTCGCACCGGCAACCGCCAGACCACCTGCGGGTTCTACAATTGAGCGTGTGTCGTCGAAAATATCGCGAATCGCCGCACAACATTGATCGGTGTCCACTGTGACGATTTCGTCGACAAACATTTGGCAAAGTCGGAATGTTTCGTCGCCTACTCGGCGCACGGCAACGCCGTCTGCGAATATACCCACGTGGTCGAGAGAAACCGGCTCGCCAGCAAGCAGGGAATCGCGCATGGCCGCAGAATCTTCGGGCTCTACGCCGATGATACGGATATCGGGGCGTTGCAGTTTGATGCAGCAGGCGATGCCGGCAATCAGGCCGCCGCCGCCGATCGGTACAAAAATGGCGTCTATGTCGCCGTCGGCCTGCTTGAGAATTTCAAGTCCGATTGTGCCTTGGCCGGCGATAACGAGTGGATCATCAAAAGGGTGAATAAACGTCAACGCCTGTTGGTCCGCAATTTCGCGCGCATGGGCGTAGGCGTCGTCATAAGCATCGCCGCTAAGAATTATTTCACCACCCAGTTCACGAACGGCATTCACCTTGATACTCGGCGTCGTAATCGGCATGACGACCACTGCCCGAATACCCCGTGATTGCGCTGCCAGCGCCACGCCCTGGGCATGATTGCCGGCCGAGCTGCAAATGATGCCGTTGGTGAGCTCAGCATCGCTCAACTTGGAGATCTTATTGAAAGCACCTCGTAGCTTGAAGGAGAACACCGGTTGCAGGTCTTCGCGCTTCAGGAGCACTGTATTCTGAATTTTGGCCGACAGGTTTTTTGCCAGCTCAAGCGGAGACTCGATCGCGACGTCATAGACGTCCGCATCGCGAATTAAATCCAGGTATTTCTGAGCATCCATAGCGCGGTTATCGCACACCCGACGGCCGCCCGCAAAGGTAGCAATGGTAATCGTCGATTGAGGCTTCCATAATGCGTCATCCAATACTCTGGGAATAATCCGTTGAGCAAGACGCTATTCAGTAACGCCCGTCTCGTAAATGAAGGCCAGACTATCGACGCCGATGTGTTGATCGATGGCGAACGAATCGCAAAAGTGGCTTCTTCTATCGCTGCTAGCGACGATATGACCGTTATCGATTTAGCCGGCAAATACCTATTGCCCGGCATGATCGATGACCAGGTGCATTTTCGCGAGCCGGGTATGACGCATAAGGGCGATCTGGCTACCGAGTCAGCCGCCGCCGCCGCGGGCGGTATTACGAGCTTCATGGATATGCCCAACGTTAATCCGCAAACCACGACGCGAGCCGCATTAAAAGACAAGTACGACATGGCTGTAGGTCGTTGCTCAGCTAATTATGGTTTTCATTTTGGCGCCACCAACGGCAACATTGAGGAGATAAAGGCGCTACAGGTTGGTGAGGCGGCGGGTATTAAAGCGTTTATGGGCGCGTCAACGGGCGATATGTTGGTGGATGATCCGCAAACACTGGACCGTTTATTCAAGCATGCCCCGATTATCGTGCTCACTCATTGTGAAGATTCGCCAATGATTTGGGCAAATGAAGCGGCGGCACGCGAAAAATTCGGTGAAGACGTTCCACTCACTGAGCATCCGGCGATCCGTTCTGCAGAAGCCTGTCTCGCGTCTTCCACACTGGCAACGAGCCTTGCGAGTCGACACGACGCATTACTGCACGTCCTGCACTTGACGACGGAGATTGAGATGGGCTTGTTTTCGACGGCACATCGCTCCGAAAAGCGCATAACGGCGGAAGTCTGCGTTCACCACTTATGGTTTGACGAATCTCGATACGAGGAACTGGGGGCGGCCATCAAGTGCAATCCGGCCATTAAGCGAGCCGAAGACCGCATGGCACTAATCGCCGCGCTCAATGATCAGCGTATCGATATCATCGCAACAGACCACGCACCGCACCTCGCGCAGGAAAAGGCCGAAAAGTACTTTAAGTCACCTGCCGGGCTGCCGCTGGTGCAACATGCCTTGTTAACGCTATTTGACCTGGTGGCTGACGGCCAGATCAGTGTTGAGCTGCTGGTCGATCGTGCGTGTCATGCGCCGGCGGACATCTTCGGAGTCAAGGATCGCGGCTACGTCCGCGAAGGGTGGTACGCGGATCTCGTGGTTGTCGATCCCGCCAGAGCCTATCGTGTCGAAAAGGCGAATCTGCTCAGCAAATGCCAGTGGTCGCCTTTCGAAGGGCATCAATTTTCGTCGACAATCGATACCACTGTCGTAAATGGTGATGTCGTCTATAGCGATGGAAATCTTAGTGGAATCGTTGCCGGCCAGAAGCTGGAATTTCAGCGGGCGCGTTAGATTTTCGGAAATTGTTTACTTTCCCTGCGATCCCGCTATGCTAGCCCAAAATCAAGAGCGAAAGTCTTGGCGTAACCGACCGAATGAAGCCCACAGATACTTCCAACCCTGATTACTTTCACAAAGTCGTCGATTGTCAGCGTGGCTGTCCCGCTCACACCGACGTACCTGCTTACATCCGTATGATCGCGCAGGGCGAGTTCTCCGATGCCTACATGGAGAACCGAAAATCCAACGTTTTTCCGGGTATTTTAGGCCGTGTCTGCGATCGCCCATGCGAACCTGCCTGTCGTCGTGGGCGAGTTGAAGACAAGCCGGTCGCTATCTGTCGCCTGAAGCGAGTTGCGGCAGATCATCGTGACGATATTACTGCGCGGCTACCGAAAGCACCTGATACTAGCAACGGCAAGAAGGTTGCCCTGATCGGTGCGGGTTGCGCATCGCTGACGGTTGCGAATGACCTCGCACCGCTTGGCTACGAGGTCACGATATTTGAGGCGCTGCAAACAACCGGCGGACTCATGCGAACCAATATTCCGCAATTTCGGCTACCGCCTAAAGTTCTGGACGAGGAGATCGGTTACATCCTCGATATGGACGTGGATCTCAAGCTGAATCATCCGATCGATAGTCTGAAAGGCTTGCTGGATGAAAAATTCGATGCGGTTTTCGTAGGTACCGGAGCGCCGCGCGGCAAAAATCTGGAAATCCCCGGTCGTTACGATTCCGAAAACATACATATTGGCATCGACTGGCTGGAATCGGTTGCGTTCGAACATACCAAGAGCATTGGCAAACGAGTCCTTATTATCGGCGTCGGTAACACCGCCATGGATTGTTGCCGGACATCACTGCGCATAGGCGCTGATGATGTAAAAGTCATGGCGCGAAAACCGCGCGGCTACTTCAAAGCGTCCGATTGGGAGCTTGAGGATGCGGAAGAAGAGAACGTAGAGATTCTTATCAATCACTCGCCGAAAGATTTCGTCATCGAAAACGGGCGTTTGGTCGGAATGACGTTCGAAATGATGGAATACAACATCGACGAAAATGGCCGCATCGATCGTGGCACTGTCGTCGGCGAGAAAATTATTCCCTGCGACGATGTGGTACTGGCGATTGGTCAGGATAACGCTTTCCCATGGGTTGAGCGTGATATAGGCATAGAATTCGACGAATGGGATTGCCCGATCGTTAACGAAACCACAATGATGTGCGGCCGCGACGGCGTATTCTTTGGCGGTGATTCGGCGTTTGGACCGAAAAATATTATTTGGGCCGTTGAGCACGGTCACCAGGCAGCGATTTCTATTCACCGTTATTGCCAGGGTGAGAATATCGAAGATCGTTTGCCGGATGGCCTCAACCTGGCAAGTCAGAAGATGGGCATGCACGAATGGAGCTTCTCGAATGACTACGACGCGGCGTCACGCCGACTAATGCCGCATGTCGACCTTAAAGAGCGATTCAAGCAGATAAATATCGAAGTGGAGCTTGGCTTTACCGCGGAACAGGCGGTGGAGGAAGTCGAGCGCTGTCTGAACTGCGATATTCAAACTGTGTTCACTGCGGATCTTTGTATCGAGTGCGACGCGTGCATTGATATATGCCCGGTCAATTGCCTGACGATGACGAGCAACGGCGATGAGGATGATTTACGTACACGCTTGAGCGCGCCGGCCGAGAATCATGAGCAGGATTTGTATGTTTCGGCTGAATTACCGCAAACCGGTCGCGTGATGGTGAAAGATGAAGACCTGTGTGTGCACTGCAGTTTGTGTGCCGAACGCTGCCCAACCGGGGCCTGGGACATGCAAAAGTCCACCATCAAAATTCCGTATGCAAAAGACGAATTGCCCAAAGAAACGCCGCGGCTTGTAGCCGAATCCGGCACTTAGAGGATCCCAGTGGCAACTGTAAACGACGTTGTTATCAAAATAGGTACCGTGAACGGTACTGGGTCTGCCAGTGCTAACGGTTTGCTTCGCAAAGCCATCTTTCGAATGGGTGTGCCGGTCGTTGGCAAGAATTACTTCCCATCGAATATTCAGGGTCTGCCTACCTGGTACGAGATACGCGTAAGCGGTGACGGCTATCAGTCGCGGTCCAATCGGGTCGACGTGATGGTTGCCATGAATGCGCAAACCTATGCGCAGGATATGGCTGATGTTGAACCTGGCGGTTGGCTGGTCTACGACTCCACGTGGCCACGCAGCCAAATGCTGAATCGCGAAGACATTACAGTCATCGGCATTCCGTTTTCTCGCTTGTGCAACGAGAGTTTCGACGGTGCACGCGCCAGAATTCTGATAAAGAATATCGCATATGTCGGCGCCATCGCGGCTTTGCTAGATCTCGATCTAAAGATCATTACTACGCTTCTCGAAGAAACCTTCGCCGCGAAGGCGCACTTGATCGAATCCAACATGAAAGCGATTCGACTCGGTTACGACTACGCGCAGAAGCACGTCGTTTGTCCATTGGATATGCGCGTCGAAGCGATGGATGCCACATCAGGCAGTATCATTATCGATGGCAACACGGCGGCGGGCCTTGGTTGCATGTACGCTGGCGCGACGGTCGGCGCCTGGTATCCGATCACGCCCTCAACATCGCTTATGGACGCGTTCCGCAATTTTTGTTCGCGCTACCGCGTCGACCCCGATAGCGGAAAAGCGACTTATGCCGTGATCCAGGCCGAAGATGAACTGGCCGCCATTGGTATGGTCATCGGCGCCGCCTGGAATGGCGCTCGCTCGTTTACGCCGACCAGTGGACCGGGTATTTCATTGATGAGCGAATTTATCGGCTATGCGTATTACGCTGAAATACCTACTGTCATTTTCAATGTGCAACGCACCGGCCCATCAACCGGAATGCCTACACGAACGCAACAGTGCGACATTATTAGTTGTGCGTTCGCGTCCCACGGTGACACCAAACATGTCCTGCTTTTCCCGGCTGACCCGGCGGAGTGTTTTCATACCGCGGTGGATTCTTTCGACCTGGCCGAGCGTCTGCAAACGCCGGTTATCGTCATGTCGGATCTGGATATCGGTATGAACGACTGGATGATTCCTGAGTTGGAGTGGGACGAGAATTACGTTCCGGATCGCGGCAAGGTTCTCGGTGCCGCGGAGCTTGAAGAGATGGAGAAATTTCATCGCTATCTTGATGTCGATGGCGATGGCATACCGTATCGAACCTTGCCAGGCGTGCATCCGAAAGGCGCGTATTTTACTCGCGGCTCGGGCCACACAAAGTTCGGCGGCTATACCGAAGATTCAGCGGCCTATCAGGACGTCGTTGATCGCCTGCTCGTAAAATGGGAAACGGCTCGTAAGATCTTGCCGAAACCGGATATCCAATATTCAAAATTCAATAACGCTGGTGTGATTACTATTGGCAGCGGCGACGGCGCGTGCAAAGAAGCACTGGATCGATTGGCGGGACAAAATATTGGCCTGAACTATTGCCGTATCAAGGCATTCCCATTTGCTGACGAAGTAAAAGAGTTTGTTGAACAGCATGACGTAATCTACGTTGTCGAACAGAATCGCGATGCGCAACTAAGAACATTGCTAATTAATGACATCGAGGCGGATCAGCGGAAGCTGGTTTCCTTATTGCACTACAACGGCATGCCGATTAACGCGGGCTTCGTTGTCGACAGTGTCCTGGAAGAAATTGCAAAGGGGCGTGCCGCCTAGGCACAAACACAAGATATGAGTTTCATAGCCAAACCGAAGATTACGCACCCCGGCATTCCGAAGAATAAGCTCGGACTAACAGCACGCGATTATGAAGGTACCGTATCTACGCTTTGCGCAGGCTGCGGGCATGATTCGGTTACCGCTGCGATCGTTCAGGCAGTGTTTGAGTTGGGTATCGAGCCGCACATGTTGGCAAAGATGAGCGGTATTGGGTGCTCCTCGAAGACGCCGGCCTATTTCGTTAGTCAATCGCATGGCTTCAATTCGGTACATGGGCGCATGCCTTCCGTTACGACCGGTGCAAATGCTGCCAATCGAGACCTGATGTATGTTGGCGTGTCGGGTGATGGTGATTCGCTCTCGATCGGTGTCGGCCAATTTGTTCACGCAATCCGCCGCAACTTGAATATGTGCTACATCATCGAGAATAACGGTGTTTACGGTCTCACCAAAGGCCAGTTTTCAGCTTCTGCAGATATTGGTAGCAAGCCAAAGAAGGGTGAGCCGAACAATCAGGAACCGATTGATCCGGTCAGTACCGCACTAAGTCTTGGTGCGACCTATATCGCGCGAAGTTTTTCGGGCGACAAAGAACAACTGGTACCCCTGATCAAAGGCGCGTTGATGCATCGTGGTTTCGCGCTACTCGATATTGTCAGTCCCTGCGTTACATTCAATGACCATGAGGGTTCGACCAAGAGTTACGCGCATACACGTCAGTTCTATCACCACGTAGTCGATATGGACTATGTGCCGCCTGCCGAAGAAATCAAAGCAGCCTATGCCGAGGGCGATGCCATGCCAATCGAAATGCATGATGGCAGCACGATTGTTCTACGCAAGGTCGATAAGGACTATGACCTCACAAGTAGATCGTCAGCGTTTAAATTTTTACGCGAACGTTTCAATGCGGGTGAAATAACGACTGGGCTATTGTACCTCGACGAATCAAGAGCAGAAATGCACGAGTTAATGGGTAATATTGACTCGCCATTGTCGCAACTACCACTTGACGGGCTACACCCCGGCGGTAAAGAGCTAAAGAAACTGCAGAACCGTTACCGCTAGGGCGCTGTCAGGAAACACGAACTGTGTGACTGAATTCTGTGACAACGGCGAAAACGGTCTTGTCCCATTCTTCGCCAAGTTCGTCGCGAAGACTTTCCAGTTCGGCGTCTCATCCGTTTGTGGTGTAAATGCCATTGTCTTGTCGCAGTCGCTCAGTTACATTGCGGCAATGAACCTTCGCGAGCAAGTTGAAGCGCTACTTCCCAATTGGGAGCGCTGGTATCCGAGTTTATTCGATGCAGCCAGCGATCTCGGCATAATCAGGGCTGAAGTATGCGACCCAGACTCCCTAAACCTAAATCGCCGCCATGCGAAAGTTCGCCAGAGTGCTAATGAAGCACATATGGAGAAGTGGGGCGGCAAGCCACAGGACTAATTCATGTCTTTCGATCTTGAAGCAGTGCGCGCGCAGTTTCCTGCGCTAGCGCTAAGTGATAACGGCATGCGCCGAATTTATTTTGACAACCCGGCCGGTACTCAAGTACCCAGTGTGGTTGCGAATGCGGTGTCCGACTGTTTACTCAATACAAATGCGAATCTCGGCGGTTACTTCGCGACGGCAGTTGCTGCAGATGCGGTCGTTTTGTCCGCCAGAGAAGCAATGGCTGACTTTATTAATGCACCGTCCGCTGACGAAATCGTCTTCGGTCAGAACATGACAACCATGACCTTGCACTTGTCGCGATCGATTGGTCGACTGCTGCAAGCTGGTGATGAAATTATCGTCTCGCAGATGGACCACGATGCGAACGTATGGCCATGGGTGCTGTTAGCTCGAGACCTTGATCTCGAGGTGAAATGGTTGCCGTTTAGCGCCGAGACCTACGAGTTTGATCTGCAAGTGCTGGATGAGCTCATCAGCGAGCGCACGCGCCTGGTTTGTGTCGGCGGCGCCAGTAACCTCATCGGCACGATTAATGACGTCAAAACGATCTGTGCGAAAGCACGCGCCGCCGGGGCAATGTCATTCATTGACGGCGTTCAATCGGCCCCACATATCGCAACTGATGTTCAGGATATGGGTTGCGATTTTTTTGTTTGTTCATCCTACAAGTTTTTCGGCCCGCACCAGGGAATACTGTGGGGTCGTCGGGATGTGATGGAACAACTCGAACCCTATAAAGTTCGTCCGTCGCCAGCTGAGCTGCCGTGGTGCTTCGAAACCGGAACACAGAGTCATGAAGGGATCGCTGGGATAACAGCAACTATCGACTACTTCGCCTCGATCGGTTCATCGATGGCAACAGAATACGCCAGCGAATGGTCGCAATTCTCAGGTCGTCGCAGGGATGTTCATGCTGCCATGAGCTTGTTGTTCGACTATGAAAAAGAACTGGCTAGCCATTTAATTGATGGACTCACTTCGATTGCTGGTATCACCGTGCAAGGCGTAACTGCGGTCGATGCGTACGACCGTCGAGTGCCCACGGTTTCCTTCACGCATGCAAGCGTAGCGCCGGACGTTGTCGCCGAAGCGCTTGCACACCAGAATATCTTCGTCTGGAGCGGCCACAACTACGCTGTTGAAGCCGTGAAAGTACTGGGCATACACGAGTCGGGCGGCGCAATTCGGGTCGGACCTGTGCATTACAATAGCAAGTCGGAAATAGACGAATTGTTAGAAGCACTGGGCCCAATTCTGGCTACCTGAGCGTTCTTAGTAAATTCCCCAAAAACAAAGAAGGCCGCATCGCTGCGGCCTTCTGTGAGACTGGGTGTCTAAAAAGGAGAGTCAGTGAAATTCGTGACGATGCTCCGTCATTCGTTTCAGAACTCTGAGTTTTCTAGATACCTCTGTTATCCCACTAGACATGGATCACCTCCTTTTGTTTATTTGCCCGACCCCAGTATCTCCTGTAAGTGTATAAATTCCAAAAAGAAAATAAGTTTAAAAAACGCCTTCAATAGTCTGTGTTATTCGGGTTATTATTACCCGCTCAGCCAACCATATAAAAAAAGAGAACAACCATGGCAATTGCAGATCTTAAGAACGTCCTCAATCTCTTCGGCGGGGCTGAAGTCAGCGGCGAGCAGCAGAATGAGCTGTTCAAAGAAGTCTTGCTAATGACGCTTGCGCGTGCGGCCGACGCTGATATCAATATTCAAAGTGTTGAGGTCGAGAGGATTCAGGCGATTCTTAAGAATTGTACTGGCGAAGAATTCAGCTCGGCTGATATCCGGGTAGCGGCGCGCTCTGAGTTATATGCAGAAGCAACGTTGCGCAAGTATCTTGGCAGCGTGCGCAAGAAACTATCTATCGCGCAACGCTCTACCGTCATTGGCGCGCTTGCCGATGTGTTTCGTAGCGATAGCAATGTCAGCGTGCTTGAAGTTGATTTCTTTGATCGGGTTGCTATTGCATTGCAGGCCACACCATCGGAGATCGCGGGTTTTGTCGCTGGAGATATTGACTAGTTTAGTCGACCGACTTCTCTATAAACGACATATAGGCCGGAGGCGATAATGATCATTCCTCCGGCGAGTACCCAGCGGTCGGGAACTTCTCCCCAAATTAGATAGCCGGCAATTGCTCCGCCGATTAGTGCTGCGTACTCGAACGGCGCCAGAATAGCGGGCGATGTTCCGCGATAGCCGTTGATGAACCCGATCCAGGTTACGACGGAGCATAGTCCGGCGCCAAGCATCAATATCCAACCTTTGCTGTCTGGCGTAATCCACGTTTCGTTGTTGATAAAGAAACTCGCGACCAACATCGGACCGAGCACGACATAGACTGCCATCGACAGCATCGATTCATCTTTAAGATAACGTGCCGTAATTGCCTGCGTCGCATAGCAGAATGCAGCTATCAATATAGCCATCGAGGCGAAGGTAAACTCGCCACTTCCCGGGCGCAGCATGACTAACGTACCGATAAACCCAACAACCACAGCGCCCCAACGGTGCCGCCCGATATGGTCACCGAGGAAGATGCTCGATAATGCTGTGACCATTAGCGGTGCTGTGAAACCCAGGGTCAGCGCATTAACAAGCGGCATTTTCGAAAGGCCGTAAAAGAATCCATACATAGCACCGATTGCTAGCGTGGATCGCAGCGCGTGCCACTTCCAACGCGCTGTGTGCAGCATCTTGTGGCCACCGAAGAAGATCGGCGCTATTAATAGAAAAACAAGCACGCCGATGGCGCTGCGTATAAAAATAAATTCTTGCAGTGAATAATCCTGCAGAAGTTCTTTTGCACACAAATCCAGACCCAGCCCACCCGAGACGCCGAGTAGGATCCAGGTGATGGATTTTCCAATGTTATCCGCCCTGGTCGTGTTCAATATTATGTTTTTCGTTGATCATGAATATCAGCTGAACATGATCGCATGAGTTTTCAAGCAAGGACACAAGTTCAGCCGCGATTCAGCGACTGGAGGTTCTAATGAACGCGTAATGTTCAAAAGGACAGGAAAATGAAAACTCAAATACGAAGTATCCGCGCAATTTTGTACGCCGCGTTCGCATTTTTGTTGCTCGCCGGAACAGTCTCTGCATACGCTACTGAGAACATAGAGAAGCGTACGAGTATTACGTCGCAAGGCCAAGGTATGCAACGCGGATCGGATGGCGACGGCATAGCGTCGCGAGACGAATTTGAGCCGCTGATAACCACGGGCAAGAGAGGGCTGACGCCAAGAGTTGCTGGGCAGCAAAAACTTTCGGCCAATGGGTCTCAATCAGCCAGCGCGGATTTCTGGATCTACGATGCAGATGTCGATCTGTATGCCGATCTGGATTTCGATGGCTTCTATACCGGGATCGATTTGTTGTTCGACGCCGATACAGTTTATGGCGAAGCAGATGTCTATGCTGTCATCTATCTTAGCTATGAGCTGGGGCCGTGGAACGAATTCGTTTCGACGCAGGATTTCACCATCTTCGGTGCATCGAGCAATGATGAATACATTGTCGATACAGAGCTTGTTAGCGGATACCCAACGGGCGACTACGATATCCTTATCGAATTATACGACGCCTATGATGGCAACTTTCTCGCCAGCTTTGGACCAGACGATTCCTCAGAGCTGTCGTACTTGCCGCTTGAAGATGCAGGCAGAGACTCACCGCTCGGAACAACGACCGTCATTGTCAGCGAAGGTGGTGGATCGACGAGCTGGTTTTTGCTGCTAGGTCTGTTGGGCGTCACTGGCCTGCAGCGAATGATTCGCCGCTAATGCGTGGCGGGCGTCGCGGCGCCAGCAATACGTTTCCGACGATCCGCAATCTTGGAACGGACATTGGCCTGAATCATGAGGAGGCTTGGCGTAAGTACCAAGGTCAAAATGGTAGCGAATGCCAGCCCACCCGCGACCGCAGATGCCAGTTGAGACCACCATTGGGAGCTGGGAGCTCCAATGGACACCGATCGGTCAACGAGATTGATATTGACGCCGAATACCATTGGCATCAAACCCACAATCGTCGTAACGGTTGTTAACAGGACGGGGCGCAGGCGAATAGCGCAGGTTCGCATTATCGCCTCAAACGGCTGCTTGCCCCGGGCGCGCAATACGTTGTAGGTATCGATCAGAACGATATTGTTATTGACGACAATGCCAGCGAGGGTGATGACTCCGATGCTGCTCATTATTACGCCAAACGCTTTGCCGGTTATCAGGAGTCCCAGCATTACACCCCCGGTCGAGAAAACTACCGCCGTCAGGATCAAGCCAGCTTGATAGATGCTATTAAATTGCGTGACCAAAATAATCGCCATGGCTGCGAGCGCTATGAGCATCGCCTTGGCGAGGAACGCCTGATCGTCCTCTTGGTCCTGCGTACTTCCACCGAAAGTCATACTGACACGCGGGTCGATTTTCAGACTCGGCATTTCCTGACGAAGTTCTGCGACGACATCGTTGACAAGAAATTCGGCATCGACATCGGCGTCAATCGACATCATTCGACGCATATCGATGCGCTGGATATTGCCGACTTTTTGCGCGGGAACTCGTTTTACGAAAGTGCTGATCGGAACCAGTCCTTGCTCTGACGGAATGCGGAGTTCGTCTATCTGCGAAAGACTTCGACTACTTTCCGGATAGCGCACGCGAATGTCGATTTCTTCATCACTATCATCCGGTCGATACTCACCAATCTTAATGCCGTTGGTTACCAGCTGAACCATGGCGCCAACCAATGATATATCAGCACCGAATCGCGCGGCCTCTGCGCGATCGACTTTGATTTGCCATTCAATACCCGGCAGTGGTCGACTGTCTTCAATATTGACAATGCCGCTGGTGGCCTCCATCACCCTGCGTACTTCAGCGACCGAGTCTTCGAGCGCATCATCGAAGCGCGATACAAATTCAATGCGAATCGGTTTCCCCATAGGCGGACCCATATCGGGTTTTCGTGGTTCGATTCTTATGCCTACAAGATCAGAAGTTCGATCGCGTATTTCTGCAAGAATGTCATCCGCCTTTCGCCGTTGATCCCATTCAATGTAGTTCAACGTCAATGTCCCGATCTGATCCTCGGCCCCCTGATCGTTTTCGCCGGTCTTCGCATACAAGAATTCGATCTCGGGCATACCGAGAACGCGCTCTTCAACTTGACGAACCAGGTTGTCTCGTTCTGCTGTTGATTGATCGCCACGCGCACGGATGTCGATCATTCCAAATGGTTGTTCGACCTCAGGAAAATATTCGACGCCTTTGCCAAAAAAGATAAAGGCTGTGTAGATAGATATCAAAAGCAGCGAAACAGCACCAACATTTAACCAAGGACGCTTTAAGGAAGCTTGTAAGAATCTGATATATCGACCAGTGAATCCGGATACGGTTTCTAGATCACCGGTCTCTGCGGCAGCCAGGTTGCGCCGAGATTCTTCGGTATTCGCACCCGTCTTGCCGAAAATGGACCCGAGAGTAGGTACGAATAGTAGCGCCATGACCAACGATGCTGCTAAAACGGCAATAAGAGTAATAGGCAAAAATTTCATAAACTCGCCGGATTGACCGGGCCAGAAAGCCAGCGGTACAAAGGCTGCGAGCGTTGTACATGTTGATGCGATAATTGGCCACGACATGCGGATGGCAGCTCGGGAATACGCGTCGTGCCTGGACTCACCTTCAGCCATTCGCCTGTCAGCCATCTCGGTCACAACGATAGCGCCATCTACCAACATGCCTACCGCCATAATCAAGGCAAACAAAACCATCATATTGATCGTGACGCCAAACGAACCAATCAATAAAATACCCATCAAGAAGCTACCGGGAATCGCAACACCGACCAACAATGCGGAACGGATTCCGAGAATGCCGATAATTACAATGAAGACCAGAAGCACCGCGGACAGAACGTTATTCTGCAACTCAGACAACATGTCATTGACATCTTTCGACTTGTCACGCGATGCGACTATCTCGATGGTCTGAGGCCACATTTTCTTTTCTTCAGCCAAGAGCGCCTTTATCGATGCAATAGTCTCGATGACGTTTGCGCCACCGCGTTGCACGACTTCAATGGCGAGCGCTGGCTTGCCGTTGAGTCGTGCCACACTTTCAGCGTCCTTATAGGTCCGCCGAACTTCTGCGATGTCCTTAAAATGAACCACCCGCTCGCCGACGGCCTTTATCGGCATATCGAGAACGTCGGCGGCACTTTCAAAGACACCGGGAATCTTTACCGGGAAGCGGCCCTCGCTTGAATGCAGCGCTCCGGCGGCGACCAGGCGATTGTTACGATCGACGAACTGAATAATCTGCGCCTGATCAAGGCCGTAACTTTCCATCGCCAATGGATCAATCACAACCTCCATCAGCTCCTCACGAGTACCGATCAGGTTCACTTCAAGTACGCCAACGATACTCTCGATTTTTTCTTTCAGATCGACAGCTATTCTGGTGAGCATTCTTTCTGGAACGTTGCCAGCAAGATTAAGGACGAGCATTGGATCGAAGCGGGACACTTTGACTTCGCTTACGGTCGGTTCATCGGTGTCGCCAGGCAGCTCCGCCTTCGCCATGTCAACTTTTTCACGAACATCTTGCAGTGCGACCTTCGTATCAACGCCTGCATCAAACTCCAGCTGTACATTCGCACCGCCTTCGTAGGCATTGGCAGTCATTTCCTTGATGCCTTCGATGGATCGCAATTCCTGCTCTAATACACGAACCAGGAGACGCTCTGCATCCTCGGGCGAAATTCCGTCGTGATTGATGCTTATATAAACGATCGGAATTTCTATATCCGGCTCGGCTTCCTTGGGGATGGTCGTGTAGGTGACGGCGCCGCCGATCAAAACGATAAGCAATGACAAGATCACAGTTCGTGACCGCAACATTGCTGTCTCAATGATGCTCATTAGTCGTTGGCCTCAGTACCTGACTTGATCGCGACCGCAGTATCTATATCGTCTTCGGGCACTGCATTGACGCGCGCGCCATTTGAGACGTATCCCTGGCCTACGGTGATGATGGTTGCATCCTGTGGTAATCCGGCCAGCCAGACGCCATTGTTTGTGGACAATGCTATGTCTGCGACAACAAACTCGACCAAGCCATTCTCGCCAATAATCTTGATGCCAATATTGCCAGCATCGTCGAGTGTGAGGAGCGACGGTGACACGCGATGCGCCAGAGTCTCTTCAGCAGGAATTTTGAGGACAGCTGTTCCTCCTATCCGCAACTCACCGTCCGAGTTGTCTATTTCAAGCTCAACGCCGAAAGTCCGAGTGGCTTCATCTGCAACCGGCGCGACATAGCGTATACGACCTTCTACAGTCTCTCCTGTTGCCAGCTGAGCCTCCGCTTGATCGCCGACACTGACATGATGAGCATCAAATTCTGACAAATTCGCAGATACAATAATCATGCGGTTGTCGACATAAGTAGCGATGGCCTCGCCTACTTTCACGAAATCACCAACTTCAACTGCTCGGTCTTGAAGCGCGCCGCCAAAGGGCGCACGGATGGTCATGTAGTCCAAATCCAATTTAGCCCGGGTCAGGTCGGCTCTTGCCACCTCTAGAAGAGCTACAGCTTCCTGTAGTTGGGATTCTGATACATAACTTGACGACTTCAGTTTGAGTCTTGCTTCGTACTCGACCTCGCGTTGTTTGACGGTTGCCTCAGATTGCAGAAGCCTGGCTGTGCGGTCGCGTTCATCAAGACGCACGATTAGGTCGCCGCGTTCCATGTTGGATCCACGCTCTGCGCCGATGCTGTCAATACGTCCTTCCGTCTGGGCGGCTAACGCCACCGACCGTGCGGGCGCCGTCTTGCCGTTAACGGTGATCGTTCGCTGCACCAATTCCGCTGTTTGATGTCGAACTCGAACTGCATTTTTGGATTCGCTAGAAGTGGCTGTGGCCGCAGCCGTAGCAGGAGGCGCTTCGTCGTCACCGATTTGTCCCGAGGCCAGCCAGACAGCAACAGCAACAGCGATGCCCGCAGAGACCAGCCAGGATTTGTATTTGTTATAAGTACTTTGTTGCATGTTCGTTCCTAACGGGCAGCGACTTTTGGTGCCGTATCTTCTGTAAGCGTATGTCGATTATCTTCGATATATTTCTTTATGGCCGCCGTCATGGTCTCGCCAAAACCGGCAACAAAGCATTTGCCGACGGGCCAGTCGTGTGCGCATGTGGCTTGCATGTCAGCAATCAACTTCTGTTGAAATTCAATCTCTCCAGTAAGATTATTCAAGACCGTTTCGACCTGACTGTTTGTCATCAAATGCGAGAAACACATCGTTGCCAGAAAATCGGATCGAACTTTGTGGCCAGGTGCCGGATCATCGAGCGAACTCAGAAGACATGCCCGACCAGTATCGGTGATCTCGTACACCTTGCGATCGGGCTTGCCGTCCTGCGGAACGTGTTCGCAAGTAACGAAACCTTTTTCTGCCAACGATGAGAGAGCGGGGTAGATCGACCCGTAGCCGGCCGCAAAAAAATGTGCGAACGTGGATTCGAATTGCTTTTTCAGGTCATAGCCAGAAGCAGGACCGTCCGTTAGCATTCCGAGGCAAACTGTTTTGACATCCATCTTGAGCTCGTGAGTATATATCGGGGCGATGCATACTATCAGTCCGATATATAAAAACCAGTGCACAGATAGAAGAATTGCTGCTATGAAGCATAATTTCTAATAAAAACAGGTATTTATGAGGATTCATCAGAAGCTACGAATGTTTCGAGCTTCGCTCTTACTTAAAGTATCGCGCCAAATATGGGTTAAGCAGCCTATCTTCAGGGTCAAGTTGTCGCCTGATCTTGCGAAAAAAGTCCATTCGCCCGGCATAGGTTTGCTCGACATAAGCGTCGCGAGTCGGTCTGAAATATTTGCAAACGCATCGACATCCATACTGCGGTGGCTCGCAGCGAAATTCATAATCGGACGTACTCGCAGCGTTACTTCGTAGATGATCCCCAACATGCCGTAACTCAGGCGAAACGCGTTTAGAAGGTGACGTTGCGTATCGTTCACCTTCATAAGTTTGCCGCTTGCTGTAACGACTTTCAGACTAACAAGCTGCGCCGACAACATTGACGCCTTATCGCCGATTCCAGGCCCCACACAAGGTGATGAAATAGCGCCGCCGATGGCGCGCTCCGTAGACCGGTGGCTTTGCGAGATTGCCTTTCAGCAACTGTGCCTTTTTCAATTGAACTACTATCTGTGCACAGCGAAGTATTAAGATGCAATGCAAACAAGATACAACGTCAATTATTGTAAAGTGGCGTTCTGCAGACGGTTGAGGAGGCAACGATGAAGTGGCGTGGCGGTAGACGCAGTTCAAATATTGAAGACAGGCGTGGGCAACGCACGGGAGGGAGAATGCTCGGCGGCGGGATCGGCACGATCGCTCTGGTGTTGGTTGCGTGGTATCTCGGCATCGACCCAACACCGTTACTCGAGGGCATGCAGTCGGGAGGACAGGCGTCATCAACTGGTACGCGTCCGAGTGCTGAAGATCTGAAGAACGATCCACTCGCGGATATGGTCAGTGTCGTCATAGCCGATACCGAGGATGTCTGGACAGAGATTTTTGCGGAGCAAGGGCAGCGCTATGAAGTTCCGACGCTCGTGATGTTCACGGGTTCAACGCATTCTGCATGTGGTACTGGTCAGGCAGCGATGGGTCCGTTCTATTGCTCAGCCGACAAGAACGCTTATATTGACCTGAGTTTCTACGATCAAATGCGTACGCGCTTCAAAGCGCCTGGCGATTTTGCGCAGGCCTACGTCATCGCTCATGAAATTGGTCATCATGTTCAAAATTTGTTGGGCGTATCGGGCAAGGTTCATTCGATGAAACGGCAAATGAGTACGGCTGACGGAAATGCATTGTCGGTTCGTCTCGAGTTGCAGGCAGATTGTTTCGCAGGGGTCTGGGCCAATCGCGCGAACCGTGCCCGGAGTATTCTCGAGAGCGGCGATGTTGACGAGGCTTTGAATGCGGCCAGTGCGATTGGTGATGATACATTGCAGCGCCAGAGCGGTCGGGCGATCGTTCCGGAATCATTCACGCACGGCACATCGGCGCAGCGCAAAAAATGGTTCCGTATCGGTCTGGATCATGGTGATCCGGATAGATGTAATACCTTCGGCTAGTCGGGTGGACGATAACTTGGTAGCAACGGCCGCCGCAGCGGCGAGCGCGGCGAAGCGCATTGGCGATCAGATCGAACGCACTGAGCTGCGAAAGTCAGAGGCTTTCAGTTCTGATCTTGGTGCAGACGTATTCTTAAAACTCGAGAATATGCAGACGACTGGCTCGTTTAAGTTGCGCGGTGCCAGCAACCGGCTAATGACTTTGAGCGCTGACGAGCGCGCCAAAGGCTGCGTCGCGGCATCGAGTGGCAATCACGGTGCGGCTGTCGCCTGCGCCATGCAAAAACTCGGCGCCAAAGGCGTTATCTTTGTGCCTGAGCAAACCTCAAGTGTAAAGATTGGTAAAATTGAGAGCTACGGCGGCGATGTTAGACTTTTTGGCACTGATGGCCTCGACACTGAACAACACGCACGCGAGTTTGCCGAAGAGAACGGCATGCTGTATTTGTCCCCGTACAATGATTCGCAAGTGATCGCCGGGCAGGGCACCTGCGGTGTTGAAATTCTCGAGCAACTCCCGGAGATCGATGCCGTTTTTGTCGCGGTGGGAGGAGGAGGCCTGATCGGCGGCGTCGGTAGTGTCCTCAAGGCGCACAACCCGGCAATTCAGGTGTATGGCTGTCAGCCAAAAGCCTCCGCGGTTATGGCGCATTCCATTGCAGCAGGCGAGATACTGGATTTGCCCAGCGAACCGACTCTCTCTGATGGCACGGCGGGCGGTATTGAGGCGGGCGCAATTACATTCGAACTTAATCAGGCTGTGGTAGACGAGTTTGTTGTAGTTGATGAGGAACAAATCGCCGCCGCAATGCGTCTGTTTATGGAACTGGAAGGACAGTACATAGAAGGCGCAGCGGGCGTTGCTATCGCCGCTATGATGGCGCGCCGCGAAGAGATTGCGGGCAAGAATATTGTGGCAATAATCTGCGGCGGCAATGTGAGCGAGGAAACTATAGCGCTCGTGAAAGGCTTAACATGATCAGAGCTGTCATCGTGCTGCTGTGCATTCACGTGTTTTTACCGGCAGCCGCCGAAGCCCGCGTCACGGTCTTCGTTAATGTCAATGTTGTTCCGATGTCGTCCGAAGTTATCCTCGAGCAACGAACCGTCGTCGTTGAAAACGACAAAATAATTCGAATAGGTCGCGTTGATTCGGTGCCAGTACCAAAAGGCGCCTTTGTAGTGGATGGCACAGATCGATTTCTGATGCCCGGACTCGCCGAAATGCACGCGCACGTAACGAGCACAGCGCCGCAGCAATTTGACAGGCTCGCGACCCTGTTTGTCGCCAATGGCGTTACGACGATTCGCGGCATGTTGGGGCGGCCAGAGCATTTGCTGCTTCGCGATCAGTTAGCCGACGGTGAAATATTTGGGCCACGGCTTATTACTTCCGGACCATCGGTCAACGGACGGTCTGTAAGCGGCGCGGTCGACGCATCGCGGTTCGTTCGTGCACAGCATGCCGCGGGTTATGACTTTGTAAAAATTCATCCTGGCCTGACTGCCGACGAATTTGCCACAGTGGCCAGTACCGCAAATGAACTAGGTATTCCATTTGCCGGTCACGTGCCAGTTGCTGCTGGAGTTGGCGCCGCTTTGACGCATCGGATGGCCACTATTGATCACCTGGATGGCTATTTCCTGACATTACTGCCTGCCGGTAACGGTGGTGACGGCGAATTTGGCGGCTTTTTCGACGTTATGCTTGCGGCAGACCTTGAAGCCGACCGTATCCCAGCTATTGCAGCGGCGACAGCTGCTGCGGGCACCTGGAACGTGGCAACTGAGGTGCTGGTGGAGCAGATCATCGATGCGACACCGACTGCTGAGCTACGACAGCGCCCCGAAATGCGCTTTATTTCTCGCAGCGTAGTCGATGACTGGGTCGCGACGAAAGAACGACAACTCGCGGATCGTGATTTCAGTCCCGAAACGGCAGCGCTGGCAATCGAGTTACGCCGCCGCCTGATTCTGCAACTTCACCAGGCTGGTGCTGGCCTGCTGCTTGGTTCCGATGCACCACAGGTATTCAACGTACCCGGCTATTCATTGCATCGTGAACTTAAAGTGCTGGTTGCTGCGGGCCTGACACCGTATGAAGCTTTGCGCACCGGTACGGTTGCGGTTGCTGAGTTTCTCGACGCGGATACTGGTGTGGTCGCCACAGGACGGGCTGCCGATCTGGTTCTACTTAATGCCAATCCGCTGATGGATATCAGCAATAGCAACAGGATTCACGGTGTCATGCTGCGCGGTCATTGGCTGCCGGCAAGTGAGCTCGAAGCCCGTCTGAAGACCTACGAAGTTGCCAGCGGTGGCTAGTTGTGACAAGAAAACCAAGCCTAAATACGCTAATATCTCCCTATAAGAGCGTCCATCCGTCGGACGCGTATTTGGGGAGGTGTTATGAAATTGGTTCAGCAACTGCTTGACGCGAAAGAGCATGGGATCATCTCCGTAAGCGCAGAATCATCTGTCCTTGATGCAATTAAGCTTATGGCTGACAAGGCCGTAGGGTCTTTGCTGGTAATGGAAGGCGATAAACTTGTCGGCATCGTAACCGAGCGCGACTACGCGCGAAAAGTCATCGTAAAGGGCCGCTCATCAGAATCAACGGCAGTGGGCGAGATCATGACGTCGGATGTTCTCACAGCTACGCCGACTGAAACCGTTAATCGATGCATGAACGTGATGACGGATAGGAAAATTCGTCATCTACCGGTCGTCGATGGAAATTCCGTGATCGGTCTGATTTCAATCGGCGATCTGGTACAGGCAATCATCTCTGATCAAAAAGAAGAGATAGAACACCTCGAGCACTACATCAGTGGCCAATAACGAACCATCAAATTCCTCGCCAGGCGCCTAGAACCCGGAGACCTCGCAAATGATCAAGTACCTGACTCTGCTCGCGATATGCTCGTTGGCGGTAGTCAGCGCGCGCGCCGAGGAAGACGCCAGTAATAAGACCGTTCTCGGACCAACGAACATCCATTTGTATGATGGCGCGCACGCCTTGATGGCAAACGATGGCAAGGAGGGGGTGCGATTGACGCTGTTAGGGCTGCAGTATGCGCAAGGAATGCGCGAGAAGAAAGTCGCGCACGCTAACCTTTGCGCCGGATTTTTGCTGATAAATCAGTTGCAAACGGCCTTGCAACATTGCAATTGGGTCATCGAGCAGGACCCCTATCATTGGCGTACCTATAACAATCGAGCGCTCGTGTATTTGCAGCTTGAGCGTTTCGAAGAATCCGATTCGGATATCAAAAAAGGTCAGGCGCTTAGACCCAATAATACAAACTTGAAGGAAGTGAAGGGCATGTATCTTGACGAGGTCGAGCCCGTTCGCGAGGAGATCACTATTGATGATCGAAGGTATGAGGCGTCGACTGAAGTACCGGAGCAAGAATAGTGAAGCGCCTGATTTTTCTTGGGCTTGCGATTGCTGCAGCAAGCTTCGCTTTAGGCGATGAAAACGAAGTGATACGCGCTCTAGTTATTGATACGGAATCAGGACGTATTCCGCAGACTGTTGTCGCCCCGGAGTATCCAAGGAAAGCGCGACGTGATCGGGTGGAGGGAGAAGTGCAGGTTTGTTTCGATGTCGATAGAAAAGGCCGGACACGGCGGGTTGCAGTACGACACAGTTCAAATCGAGCTTTCGAGCGACCATCGATTCGTGCGGTTAAAGCTTCAACTTTTCGCCCATTGGAAGATGATCAGGAAATGCAACCTATAAAGTCTTGCCGCACATTCAGGTTTTCACTGCAGCCGGTAGAAAAGGAGTAAGGTCTTCTACCTGATCGATCGCGATACCGTCTGACCTGTGCGCGCCCGCGTCCTCAATTGAACGGTTTTCTCATTCCGATCCGTCCGAACCGCCAATCATAAGTTTTCCAAGTTGTGACAACGGGATTTTACTCAGGTAGCTAATCGAAGGTTTTTTCATAACGGCGAAGTAGCCTTCAGGTGTGCGTTGCAGCCAAATAACTTCCCACCGATCGTTGCCCAGTTCGTTGAGTTTTGATGTGAGTTCTTCAGGCGTCGAGAAGGCAAGGTTCTCAACGCGATACTCCCAATCACCAATGTTCTCAATGTCCTCTGTCGCCCAATCGATAGGTACGTCTATGTTGTCATCAACGAGCTCGGTGTATTTTTTCTGCAGTTCATCCATTGCCTTTTGAGCGGCGGATGTTTCTTCGACTTCAGATTGACATGCAGACAGACCGAGCGCCAAGAGGGCGGTTGTTGTGATGACAATCTGTCGAGTACGCAAGTCAGTTCTCCGTTATTTGTCGCTTCTCGCTAGCATTCTAATCTAGCACACGCCTGGCTTGTGGCAACGGCATTTCGGCTGCCTGAAGCAGACGAAACGTGCAGATCCTTGGTATACAATCAGCGCAATAACAGTGGAGTCAAACCGATGTTAAAGAAAGCCAGACACACGTTTTTTATGTGCGTCGCCGTATCGCTAGCGTTGTTCAGTGGCGCTTCTGGCGGGACACAGATGGAAGACGCAGATGCCGGGCCGGTGCTGAATTATCATCGAATAAATGATCGACTGGTGACTGGCGGACGCCTTCTTGAGGGCGGATCAGCCGTATTGAAGGGTGAGGGTGTGACTGTCGTTATCAATCTTCTGGATGATCCACCGAAAGAAGAACAACAACAGTTTCTAGAGAGTGGCATTAAGTGGACGAATGTTCCGATCGAATGGCTGAACCCAACAGGCGCGAATTTTGATCGCTTTAGTGAGGTGATGCGCGAGTATTCTGGCGATCATGTTCTCGTCCAGTGCGCAGCGAACTATCGCGCATCAACGATGACCTATCTGTATCGTATTGCTGTGGAAGACGTAGCAGAAGATGAGGCCAGAAAGGATATGACTGATGTGTGGGATCCGAATGAATATGACATCTGGCGTGAGTATATAAATGAAATCAGGCAAGCGAATGACTAATAGCTTATCCAGGAGTTCGTAGTCTTGTTGTTCTTCCCCGGGGCTACGAAATTTAGTGGTTGCTGAATTCCGCCTTTGAATTGGCATTTTCTCAGCGAGCTCGGCAACGACCTCTTGCTTGGGTTGAATGGGGGTTCGCGAGCGCAGCGTATTGGCGGGCGCCGTTGCCTGTTGAACAGCTATGTCATCTACAATACCCGGAGCATTCATTACCGAGGCGACAATATGCAATCAATATTATCTCGCAGTTTCGTAGTTAGCGTAATACTTTGCGCGGCTGTTAGTGCTTTCACGCTGCAGGCTAGAGCATCAAGTGAAGTGACTGAATGCGATGTTCTGGTGTCGCACCCGTCCGATCCGGATCGAGTGACCGACGGCGTTTCGTCGTCTGCTGTAGATAACAAGCAAGGCATTGCAGCCTGCAAAACGGCGGTAGCCAATGACTCGGAAAATCCGCGACTCAACTATCTTCTCGCGCGGGTGCTTTTTTATGATGGACAGACTGACGCGGCGATCCCGTACCTGGAAACGGCCGCCGCTGGTGACTACCGCCAGGCGCAGTTTGTGCTGGGATATATACTGGCTGGTGGTAGAGGTGGCGTGCAACCTGACCTTTGCCGAGCGGAATTACTTTGGCTAAAGTCCGCAAGAAGTGGACGAATAGCTGCGTTGGTTAGCTATCCGCATCACGTTGCTCGCGGCCTGTTCGATGCTTGCGAGTTGCACGCTACGCCGATCGAAATAGAAAGCTTTCTAACGCAGGCGAAAGCACGTCAGCTCGATTACTATCAGAAAATGCTGGTGGACGATATTGCGGCGGATCTAAAGATATGGACGGAAAGTCGGTAGTGATAGCAGCGCTACGGGATTGGAGTCATATGAGAAAAACGGAACCCCCCCCCGAAAAACCATCGCTCGAGCTAATTAGTGTTGCAGCCAGTATTCCGACCACATCGGCAATTCTTGTATCCGACATTGTGGCTGCCCTAACGCGGTAAGTGCCGATGTTGCTGGATCTGCGTCAGACAGAGGTGCGAAAAATTGTTCTCAGCTGCTCTTCATCTCTGGAAATAAACCCAAAAGGCCGTCTTCGCTTGCAGCACACAGCCCGCGTTCCGTTATCAAGCCTGTGACGAGTCTGGCTGGCGTTACGTCGAATGCATAGTTACTCACTGGCGTATCCGAGCCAATTGTCCGCACGTGGGTTGTCTCGCCATTGCTAACGCCGTAGATGTTGGTGACTTCATCCGGGTCGCGTTCTTCAATAGGAATTTCTGCCACGCCGTCGCGGCTATTCCAATCAATTGTTGTTGACGGCAACGCCACATAAAAAGGGATGTCATTGTCGTGAGCAGCCAATGCCTTCAGATACGTGCCGATTTTGTTGGCTACATCACCGCAACGGGTGGTCCTGTCGGTTCCGGTGATGACCATATCAACCATTTCATGTTGCATTAGATGGCCACCGGCGTTGTCGACGATCAGCGTGTGTGGCACTTTGTTCGCCGCGAGCTCCCAGGCGGTGAGCTGTGAGCCCTGGTTCCTGGGGCGCGTTTCATCGACCCAAACATGTACCTTGATTCCTTTTTGCTGCGCGAAGTAAATGGGTGCCGTTGCTGTCCCCCAATTGATCGTTGCCAGAGATCCAGCGTTGCAATGCGTTAAGACGTTCACCGTATCGCCGTTTTTTTTCTCCGAGATCGCTTCAATCAGCTTCAAGCCGTGATTACCAATACCACGGCTGATCTCAATGTCCTCGTCGCAAATATTTTCAGCTTCTTCTCGAGTAAGCGCGATCATCTCTTCTGCGCTGTTAGCAGTTTTTAAGCGTTCGAGAACACGATTCACAGCCCAAACGAGATTGACTGCAGTTGGCCTTGATTTCACGAGGGCTTCGGCGGCGGTTTCGATTCCTTTTGCGACATCGCCGTTTCCGAGGGACGCCAAATATAAGCTCCATGCTGCTGTTGCACCAATGAGCGGCGCTCCGCGTACATACATTTCGGAAATCGCGACAACGCCGTCTTGCCAGTGTCGTAGATCGTGAATTCGATATTCATGCGGGAGCAAACGCTGATCGATGATTTGCACGACAGATGCGTCGTCCGGACTTAGCCAGATAGTTCGAAAATCTTCTGCGTTCTCAGGTAACACGCTGTGCTTATCCCTTTAGTCCGCAATTTAGGCGAGCTGAACGAAGCGTGTTGGCCATCAATAAAATTATTGTCATTGGGCCGACACCACCCGGTACCGGTGTAACTGCGCCTGCGACCGTGCAGACATCGTCGTAATCAACATCACCAGTCAGGCCCATCTTAGTCTCACCATCAACCGTCTTCTCTACGCGATTGATACCCACATCAATAACTACGGCGCCTGGTTTTACCCAATCAGCTTTAACCATGTCTGGTCGACCGACAGCGGCAACGATTATGTCGGCAGCGGCGACGACCTGCGGCAGATCCTTCGTGCGACTATGAGTGATGGTGACTGTCGCATTTGCCTGCAGTAGCAAAGAGGCCATCGGCTTGCCAACAATATTAGAGCGGCCAATGACTACGGCATTTTTTCCGGATAAATCGCTGCCCATTTCGTCTTCAATCATTAACATGCAGCCAGCAGGTGTGCAGGGCACGAATGCATCCGCGGTCAGACCGGCTGTCAGCTTGCCAATATTGATGAAGTGAAAACCATCAACGTCCTTCGAGGGCTTAATAGCTTGTGTGATTACCTGTTCATCCAAATGAGCGGGCAACGGCAGTTGCACCAGGATGCCGTGAATGGCGTCGTCGTTATTCAAATCATTAATGAGCTGTAAAACATCGCTTTGCGACGTATCGGCTGCGATGGTGTGCTGCACTGAATGAAAACCACACGCCTCGGCAGTACGTTTCTTGTTGCGCACGTATACCTGGCTCGCCGGATCCTCGCCAATAATCACGACTGCAAGGCCCGGCTTTATGCCGTGCTCGGCGAGCAATGCCGCTGATTGTTTCGTGATTGACTCAGCTAGCTCAGCCGCTTTGGCTTTACCATCAATGCGTTTTGCAACTGTCATGCGTTAGGTCCTTAGTGGAGGTTCGGCAACCATTAGTGCCGGCGGACGCATGGTAACCCTCGACACCGCCAGATTCTAGCGACGGTTGCGCCCTTGTTAGGCAGAATTGCGACGCTGTATCAGGATACATACAAGGCTTGCTGGCGCAAGCTAGCAGAAACGGCAGGTTCGATATGACGTTTAGAAAGTTGGGGGCTTCGCCGAAATCGCGTTGGTCAGCAAAAATATGATAGTTCGGATCCTGTGGAATCGCGCCCAGCGACGCGATGCCTGCGACTATCACGAGCGTCACCGAACTCAGGATTGCCGCTCGCCAGCTCACTGACCGCAGGTTTAGCAATTAATTTTCGTCATTGGAAAATTTATCGCCGCTGCTTCACATTCGTCATAGAACCAGCAAGCGAAAAGCCAATAGCGTTTTTTTCGGGTGTTATGCGTTCAGTCAACTATGCAAAGTACTGCAAGCCAAAACGCTCGGCAAGAATCAGGTTAAAATACCCCTGTGAAAAAGATCCTGCGAAATATCCGCGGCACCCTGTTCTTCGGTGTCCTTACGCTCAACACAATTATCGCCGTTATTCCGGTTTTCATACTGGCTGTTATTAAGCTTCTGCTACCGATCCCTGCGGTGCGGCGTCTGACGTCGCGGCTGCTCATGGGGGTGGGCGAACTGTGGGTCACCTTCAATTCGTTCTGGTTTCGCACCGGGGCATCGCTTGACGTGCAAACTCGCGGCATTGAGGGTCTGCGACGGGATGGCTGGTATCTACTCATCGCTAACCACCAGACCTGGGTTGATATCGTTGTGTTGCAGGCAGCACTCAATCGACGCGTGCCGTTTCTGAAGTTTTTTATCAAGCAAGAGCTGATCTGGTTTCCAATACTGGGTTTTGCCTGGTGGGCGATGGATATGCCGTTCATGAAACGCTATTCAGCATCCTACCTTGCCAAGAATCCGCATATGAAAGGCAAGGATCTCGAGACCACTCGGCGTGCCTGCGAGAAATTTATTGATACGCCGACGTCGGTCATCAACTTCGTTGAGGGCACTCGTTTTTCAGATCAAAAACGTATCGATCGAAAATCGCCTTATCAACACCTTCTACAACCACGTCCTGGTGGTCTGGCCATCGCGCTGTCATCAATGGGTGAACTGTTTACCAGCCTGGTCGACATCACCATGTTCTATCCGAATGGTGCAGCCAGTTTTTGGGATATGTGCTGCGGCACACCGGTTCCCGTAATTGTCGATGTACGCGAACAGCCGCTCGAGCAGTGGCTGGTAGCCGGTGACTATCAGGGCGATAGGGAACATCGCAAGCGGATGCACGCCTGGTTAGGCGAGACCTGGGCTGAGAAAGATCAGATAATCACCGAAATGGGTAAGGCTTATGGTTGAGAGTCGAAACTACGATACCGTTGCGTTCGATGTACGCGATAACGCCTCTATGCTGTTTTTTGCGAAAACCACCGAAGAAGGCGATATTTCTGACTACTTGTTACTGATGCGCACCGTCGACGAAGAGTTTAGCGAATCCATCTATATCGAAATCAACGAACAAAAATTCGGCGGCCACAATCTTATTCGAGAAGCGGCGCTCACCGGAAATGTGCTTGCGCTGCGCTTGTATGAACCAGCAATGGAACTGGATGGAAGCAGCGAAATCGTGCTGACTTGGGCAGACACCGCTGAGAACCTTGACAGTATTGAAGCGGGGGCGTTTCGTGTGTTCGGCGACAGCTTGGTCGGCGGCAATGCCTGAACAATGTTGCAACTTCGGACAGCGTCCAATGTGCCCAGCACATTTGCCGCAGAAATATTCACCGTCTACGAAGCGCGTCAATAGTAGTAGCTAGGCATGGCTGAAACAGAATATAGCGTTTACATCGTGCGCTGCGCGGACGACACGTTGTACACCGGAATTGCGGCAGACGTCGAGCGCCGCCTCGGCGAACATGAGAGCAGTCCGCGTGGCGCTAAGTACCTCAAAGGTCGTGGACCTTTGACGCTGGTGTTTTCACAGGTGGTTGGAGACAGAGCTCTGGCGTCACGATTTGAATATCGCGTAAAAAAACTCAGACGTGTGGAGAAGCAAGCTTTGATCGATGGTCGAGAAACGTTGGCGGCGCTTATCCCCGATCAGGATTCAGAAGCAGGTTGCGCATAGATGGCTATCGGTTTGCCAAACTCCGGCATAAATAACGACACATCGCTGTCCCAGCGGCGCCGAAACTCCGAGAGCCAGGTTGTCGTCTTGACGATATTATCGACGAACCTCGGTGGCAGCTTGATGACACCGAATGGCTGTGTGTAATCGTCAAAGTGCATTGGATAGACGCTATGTGCGCCGCTTGCCGTCACAATGTGTTGCCAATACAGCTCGGCGTAGTCGCGGCCAAGAGTATCCAACTGCGATATCCCCAGAAACACAACGTCTGCCGTAACGTTCTGCAAATCGTATTTCTTATAGGCTGCACTTCCCTGGACTAGCGCGGTTCCCTGCGGATGTTCGATGACGATCGTGTAAGCACCGCCCATACGCCAGGCGCTTACCGGTTGCGGCAATTGCAGCGGTTCTTCAATCACACCATCAAACGGTACCGATCCCCGCCAAGCATATGCTGCGTGACTTGAGGGGCGTAATGTGACCTTGAAATTGCCAAACTCAAAAACGTCCTCTGTATCAACAACAGTGATCTGATCCTCTGGCACGCCGGCACCGCGGGCGATATTCGCTGTTGATTCTGAGCCAAGAATCGACGCGCTGGAGCGATTCGCGATGGCGCCGATGTCCATGGCGTGATCGAAGTGTCCATGCACAGGAATTATTGCGGCAAGCTTGCGCATTCGATACTTGTTCATAGCAAAGTTTATCTTTGCTATGTCGTTGCCGAGGTCGCTTCTCAGTAAAAGATCCGCTAACGATGGTCGTGAGAAAAAACCGTCGATCAAAATTTGCGTTTCGCCATCATCAAAAAGCAAAGTGCTAACGCCCAGCCAGGTCACGGTGACGGAATCAGGCGTTGCTGCAGATGCTTCTGTGGGTGCGGGCCAATCGATCGTCTCGATTTCGGGGCGGTCCTTCCACAGCAAAGCAAGCAGGACGCCAAGCAAGATGAAGACGGCGGCAGCCGTCTTTGCGCTGCGTTTTGCATATGTCGCCCACATAATTATTGACCGACCGCGATTCGCGCCAGATGACCTGTCAATGGCGCTAGATAGTTACCCAGTGCATAGCCCAATAGCGCCAGTAAAATTGACGCAGGAACCAGGTTCGGACGGTGATGTGCGGCCACAATAGGTGCGGATGCCGCTGCGCCGATGTTGAACAACTTCGCCTTGCTAACTTGTGCGAGCAGAAAGAAAAACGCTGCGACCGCAGCTAACACGGCAAGCACACCAATCGGTGATGAAATCAGAGCTTGAGCGGGTGCCATTCTTTAGGTCTCAGCCTTTGCGATGGGGCTGAGTATAGAGCATCAGCGAAGCCGCCGTGCCTGACTAGCCGAAACCGATCTGAGCCTGCAAATCTTTGCGCGTGTCAATGTCGGTCATCGCAGCGGCGTTTAACGTTAGCCAAACAGCGTGCCAATCGTCGATTTTGCTTGGTCCGAATACATGCTTGGCGACGAAACTTTCGAGATTGTCGACGTGAATTACGTTCTTTGGCGGCTCTGAAGTGAACTCTACAGAGCCTGTAAATATGACAAGGTTGGTAACCGGAACATCGGCAACGACTTTTTGCAGGGCTCGAGTGCGGCCTTCATTCTGAATGATTGGATTCAGGAATCGCTGTCGATTAACGCCGTCGACGTTGGTCCACTGCGCTTCGTCTTGCTCACCGAATACAACACCGTTGCAGTGCTTGGTCAGTATACAAAGAATGCCGCCGGCAGTAAGGATAGCGTGATCGATCTTTGCGAGGCCGCCGTAGGCTCCGGGCAGAATGAAATCGTGCAGGACATCAGGGCTGCGTTTAGCCAGGGCCGAGCGAATACGCCATTGTCCGATCTTTGCAGTAGCGAAACGCGCCAGGTGATTGGCGGTTGAACGAAAAATCAAGGTCAGAAGCAGGGCAACTGCCAGTGTAAACATAAACTTGGCCGGCCCGACGTTGGTGATGCCAGTTTGCAACTCACCTTGTGCAGCCGAAAATGCCGGCAACCCGATCAGCGGCAGGCCACTTAGAATTGTTTTCGTCGTATTCATCACTCAGTCAAGAATATGTCGAATCCGATATTAAGTAACGTAAGCAGGTCACATTATTGACATTCAGGCGTCCGCTCCAGGATACGCGAGGTAGAAACCATCCACTTCAGCGACTCGAATGGGGGTCTCGTACACATCGCTCAGCATCGCGGCCGTCAGGACCTCGTTCTTCGTGCCATCGGCGACTACCTGCCCTGCTCTGAGCAGCACTACCCGGTCGACTTCGGGAGGGATCTCGTTCAAGTGGTGCGTCACCATGACGATGTTGCGGCCCGCTCTGGCAAGGCGCCGAATACGTTGTAAGTAGTCAAAACTGGCAGCGAAATCGAGGCCTGTCGTCGGTTCGTCGAGTATCAGCGTCGCCGGATCGTGGACCAGCGCTCGACCGAGCAAGCACCGTCGTTGTTGACCCGAGGACATATATTTGAGCTCCGTATCGCGTAAATCTGCGGCACCAAGCTCGCGCAGCGTTTTCATCGCCGCGTCGATTTCAACCTGGCTGATGCGCTCGGCCAACGTTCCGTGAATGCCAATACTGGAATGGAATCCAGACACCACAACTTCCAGCGCTGTTGTCGTCGGCGTGTATCGTTGATGCAGGTCGTTCGAGACGACACCGATCTGCTTACGTAGCTCCCATACATTCCATTTATCTCTGCCGAGCACACGCAAGTAGGTACCGGGAGTCGCGACTGGGTACAACTCCCTATTGATCGTCTTCAGGAGTGTCGTCTTACCGCAGCCGTTCGGGCCCAGAATAGCAACTCGCTCGTGTTGCTCGATATCAAGCGTCAGATGTTCGAATACACGCGTGCTGCCACGCCAGATGGTCGCATCATGTATCTCAATCAGCTTGGAATCTGACATGCCCGACCTGCCGGAGCTAGAGTTCGTTGCCGAAGTTCAGCGGCTTCCAGTCACGGCGCGACTCGTACGCTGGTTTCACCGAATCATCCTGCATCTCCTCGAGTTGGATCGCCAGCCACTGGAACCATTCAAAAGCGTACGGGCTATCAACTTCTTCACGCAAGTCATTTGCCCATACTTCCAGTTTTTTCCACAGGATAACGGTGCTCGAGCCGATCAGATTGTATACAACGGCTGCCGGAACGATTCTTTGGTACATCATCACACCGATGCTTTCCATTGTGGTGCTGATCAGCATGGCGCAACGCTCGCACTCCGGAAACTGGGCCTTCATTTCAGCCGCGGTCAGGCCGTGCGGGAAATGCAAAACCGTTTGGTATGCATCGGCGAACTCGGGGCTGCCAAATGAACGAAACAATTCGATAGCCGCTAACTCGCGGCGTTGCTGCCGCGTTTGTCGCATTTGCAGAACCGCGAAAATAATGCCGCCGACAACGACAAGTGCGCTGAAAATTTCGGCCATGTTGGCAAGTCTTGATAAATCCGTCATCGAACTGTCCTGAGTTTGGTCTTTTTCGGTGCAAAACACCGTTACAATGTTTGTGAATAGTGCGAGGGTCGTATGATGCCTGATGGATTGAAATTTCTCCTACTCTTTATCGCCGTAGTCATCGTTTACACGATAGTCAAGGTCGTCGGCTATATGCGAAAGAGCGAGCAACAGTGGCAGCAAGTCGACAAGAGCAAGCTGCGCGACTGGGAAGATGATGACGACTAACCCTGCTTAGGTTTTAGTCGAGCGGCTCGTCACGACGCAGCAGTGTTTCCAGCTCTGTCAGTGTGTCCTTTGAAGATTGAATCAGCTTCTCTTCCGAGTCGTGAATCTCATGTTGTTCCTTTAGCAGTTGAGCATCTCGCTCGCGGAAGGCTTGCACAACGTGTTTCGCATCATCAGAGCTTTTGCCCAGCTGCATAAGTACTTGTTCCGACATGGCGAGACTCGACAGAAGCGTCTCACGAAAAATATGTTCGATACCCAGATCCATCAGCTTATGCGCGTGGCGTCGATTTCGTGCCCGCGCGATAATTTTCAAGTGTGGAAAATTACGCTGTACGGATTCGGCAATCTTCATCGATTCCTCGAGGTTAGAAACGGCCAAGACGAACAATTTAGCGTGTTCAGCACCTGCGGCGCGCAACAGATCCAGACGGGCTGCGTCGCCATAGTGAACGGTCGCGCCGTAGCGCCTAACGAAGTCCACCTGTGCTGAATCCCGTTCCAATGCGGTGAACGACTTGCCAACAATGTTCAGTAGGCGGCCGACGATTTGACCCACCCGGCCGAAACCGACGATTAGCACCTCGTGATGATGGTCTTCCATTTTATCAAATTCGGGTTCGTCGGCAATATTCTCGCGATTGGTGAGCGCTTCTACAGCAGTGTATAAAAATGGTGTCATAAGCATGGATATCGCCACGGCGAGAACTAATTCGTCCAGGTTGGCCTGCGGCAGGACTTTTTCAGTTGCTGCAATCGACAGCAGTACGAAGGCAAACTCGCCACCCTGAGCGAGAACCGCCGAAAGCTTCAGCGCTGCCTTGTGGTCGTGCATTCCAAATAGTCGGGCCAGCGGATAAATAACCGCAGCTTTTATTCCCATCAGCAAGGACACGATCAATATGATTCGCGCCGGAATCTCCAGCAACAATCCGACGTTGACGGACATGCCGACAGCGATGAAAAACAATCCGAGCAGTAAGCCCTTAAATGGCGCTATGTCTCCTTCCAGCTGATGTCGGAACTCAGATTCGGCAAGCATCATTCCGGCAATAAATGCTCCAAGGACCATCGACATGCCGGCAAGCTGCATGAGCAGCGCAGAACCGATGACGACCAAAAGTGCGATAGCTGTGAATATCTCCGGGATCCCCGAGCGCGCTACGATTTTGAACGCTGGCGGTAACAGATAGCGGCCAGCGATAATGAGTCCGGCGATGGTCGCGATCATCAGTCCAATTTGAGCAAAGCTTGCGCCTTCATTGAAAGTCGCATTGGCACCAAGCAACGGCAAGAACGCGATCATCGGGATGGCGGCGAGATCCTGAAAGAGCAGTATCGAGAAAGCCGCGCGGCCGTGAATTGTGCCGATCTGTTTTTTCTCCGCGAGCATTTGCAGCACGAATGCCGTCGACGACAAGCCAAGAATCAAACCGGACACGATGGCCGTGTTGGTGCTAAAGCCAAAGGCTTTGGCAGCCAGAGCGATCGCAAGCGTTGTGACGATCACTTGCCCGGCGCCGAGACCGAACACCATGCGGCGCATGACCCAAAGCCGCGATGGTTTCAGCTCAAGTCCGACAAGGAACAGCAGAAATACGACCCCAAGCTCGGCGAAGTGCAGGATACTGTCCGGATCACGGACGAATTTCAGGCCAAAGGGCCCGATGATGATGCCTGCAGCGAGGTATCCAAGTACCGAACCCAGCCCGAGACGGCGGCTTAGGGGCACAGCGATAACGGCGGCAAGCAGGAAAATCAGCGATTGTGTGAGGAGACTCATATAGTGCAGTTTAATGCAGGCGTCCAAATTACTGTAATTATCTATTACAATTGGGCATATCTATCGACAACTAAGCGACACTCTTCACAGGAACAGGCATGCATACAGTCAAGTCCCGACACAAACTGCTCTTACCAACAGTCACTATCTTAGTGCTAATGCTCGCCGGTTGTGGAGCCGGTCAAGGCGACGCCGATGAGGCTGGCAAAGAAGCGGGCCGCGCAAACGTAGAGGCGATGGCAAAAGAGCACGCTAACGATACGACCGATGCCAGCCCCGGGGCATTGGTGGCACCATCGTCCACGGTGGCCTCGCAGACCATGGCTTACACTGAGTATGACGACCAATTGGTCTATGGTTATTTCTCGGCGCCCGCAGATATGTTCGAGCCTTTACCGGCTGTCATCATGATCCATGAGTGGTGGGGTTTGAACGATAATATTCGCGCGATGGCAGATCGTCTTGCGGCAGAGGGCTACATCGTACTCGCCGTCGACCTTTACGGTGGCAAGATTGCCGCTTCGGCTGCTGAGGCTAAAGCGCTGATGACCGAGGTGGTTGAACGCCCTGAAGCCGCAGAGACAAATATCAGAGCTGCATACGATTTTTTGGACAACACGGTCGGCGCGCCTCGAATTGGTTCAATTGGCTGGTGCTTTGGCGGTGCCTGGTCACTGAATACCGCTAAACTATTTCCCGATGAGCTTGACGCTTCGGTAATTTACTACGGCGCCGTGACTAACGATGAAGACCTGTTGCGACCCATCAATACTCCTATTCTGGGTTTGTTCGGCGCCGAAGACCGGGGCATTAGTGTTGCTTCAGTAAACGCTTTCTCAGAAGCGCTTGAGCGCCTGCGTAAGAATCATGCGGTCCATATCTATCCAGGTGTCGGCCATGCGTTCGCCAATCCGACAGGCCAGAATTACGATGAGGTGAGTGCAGAAGATGCCTGGACAAGAACACTGCAATTTCTGGATCTGCATCTTTCGATACGCGTACCCTAGACGACTGATCTTTAAACGATGCTGAAGAGAGCGGCCAATCTTACCTACCTGGCAGGTAGGCGCATTGTTGTAGCAGTAGTTGGTACAAGCGTATTGCTAATTGGCGTCGCAATGATTGTGACGCCCGGCCCGGCGTTTATTGTGATTCCTGCCGGCCTCGCCATCCTTGCCATCGAGTTCGTTTGGGCGCGCCGTTGGTTGAAGAAACTGCGCGCAATGATAAGCCAGCGCGGTGCCGAGACGCGTGGCGAGCGTGCTGAAGAGCATCGTCAACAAGACTAGTAAAAAGAAAGGCGCCGAAGAACTGGAATCTTAAGATTGATCCAGTGAGTCGGTCCGAAACGGAGCGGTCTCCGGCGCCTCAGAGATAACGGCAGGGGGATGCCGCCGAGCCTTCCTGGCTCGTTTTTTCACCCAAGTCCTTGCGGGTGAGTTCCGGGGGCAGCCAAGCATATATTCTGGGGGGAGAGACTTAGCCGGACTGCTACCGGAGGGGGTTCATATATCTATTTCTGGGCTGAGTAGTAAATTTCAAGTGTGCCGATGTCACCAGCCAGCGCTGTATTAGCCGCGACCGTTACGCTGGCAAGGATCAAAATCGCGCCGACAAGGGCGAGCCCGTTTTCAAAATATTTGATTTTCATGGTGTAGTCCTGTGTTTTCATCGCTACCTGGTGGAAGGCGGGTTGTTAATGTAGTCTAATTAATCGT
This sequence comes from uncultured Woeseiaceae bacterium, assembly GCA_905480215.1. Taxonomy (GTDB): domain Bacteria; phylum Pseudomonadota; class Gammaproteobacteria; order Steroidobacterales; family Woeseiaceae; genus UBA1847. The sequence continues at coordinate 8,366 of CAJQPL010000010.1, read as the reverse complement.
TATATTGCATATACCGTGCCAACTCTATAAAACCTTAAATAACAATAAGTTAAGCTATTATTGGGTATTACGATATTTCGGTAATAACGAAATATCGTAATACTTTTAACGAAAAATCGTATAAAGTATAAAAATGCTTATACAAGATGACTATCAATGGCTTTTTCGGAAGTCACCGGCGATGGCAACCTCAATTTCTGAACAGGGCCTCTATCTCGATGTGAACGATGCGATGCTCGAGCGGCTTGGGTTTGATCGAGAAGAAATGGTGGGCCGCTCTCCGGAGGATTTCACAACCCTCGAAAGTGCCGCGCGAGTTCGCGATGAATTACGACCAGCCTTACGTCGCACTGGCAAGCTCGAAAACAAACCGATCAGCTTTGTCACCAAATCAGGAGACGTGGTCGACTGCCTAAGCAATGCAATCGTTGAATACGATCAGGAAGGGGAGTTTCTGCGCACTGTTGCGATGTACTCGGAAGTATCCGATCAGGCTCGGGTAAATTTCAAATACCGAACCCTTTACCGTGCGACGCCCGCCATGTTGCACACAGTCGACGGCAACGGCTTGTTAGTCACTGTCACTGATCATTGGCTGCAGAAGTTGGGTTATAAACGCGAAGACGTTGTTGGTCGACCAATTACAGACTTCTTTAGCTCACGCGATCAAAAATACTATGCTGACGGTCGAATGCAGGAGCTCATCAGCGAGGGTGACTTCAACAATTTGGAACGTCAGATGCTGGCGAGCGACGGCACAGTTTTGAATCTGGTGATGTCCGCAATCTCGCATCGTAATGACGACGGTAAAGTTGATCGAATGTTGGTTGCCTCGAAAGACGTAACGGAACGCCGTCGCGCGGAACGTGACTTACGGCGCAGCCTGGCCGAGAACGCGCGCTTGCGTGAAGAGTTGGAACGCGAGCGTGATTATCTTCGTGAAGAAGTCAACGTCGCGATGAACTTCGGGCAAATAGTCGGCACTAGCAAGGCGTTACGAAAAATGCTGAACCGGGTCGAGGCAGTTGCTCAGACACCGGCCAGCGTTCTGGTGCAAGGGGAGTCAGGTGTGGGGAAGGAACTGATAGCTCATGCCATTCATGTTCAAAGCCCACGGGCCGACGGTCCACTCGTTAAAGTTAACTGTGCGTCAATTCCAAAGGAATTATTCGAAAGTGAATTTTTTGGTCATGTCAAAGGTGCATTTACTGGTGCGCATCGTGACAGGATTGGCCGCTTCCAATTGGCGGATGGTGGTACGATATTTCTTGATGAAGTCGGCGAAATTCCTATAGAGCTGCAGGGAAAGTTGTTACGCGTTCTTCAGGAAAGCGAGTTCGAACGGGTTGGTGATGACGTAACACGGAGTGTCGATGTGCGGATTGTAGCAGCCACCAATAGAAACCTTGAGCAACTGATTGTTGATGGCGAGTTTCGCGAAGATCTATTTTATCGCTTGAGCGTATTTCCAGTGGACGTGCCGCCATTGCGTGAGCGCGGTGAGGATATTGTGCAGCTAGCGCAGCATTTTTTGGAACAGACCTGTAAAAACTTCGGTCGCGAAAACCTGACTTTGACTCAGGCACAAGCTGCAAATTTGCGAGCCTATGCCTGGCCGGGCAATATTCGAGAGCTGAAGAACGTGATCGAACGCGCAGTTATTCTGTCTACCGGAAAAGTTTTGCGACTCGACCTTTCAATGCCGGGTCTGAAAGCTGGCATAGATGATATCGCGGCAGTTGCGGTATCGAAAAATGAAGTGTTAACGGAAAAAGAGATGCGCGAATTTCAACGCAACAATATTGTCAAAGCGCTGCAACGAGCTAATTGGAAAGTCTCCGGCGTCAGCGGTGCTGCAGAGGCACTTGGCGTAAAACCAACGACGTTGGCCGACAGAATTCGAACCCTAAAGATTCGTAAGCCGGTTCGTCGATGATGGTTGCGCGTAATAGATTCTATTTTGCAGTGTTTTTTTTCATTGTGGTCGGCAGCGCTTACGTTCTGCCGGTCGCCGATTGGGTTTTAGTGTTGGCCAATTGGGGCCGCGAACACCCCGTCGCCGGACCATTGGCCTATATTCTATTCGTAGTGTTGGCTACCGTACTATTCTTGCCGGGTTCTGTGGCAATGATGATTGGCGGCTTCGTATTCGGTTTCCTGCCCGGACTGATATTCGCTGCGATCGCTATTCCACTTGGCGCACAGTGTGCGTTCGAGTTTGGTCGATGGGTAGCGCGGCCGTGGATTCGCCGCAAGGTGGCGGACAATCGCCGCATGCAATTGATTGAAGGCGCATTGCAGGAACGACCCATTCTCATTATTATTTTGACGCGCCTGTCGCTGATCATTCCCTTCAATTTACTGAATTATGTTTACGGTGCGACGTCGGTAAGAGCGGGGAGCCATTTGTTAGCGACTGCCGTCGGCATGTTGCCCGCGGTTGCCCTGTTTGCGTATCTTGGCACTCTCGCGCGAAATGTTAGTCAGATCCTTGCAGGTGATGCCGCACCCTCTGAGTTGGGCTATTGGCTTTTTGCAGCGGGTCTGATCGCGATCGCGATCCTCAGTTGGGTGATACATCGAACCGCATCGCGGGTTTTGGAAAAACAATTGGATACAGAAGTTTGATGGGATGTAGCAAAATGAGGTGGATAGCAATAACGCTGCTGTTTACTGGTCTTAACATGCACGCAGCTGAGACTACGCTGCCACTCAGCGTGCAGAATGCGCTCAATACGCGCAACGTACCGCACAATAGCCTCAGTATCTCAGTCGTCGATGTTGATAGCGGCGAATCGATTCTGGAATGGCTGCCGCAACAGTCTCGAAATCCGGCATCAACAATAAAACTGCTGACAACCTTGGTTGGGCTTGATGTTCTGGGCCCGGCCTACCGCTGGCGCACTGATATTTACGCGCGCGGCGAGATTGTCGATGGTCGCCTGGATGGAGATTTAGCCATCAAGGGCTATGGTGACCCGTTTCTGGTTAAGGAGCGAATCTGGCAACTGGTGCAGGAAATTCGCGGTGCTGGTGTCACGCATATCGATGGAGATCTGTTGCTCGACGACAGTTGGTTTTCGGTTGGCGCGTATGATCCAGGTGCATTCGATCGACAACCCTTGCGCGCCTACAATGTGGCACCGAATGCATTGATGATGAACCTCAAGGTTGTGCGTTACTGGTTTGAGAATGATCGCGCCAATGGGTCTGTCAAGGTCCGCATGGAACCCCCTCTGGAGAACATCACATTAGATAATCGCTTGAGGATCGGGAATTCGAGCTGCCGAGGTTTCCAGCGCGGCATCACTATCACGATGAGTGAGTCCTTGGACGAAGCGACATTCACCGGTCGCTTTCCCAGCGGTTGCGACGTGTACACGATGAGCAGAACAGCACTGTCGCACAATGAATTTGTATTCGGGCTTTTTAGTCAAATGTGGCGCCAGTCCGGTGGTGGTTTTGATGGTACTTATCGCAAAGTCGTATTGACTGAGGACGAGGACGCTTTACTGTCATTCAAATCCTTACCGTTGCTCGAAATTATCGCTCGTATCAACAAGCACAGTAATAACGTTATGGCGCGCCAACTTCTCTATACGCTGGCGGCTGAGTCGAGCGGCCCGCCAGGAACCGAAGCAAATGGTAAAGCAGTGATCTCGGAATGGTTATCGAGCAATGGCCTGGCGTCGGAGAACACGCGGATTGAGAACGGTGCGGGTTTGTCGCGTCAAACCAGAACGACAACATCCGATATGACAACGATTTTGTCTTTCGCCTGGCGGCAGCCATACATGCCAGAATTTCTCGCATCGATGTCGCTGGCGGGGCTTGATGGTACCTTGCGCCGACGATTCGACGATTCGGCGCTTGTTGGTCAGGCACATCTCAAAACAGGCTCGCTGGATCATGTCACGGCAATCTCCGGTTACCTGCAGTCGAGATCAGGGCGCCGATTTGCGATCGCCGCGATGCAGAATCACCCCGATATCCACCGCGGTCCGGGCGAAGAGGCGCAAGAGGCGTTGCTGCGTTGGCTATTCGAGCAGTAGGTCCGCGATATATGTGGTCCCTGTAGTACACTCGCGTCCGGCTTGGGAGATAGAAAATGCGCGCAAGATATTGCGGTCTGATTTGGGTTCTGGCGCTGCTACCGCTCGCGGCGATGGCCGAAACAGCGTACATAACTGACAACCTGCGACTCGGTATTCACGAAGCGGCCGATACCAGCGGACGTGCGTTCCAGATGCTGGAAAGCGGTCAGGAGATGGAGATTCTGTCCCGCGATCGAAACTATGCCAATGTGCGCCTGCCCGATGGCACTGAAGGCTGGGTAAAAAACGCCTACCTGGTGGATGATAAGCCTGCCAAATTGATCGTCGCTGAAACCATTGCAGAACGCGACGCGCTGCTCGCTGAGCTGGCCGCAGCCAAACAGTCGTTTGCGGCTCCCGCCGCAACGATTGATGCGCTACGCAGCGACGTCGCCCAGTTTGACGCCCAGCTTGCCGAAGCTAAAACCACGATAGAAGAGCTGCAAAGCCAAAATGCGAGCTATCAGGGACTCAAGGAAGAATACAAAGGCAGCCTGCCGTTGAGCTGGGTTGCCGCAGCGACACTTGTTTGCCTTATAGCCGGCTTTCTCCTTGCCATGTGGTGGGTAGATCGCAGCAGCCGCAGGCGTCATGGCGGCTTTCGAGTTTACTGATTCCATATACGATATAAGTTTCCGTTATAAGCGACCGTTATAAGCCGATAACCAACAAACCGTTCACGCCCTCTGTGCGTATCCCTAAGGTAACTCCTGTAAGTCGCGTCATTTCGCACGACTTCGACACATAGGAGTTGTGTGATGACTGGTTTGCCCGCCGGCGTATTGCCGCTGGATCTTGATCAAACAAACAAGTTAGAGACGGCCGTTAGCGGGCTGACATCTGATCAGCTGCAATGGGTTTCTGGCTATGTTGCCGGACTGGCCGCATCAGGCAGCGGACCGGCAGTTGTTGCTAATGCGCCCGTTGTCGACAGCGGCGAGAAACTCACCGTTTTGTACGGTTCGCAAACCGGTAACGGTGAACAGCTTGCAGAGGCCCTGGCGAAACAAGCCAGGGATAAGGGGTTTTCTGCGCAGGCAACCAGTCTCGCAAACTACAAGCCGGCCAATCTCAAACGTGAGTCATTGGTGAGCTTTGTCATCAGTACACACGGTGAGGGTGATCCGCCCGATGATGCTGAGCTCTTCTACGAATACCTGATGTCAGAGAAAGCACCCAAGCTCGCTGGCCTGAAGTATTCGGTGTTGGCACTAGGCGATAGCAGCTACATTAATTTTTGCGAGACAGGTCGTGAGTTTGATGCTCGCTTGAGTGAACTTGGCGCCAGTCGCGTAGCGCCGCTTACAGAATGTGATCTCGATTACGAGCAGCCAGCGCATGCCTGGTCTGCAAACATCGTCGCCGCTTTGTCCGAGCATCTTGAAGCCGGTCAGGTGGCATCTGCGCCGCTGCTGCGTGCGGTAGAAACAGTTACGACCTACAACAAGTCGAATCCATTTCCCGCGGAAATTCTGGTCAATCAGAAAATTACAGGCGGAAAATCAGGTAAAGATGTCCGACACATCGAACTGTCTATTGAGGGTTCCGGCCTCAGCTATGAGCCGGGCGATTCACTTGCAGTGCTAGTCGCGAACCCACCGCAGTTGGTGGACGAGCTGTTGGTCTTGCTTGGCATTGACGGTAACAATCTCGTCACGGTTCGCGACAATTCTTTGCCGCTGTCTGCGGCGCTGCAAAACGAGTTGGAGATCACCGCGGTGAATCTAACCTTCCTGCGCGCTTGGGCAGAGCTCGTGAAGGATGCGGCCTTGAGCGAATTGCTTAGCGGCAACGATCATGACGCTCTAGCAGAATTTGTAGACAAGTATCAGATCGTGGATGTCGTCCGGCAGTATCCAGCGGAAGTTGCTGCGCAAGATTTCGTTAACATGCTGCGGCGCCTGAGCCCAAGATCGTACTCGATAGCGTCGAGCCTCGCGGCGAATCCGGATGAAGTTCATCTGACTGTCGCTGCGGTTCACTACGATGCATTTGGTACTGAGCACTGGGGTGCTGCATCTACACACCTCATCGATAGACTATCGGTCGGCGATATCGTTTCGGTATTCGTTGAGAAAAACTCACGGTTCCGATTACCCGCGGCTAATGTTCCATTGATTATGATCGGCCCCGGTACTGGTGTTGCGCCATTTAGAGCGTTTGTAGAGGAGCGCGCCGAGCAGGGCGCAAAAGGTGATAATTGGCTGTTCTTTGGAGATCGCAACTTCGATAGCGATTTCCTCTATCAGCTTGAGTGGCAGCGGCACCTCAAGCAAGGACACCTGCGACGTCTTGATACCGCGTTCTCGCGTGATCAACGCAGCAAGATCTACGTACAGGACCGGATTCGCGAAAACGGCGCAGAGCTGTATCGATGGCTTGAGAACGGCGCTGCAGTCTACGTCTGCGGCGACGCCAAGCATATGGCGGGCGATGTAAATGATGCGCTGATTGCAGTGCTAGCGAAGCACGGTGGACTGGATACCGAGGCTGCAGCCCAGAAGCTTAAAGCTCTACGCGCCGCAGGTCGTTACCAGCGAGACGTCTACTAGTGAGTGAGTCAAGCTTGACTGAAGTTGAGGACATCAAGGCGGCGAGTCGTCATTTGCGAGGCACGCTGGAAGAGGGACTCCAAGACCCGTTGACGGGCGCCATCGCTGATGCGGATACACAAGTATCAAAGTTTCACGGCATCTATCAACAGGACGATCGCGATATTCGCAGTGAGCGCAAGCGGCAAAAACTCGAGCCCGCCTACAGTTTCATGATTCGTGCTCGCATTCCCGGAGGCCTTTTGACGACGTCGCAATGGCTTGGCCTTGACGACATCGCAAAGACATATGCCAATCAATCAATTCGCCTGACGACTCGTCAGGCGATTCAGTATCACGGTGTTGTAAAGCGCAACCTCAAGAAAACCGTTGCAGACATCAACCACGCAACTTTGGATACGATCGCCGCTTGTGGCGACGTCAATCGCAACGTGATGTCGCCACCGCTGCCCGCATTGTCATCGGTACATCGTGAAGTTCAAAATCACGCTGAAGCATTGTCCGAACATCTGATGCCAAAAAGTCGGGCATATCATGAAATTTGGCTGGACGGCGAGAAGATCGAGTCTTCCAAAACCGAGGTCGAGCCGATCTATGGCGATACCTATCTGCCAAGAAAGTTCAAGGTCGCGTTCGTGGTTCCGCCGCAAAATGATGTTGACGTATTCTCTCAGGACATGGGCCTGATAACAGTCGTGCAGGATGGCCGCATCGTCGGTTTCAATGTAACTGTGGGCGGCGGAATGGGCATGACCCATGGCGAAACTGACACCTACCCAAGACTTGGCGATGTGCTGGGTTTCATCAAACCGGATGATTTGCTTGCTGTAGCGGAAGCGGTGGTCACAACCCAGCGTGACTATGGTGATCGGAGTAATCGCAAGCATGCACGCTTGAAATATACTATCGACGATCGCGGTGTTGACTGGTTTCGAAGCGAAATTGAAACGCGTTCCGGGGTCGTGTTCGCAGCTGCAGAAAAGTTTGCGTTCGTCGCCAACGGTGACGTTTATGGATGGCAAAAAGACGATACGGCTGCCTGGCACTACGGACTTTTTGTTGAAGGCGGACGTGTTAGCGACGTCGGCGAGCGGCGACTCTTGAGTGGCCTGCACGCGATCGCAGCTCTGCACAACAGCGAATTTCGCTTAACGCCAAATCAAAATCTCATCATCAGCAAGGTTACCGAGTCCGACAAGCCGATTATCGAGGCGTTGTTGCGTCAGTATGGGATAGAAAATAACGCTCAGGCGAGTCCGTTACGCTTGAATTCAATGGCCTGTGTGGCCTTTCCAACTTGTGGTCTGGCGATGGCGGAAAGTGAGCGCTATCTGCCGTCACTTATCGACAAGTTGGATGCAGCGCTGACAAAACAAGCTCTGGCAGATAAGCCAATCACTATTCGTATGACCGGGTGCCCAAACGGCTGCGCAAGACCCTACATTGCGGAGATTGGTCTGGTTGGCAAGGGTCCTGGACGATACACACTATTTCTCGGCGCGGGCTTCGCCGGCGATCGCTTGGGCGCGCCTTACCTGGACAATGCTAACGAGGCAGAAATACTGGATGTTGTGGAGCCCTTATTCGCGAAATTTGCGGCATCCCGTGCGGTGGGTGAGCATTTTGGTGATTTTCTTGTACGTACCGGAGTTGTTCCCAATGTAAGCGAAGGGAAACACATTCATGACGGCTGAAAAAAATGGATTGAGTTCACCTGGCG
>CAJQPL010000009.1 GCA_905480215.1 uncultured Woeseiaceae bacterium | reverse complement strand
GTGCGAACATTCCTCAGCGATCTGGTCGACGAGTATCCTGATCGCGGCGTATCGGTCATGTCGGCACTTGCAGAGGGCGCTGATCAACTGGTCGCAGAAGAGGCGTTGCAACTCGGCATACCATTGATCGTGCCGTTACCCATGTCGCGAGCTTTGTATCTCAAGGATTTCGACAAAGTCCGCGTGCGTGAAAATTTCGATTTTCTTTTGAGCCAGGCGGCAGAAGTCTACGAATTACCTCTGGTCGACGACAACACGCTCGAATCAATCAGCGACTACGGCGACGCTCGCGACCTGCAGTACGCACAAGTCGGCGTTTTCCTGTGCGCGCACTGCCATATTCTGCTGGCGTTGTGGGATGGAAAATACAACGACAAGCTTGGTGGGACAGGGCAGGTTGTGCGCTTTCATCATGATGATGTCATGCCCGGCTACACGCCGGAGAACGTCGGCAGCGGCCTTATCATCGCCGATGACGAGAGTGATCTGGTGTATCACGTCGTGTGCGCCAGAGATCGAGAAGACGGCCAGCCAGAAGAGACATTGCAGCTCGGCGACTATTGGTGGTTTTCGCTGGACGAGAATGAACCACGCTCGAAGACCCTGCCGGAGAGTCATCGCCGCGTATTTCGGTATACCAGTGAGTTCAGTCGCGATGCAGTGAAGCACGCCGATCGCATTCGCGACGAAGCGTGGCCGCTGCTACAGGAAAAAGATCATGCGGTTCTGCCGCCGGGTATCCGTGACATTGATCATGTGGCTCGAGCGGCGGACTGGCTGGCTATGTATTTTCAAAAGCGCACGCATTTTGCCTTACGGGCAACTCACATATTGGCGCTGCTCATGGGCCTGACGTACATCGCTTATTCGGATCTCGAACCTAGCCGACTTTTCCTGTATGCGTTTCTTGGTTTCTTTGGTCTCGCCAGTGGCGTTCACATGCTAGGCAAACGCAATGCCTGGCATAGAAAATATCTTGATTACAGAACGTTGGCAGAAGGACTTCGTGTGCAGTTTTACTGGGCCGCTGCGGGTGTTAATACGGGTAGCAAAACCAAGTACACGCACGATACGTTTTTACAAACTCAGGACCCTGATCTCGGTTGGATTCGCAACGTCATGCGTGTCGCCGGAACCGAGTGCGATGCTGCCGACTATCATGAGAAGGCGGGCCTCGATTTCGTTCTGCGCGAATGGTTGGGCGATGAGAAATCAGGACAGCTTGGGTATTTTTTGCGCAAGGGCAACGAGAAGGTGAAACGATTTCGTCGCACCGATCGAATGGCGCGGCTTTCATTTTGGATAGGCTTTGGCGTCATCACTTTTTTCATATTTATGGGTTCGGAGATGGAAGACTTACTGCGCGATCCGGTTATCATTTTGATGGGCATCATGCTGTTGTTGGTTGGTGTGCGACAGTCATACGGTGACAGCGTCGCCGACGCTGAGTTGATAAAACAATACGAGTTCATGTTTCGAATTTTCAGCAATGCCAGACGCCGCATCGACTCGGCTGAGAATGACGATGAGATACGCAGGGTTCTACGTGTGCTTGGAGACGCGGCACTCGGTGAGCACGCGCAGTGGATACTGATGCACCGGGAACGCTCTCTCGAGCAGGGTGAAATCTTCAGAATGGGCGGCTAGCCTGGCCGAGTGCTAGCGTGATTGCGAACAAGATATCGAGCAGTTCTTTGATAGTATGAGTTCGGCTGATGGATCCATTTTGGCGAGCGCTATGATCATAGGCTATGCTAATAGCGCTGGATAACAATTATAAAAACGTAATATTCCCTGGGAGGAACTCATGAGAAATAAATTATGCGCTATAACTGCCGCCGCATGCGTCTTGCTGTCATCAGTGACACTTGCAGACATGCCGGGAATTGATTGGGATCTGGATGATGCTATTCGCCAGCTCGACCGGCAGGCCGACAATTTCGAGTCGGCGATGGCACGTGTCAAATATTCTGCGACGGACATGAACGGAGCTACCGTCGAATCGCATGCGGGAAACGGCTTTATCAACGAGGATGGTGAAATTCGTTACAGTCAGGATGGCGGTGAGCGAATCTTGTTAGTTGACAGAAATTCTGTGCAGGACTACGACAGGACCACCAGCACTGTGCATGAGTACTCGTTGTCAAAACACAAAGACCGCCTGGAGCCTTTCTATCGGCTTGGCTTCAGCATCTCCGGCCGGGATATACAGGACCGTTATCTGGTTACCATTATTGGTGAACAGCAGGTCGGTGATAATCGTACCTTGGTGCTGGAATTGACCCCGGAACGCGATGCAGAGCGCGCCGTTGTCGGCAAAATCAAGTTATGGGTCGACCAATCCTCATGGATGCCGCGACGCCAGGAGTTCAGCTCGACCGGTAACGGCATAACAACCACGCTGGATTACACCAGCATGGCGCGGAACCTGCGATTGAATCCCGATCTTTTCGACGACGACTGGCCGCGGGGCACTGATAAAGAGAGGCACTAGTCGCGGGCAGGGGGACTATTTCTTCAGGATTCGCGCTTTTTGCCGTTGCCAATCCTGATTTTTCTTGTCGGCACGCTTATCGTGTTGCTTCTTACCTTTGGCAAGTCCTATATCCAGCTTTGCCTTGCCCTTGTGCCAATGCAGATTCAGCGGCACAAGGGCAAATCCTTTGCGCTCAACGGCGCCGGTAAGTCGGTCCAGCTCGTAACGATTCAACAGCAGTTTGCGTGACCGGGTCGGGTTCGCCTTGATATGTGTCGAGGTACTCGTCAATGGTGAAAAGTGTGCGCCCACAAGCCATGCCTCGCTCTTGTGCAAGTTTACATAAGCCTCAGTAATCTGCGCACGACCTTCGCGCAAGGACTTGACCTCCCAGCCTTCCAGCACGAGTCCGGCTTCGAACTTGTCCTCGATGAAGTAGTCGTGGCGTGCACGGCGATTGACCGCTATGACCTTCTCAGCCGTCTTTTTTGATTTTTTATCACTCATAATTATTGATTCAAACCGCGCTGGCGGCGTGCAGATAGCGTAGACATTATATGGCTTAAGCGTTGTCAGGCACGTGCTTTTGTATAAGAATCGCCGCAATAAATGCCGATAAGAGAAAATTACAGTGCTTAGCAATCAAGCAGGCGACGGAAAAAGAGCCTCACTTCACGGGCACTGGTCATCAAGAATGGCCTTCATTCTCGCGGTTACCGGCTCGGCAGTTGGACTGGGTAACATTTGGAAGTTCCCATACATAGCCGGTCAGAATGGCGGTGGGGCGTTTGTTCTGGTGTATCTGATATGCGTCGTTGTCATTGGCATGCCGGTGATGATGTCGGAAATTCTGATAGGCCGTCGTGGACGGCGCAATCCCATCGCCACCATGGAACTGTTGGGCAGAGAAGAGGGCAGTTCGCCTCATTGGCGGTTGCTCGGCGCGCTGGGTGTGCTCGCCGGCGTATTGATTCTTTCCTACTACAGCGTTATCGCTGGTTGGACGCTTGCCTACATTGTTAAAAGCGCGTCCGGCGTATTTGATGGCGCGAGCGCCGCGGCCGTTGGCGATGAGTTCGGCGGATTTGTTGGAAGCTGGCAGTTAGTTCTGTTTTGCCACAGCCTTTTCATGGCTCTTACGGTGTTTGTCGTAGCGCGGGGTGTGGAAGGCGGCCTGGAAAGAGCGGTTCGATTCATGGTGCCGGCGTTGTTAATTTTGATGCTGATGCTTCTCGGCTATTCCATAAACTCCGGTTTTTTTGGCCAGGGTCTCGCCTTCATGTTTACGCCTGACTGGTCAAAGCTGACTTGGCTTAGCGTGCTTGCGGCCCTGGGTCAGGCTTTTTTCACGCTCAGTATCGGCATGGGGGCGATCATGGCTTATGGCGCCTATCTGCCGGAGGAAACGTCGATACCCAATGCATCTGCAGCGGTTGTCGGCGCGGACACAGCTATCGCAATGCTTGCTGGGCTCGCAATCTTTCCGCTGGTATTTGCGAATGGCCTGGATCCGGCCGACGGGCCGGGCCTGGTGTTCGATACTTTGCCGCTGGCCTTTGGGCAAATGGCGGGTGGTGTATTCTTTTCGACTGTCTTTTTCCTGCTGTTGTCATTTGCAGCCTGGACTTCGGCGATTGGGCTGATGGAACCCGCTGTCGCCTGGGTCGTTGAGCATTTGAATCAGTCGCGTGCGCAAGCGTCAATTTTTGTCGGTGGCTCAATCTGGATACTCGGTGTCGGGTCAGTCTTATCGTTCAACCTGTTGTCAGATGTAACTTTCCTCGCCGGCACTATCTTCGACAATATTGACTATCTAACCAGCAATATCATGCTGCCCCTTGCTGGCTTGCTGATCACGGTGTTTGCGGGTTGGGTAATGTGCCGCAATTCTACTGCGGACGAACTTGGTGGTTCAGGGCTGGTTTATAAAGTCTGGCGACTTCTCGCCCGTTACGTTGCACCGGTCGGTATTCTGCTGGTTCTCTATAACACTGTTACCTGATACGTCGTGCGAAACGTTAGTCGAAGTGCGCTGGTTCCTTATTCCGCAGAGGAAATGTATGCCCTCGTTGAGGACATAGCTGCGTATCCCGATTTTTTACCCTGGTGTACGGGTGCCACTATTCACTCCTGTGAGGCGGGCTTCATCGACGCATCATTACAGCTGCAACAAGGCGCAATTCAAAAGTCATTTCGAACGCGCAATGCCTTAACGCCTGGTCGCGAGATTGGCCTGCAGCTTATTGGTGGTCCATTTAAGCATCTTGCGGGCGGCTGGCAGTTTGAGCAGCTGGGCGATGCTGGTTGCAAGGTTTCATTGGATTTGGCTTTCGAGTTTGAGAATTTCGTAACGGATTCGCTCTTCGGCACATTTTTTGAGCGAACCTGTAACTCCTTGATTGATTCGTTTACTGAGCGCGCGGACGCTATTTACGGCTGATGGCTGCTAATGTCTAAAATCGAAGTCGAGCTTGTATTTGCGTTACCGGATCGACAGGTGTTGCGCACGCTTGTTGTCGCTGCGGACGCCAACGTCCGTGAGGTAATACGTGATAGTGATATTCAGGCAGAATTTGTCGACGTTGAGATAGGCAATTTAAGCATCGGTATATGGGGTACCGAAGTGGCGCCAGATCAAATTCTCAAACAGGGAGACAGGATCGAAATTTATCGCCCTCTGGAACTTGAACCGCGCGAGGCGCGCCGACAGTTGGCGTTAGTTGGTCGAACTATGAGCGGCACGGAGCACCACTAGAGCCCCGGTGCGAGGTTCTGATCTTGTTTGATGAGCGTAACCTTCTCGTCTTCAAAATAGACGGAGATCCAACGCTTCATAACGGCATCTTTGCGCGCAATCTTGAGGTAGTAGACGTAATCCCAGCGATTTCGAGAAAACGGGTCGTCGATCATCGGCGTACCGAGCAAAAAGCGCACCTGGTTCATAGTCATGCCCACTTCAACCTGATCCAGATCTTCCTGCTTTATCACGTTGCCTTGTGACATATTGGCTCGATAAACGCAGCCGCTGGCGACTGAAAGGCAGAAAAGGGTAAGGAACAAGAGTGCTGTTTTTCGCATAGTTATGTCTGTCTGAACGTTTAGGGCTGAAAATGTTCAGCCACATTGCCATAATAGGCGCGCATCATACCTGTGAGTAAGCATTCATGCAGCAAAGAAAAGAACTTCGCCAAGCCGGCCTGAAAGTTACGCTACCGCGTCTGAAGATCCTGGAGATACTCGAAGACGCCCAGTTGCGGCATATGAGCGCCGAGGACATCTACAAGCATCTGTTGCAGGAAGGCGAGGATATCGGACTCGCGACGGTATACCGCGTGCTTACCCAATTTGAGACGGCTGGTCTCGTGACACGCCATAATTTCGAGGGCGGCCACTCCATATTTGAGCTTGACGAAGGTGAGCACCATGACCACATGGTGGTGGTCGAATCAGGCGAGGTGGTTGAGTTCATGAGTGAAGAAATCGAAAGAATTCAGCATGAGATCGCTGAAAAACATGGTTTCGAGTTGCTGGACCACAGCCTGGTCTTATACGTCAAACACAAAGAAAGCACGTAAAGAGACCGTAAAAGGACCCTGGAAGGATACGCGGGCTCCGTCCCGGCCCTTGGGCTATGGTATTGGCTAAATGGCCTCAGGCGCTTTTTTGTCGCGCTCCTGCGAGCATTTCAGATGCGTGTCTCAGGGTTGTCTGTGTGATCTCAACACCGCCCAGCATTCGCGCCAATTCTTCGATGCGCTCATCTTTGCCAAGAACTTGAAGTCCTGTTCGAGTTGACTTGCCGTCACTCACTTTACTCACTCTAAAATGTTGGTCAGCAAGACTTGCCACTTGTGGTAGGTGGGTAACGCACAAGACCTGCCGTTTATCGCCAAGTTGTTGCAAGCGCCGACCGACCATTTCCGCGACACCGCCACCAACGCCGCTGTCGACTTCGTCAAAAATCATTGTCGGGATAGCGCTGCCGTCACTCGCGATTACCTGAATAGACAAGCTCATCCGCGATAATTCGCCACCCGATGCAATTTTCGCGAGTGCTTGCGGTTTCTGCCCCGGGTTTGCGCTGATCAAAAACTCGATGTTATCTATTCCGGAGGCACGCGCGGACTCCTCATCGACGCGTGATACTTCTGCAACGAATGTGCCGCCCGGCATACCCAGACCGGACATCGCTTCGCTTACTTCTTTAGAGAACTTCTTCGCCGCTTTAGTCCTGCCAGTGGAAAGTTTTACTGCTGCTTTGAGAAACACATCTCGTAGCTCATTCACTTGAACTTCGAGCTCCTGGCCGCGTTCGGCAGCGTGCAGCAACTCGTCGTTTTCCTCGCGCAACTTATTTTGCAATGCGGCGAGCTCATCAGGTGACACTCGGTGTTTGCGCGCAACGGCCTGTATGGCATCAAGTCGCTCCTCGACCCAGTCGCGTCGACGCGGGTCCATGTCGATGCCTTCACCATATCGCCGCAGTGATTCACTCGCCTCTGATACCTGGATCGCGGCTGAGCCAAGAGACTCGAGCAAGGGCTTGAGTGACTCGTCGTATTCGGCGATTGACTCAACGGCTCGCATCGCCTCGGCGATCAAATTGTTTGCATTGCTCGATTCGCTGTCCATCAATGCATCAAGAGATATTGTAACGCCGTCGGCAAGTCGGCCACTGTTCTGAAGTTTTTGCCGTTCCAAATTTAGCTCACTCGGCTCCTTGTCAGTAATAGCGAGTGTGTCGAGCTCTTGTAATTGAAATGTCAGCAGGTCAATACGCGAGGCCCGATCAGCATCAGCGCCGAGTAGTTTCTCCAATCGTTGCGCGACAGCCTTCCATTCGGAGTAGCGAGTTGCAACCGCAGCGCGTTGCTCCAACAAGCCACCAAAGTGATCAAGCAAATCGCGCTGGATTGCTCTGCGACCAAGGGATTGATGGAAGTGTTGCCCGTGAATATCAAGCAGTAATTCGCCAAGGCTCTTTAGTTGCGAAAGCGGAACCGCATTCCCATTTATAAATGCGCGAGAACGACCATCTGAATTAATCGCGCGCCGCAAAAGACAATCACCGTCCAGATCCAGAGCTTGCTCTTCGAGCCAGGCTCTGACCAATGGCAGATTCGTGATGTCGAATTGCGCAGAAAATTCTGCGCGTTTTGCTCCGTCACGGACCAACTGTGCGCTGCCGCGTTCACCGAGAACAAGACCGAGTGCGTCAACGAGTATGGATTTGCCGGCGCCGGTTTCTCCGGTTAGCACCGTCATGCCCGCATCAAATTCGATATCTATTTTTTCAACGATAGCGAAATCGCGCACTTGTAGATTCATCAACATATCAGGATCCCCGGAACTTAAGTTTCGCGATTGCGGCTGTCACGACCCCAAAATAATTTTGAGCGAAGGATTTCGTAGAAATCATAACCGGGCGGATGCACCAATGTAACGCGCATGTTTGCTGCTGAAATCTGCAGTTTGTCATCGGGATTAATACTGCCCATTGAGAATCCATCGACCGTTATCTCAGCCTTGGTGTTATCGCGTTGTAATAGTGAAACCTCAACCGCTTGATTGGCTGCAATAACAACCGGTCTGTCCGTCAGCGTATGTGGGCAAATCGGCACCAGCGCGATCGCGTCTAATTGCGGTTCGATAATAGGACCGCCACAGCTCAACGCATAGGCCGTCGACCCCGTTGGTGTGGCAATAATCAGACCGTCTCCGGAATGCGTATTGACATACTTACCATCTATTCGAGTTTCGAAATCAACCATGCGGCCGGTTTCTCTTCGCGTCAGTACAACGTCGTTGAGCGCGAAGGCGAGCTTTTCGCTGCCATCCCCGCGTAGCAATCGTGCTTCGAGCATCAATCGCGAGTCAGTGGAGTAATCCCCCTTCAATACGTGCTCGACACTCGTGATCATTTGATCGGGGGTCACATCGGCCAGAAACCCGAGTCGGCCGCGGTTAATTCCCAGAATGGGTGTGCCGAATTCGCGCGCAGCGCGGCTGGCGTACAACATGGTCCCATCACCGCCAATGGCAATGACCAGGTCGGCCCGGGCAATTTCGTCTTCGGCAATCAACTCCAAACCATTATTTGTTAAATGCTCAGTGAGCAGGTCCATAGGTTCTGTGACGCGCGGATCGCCGCGCCTGCCGAGGATGACTATTTTTTCGAATGGGTTGGTCATGGGCTGATTGTGGCAAACCCTTGACCAACCGCCAAGCCATTGCTAGCGTTTCTTTTGAATGACAGCCGAAGCTTCTAATCCAGTACCTAATAATCGCGGTCAACACCTGTTGCGGGTGTTGATTCAGCGCTTTATCCAGGATGGTCAGCCAGTGGGCTCCAGGACGTTGTCAAAAGACGCGGGTCTTGACCTGAGTCCGGCGACTATCCGCAATGTTATGGCGGATCTCGAAGAAATGGGGCTGGTGTCAGCGCCGCACACGTCGGCCGGCAGGATTCCAACATCGAAAGGCTATCGCTTGTTTGTCGACACCCTGGTGCGCTATCGCCAACCCGGTGATGGCGATATTCAGAAGATTAAAGCGAAGATGCACGGTGAAGTTGATAGCACCGCAGGCCTGGTCGGGGCCGTTTCGAGTATGTTGTCCGAATTTACCAGCATGGCGGGCGTCGTAACGGTGCCGCGCGCGCCACAGGTTATATTGCGGCAAATCGAGTTTCTGCCATTGACCGAGAATCGTGTGTTAGTGATTCTGGTTGTTAACGATCGCGAAGTGCAGAACAGAATCCTGCATACCGACCGTGACTATTCCGCATCCGAGCTGATACAAGCGCAAAACTTCATCAATGAGCACTACGGGGGCGTTGAATTAGGGCAAGTTCGTTCAAAATTACTTGAAGATCTCGATGCAACCCGTGATTCGATGAACCGGACCATGCACGAGATTATTTCCGTTGCCTCGACCGCGATGGATGGCTCTGGCGAGCCGGATGACAAGTATGTGGTCGCAGGCGAGACCAATCTGATGGATTTCGCGGAATTGTCGGACGTAGATACGCTACGGCGGCTATTTGATGCATTTTCGCGCAAACGCGTGATTCTTGATTTGCTCGATCAGAGTATTAACGCCAACGGTGTGCAGATATTTATCGGCGAAGAGTCGGGCTATCGGATTTTTGACGGCTGCAGTGTAATTACGGCGCCTTATCATGTTGATGACGATACTATTGGGGTTCTTGGTGTTATCGGCCCGACTCGAATGGCCTACGATCGAGTGGTGCCAATTGTCGACGTGACGGCCAGATTATTAGAGTCGGCGCTCAGCCAGAACCACTAATCGGTCGATTGTTTGCGATTTTGGCTGTTTTTGTCGCCATAGCTCTTGATATTTTTTCCCCTATCCCCACACTGCGGACGTTATTTACACATCGGCTGGTCGCAGTGATCTGCCTACAAATGCTTACGGAGCCCGGATAGATGAACGGACAGGCAGAACGCCCCGATGGAGAGCCCTTGGATGAGGTCGATAGCTCTGGGTTCGAAGGGAGCGAGAACGAGGAGCTTGAGGCTGCAGAATCTGAGATTGAAGCCGAAGTATCTGAACTTGATGCGCTTAAAGCGGCGGCCGACGAAAGCCTCAATAAATATTTACGGGCAGCAGCGGAACTCGAGAATGTTCGTAAGCGTTCAACACGAGACGTTGAGAATGCCCATCGCTTCGCACTGGAGCGCTTCAGTAAGGCGCTGCTGGCCGTTCGAGACAGCTTTGAAATGGGGCTCGCGAGCGCAGAGAATGCAAGCGTTGAGAGCCTCCTGGAGGGCAGCGCAGCAACGCTAAAACTACTGGGATCAACGATGCAGCAGTTTGGTGTCGAGGTTATAGACCCTGAAGGCGAGCCGTTTGATCCGGAATTTCATGAGGCGATTAGCATGCAACCATCCACTGCTGCGGAGCCAGGTTCTATCCTGAACGTTGCACAGAAGGGTTACACGCTGAATGGACGCCTTTTGCGACCCGCCATGGTTGTAGTCGCAGCAGAATAAAACTCATAGCGGACTTTATCGGCAGAAATGCTTGAAAGGCCAAAACACGGCCCCACCTAGACTGTCAGTTGATTAATTACATATTTGGAGCGTTATAACATGGGTAAAGTTATTGGTATCGACCTTGGTACCACCAACTCCTGCGTAGCAGTGATGGAGGGTGGTACGCCCAAGGTAATCGAGAACAGTGAGGGCGATCGCACGACGCCGTCAATTGTTGCGTTTAGCAAGGATGATCAGGTTTTGGTAGGTCAATCGGCTAAGCGTCAGGCGGTCACGAATCCCGCAAACACATTGTTTGCGGTCAAGCGACTGATTGGACGCCGTTTCGAAGACGATGTCGTACAGCGCGATATCGACATGGTTTCTTATAAGATTGTCAAGGCAGACAACGGCGACGCATGGGTTGAAGCCAACGGTAAGAAAATGGCACCGCCGGAAATCTCGGCCCGAGTCCTCATGAAGATGAAGAAGACGGCGGAAGACTATCTTGGTGAGGAGGTCACCGAAGCTGTCGTCACTGTTCCGGCTTACTTTAACGATTCACAACGCCAGGCCACCAAAGACGCAGGAAAGATCGCGGGTCTGGATGTAAAGCGAATCATCAATGAGCCAACAGCCGCAGCACTTGCTTACGGCATGGATAAGAAACGCGGTGATGCCAAAATTGCGGTCTACGATCTGGGCGGCGGCACCTTCGACGTTTCGATCATTGAGATAGCCGAGGTAGATGGTGAGCATCAGTTCGAAGTACTCGCGACTAACGGCGATACATTCCTCGGTGGTGAAGACTTTGACATGCGTGTTATCGAATACCTTACAGCGGAATTCGAGCGTGAAACTGGCGTGGACATTACCGCTGACCCATTGGCAATGCAGCGACTGAAAGAGGCTGCGGAGAAAGCCAAGATTGAGCTCAGTACGCAGCAACAAACTGAAGTCAATTTGCCGTATATCACGGCGGATGCCAGCGGACCGAAACATCTCAACATCAAGTTGACCCGCGCCAAGCTCGAGTCACTTGTGGATGAGCTCATTGCACGCACAATCACACCTTGCAAAGTTGCGTTGAAGGACGCGGGACTGAAAGTAAACGAGATTGATGATGTCATTCTTGTCGGTGGCCAGATTCGTATGCCGAAGGTTCAGGAAGAAGTGCAGAACTTCTTTGGCAAAGAGCCACGCCGTGACGTTAACCCGGATGAAGCAGTTGCGCTGGGTGCGGCCATTCAGGGTGGTGTACTGGCAGGTGATGTTAAGGACGTATTACTGCTGGACGTTACGCCATTGTCACTCGGAATCGAAACACTTGGCGGTGTCATGACCAAAGTGATTGAGAAGAACACGACGATTCCTGCAAATGCGGAACAAGTGTTCTCAACAGCTGATGATAATCAGACTGCTGTCACAATCCACGTGCTGCAGGGCGAGCGAGAGCGTTCAGTCGACAATAAGTCTCTGGGGCGTTTTGACCTTGCGGATATCCCGCCGTCACCACGCGGCTTGCCGCAAATCGAAGTCACATTCGACATCGATGCGAATGGCATTCTGAATGTGTCAGCGAAGGATAAGGCGACCGGCAAGACTCAGAACATCGTAATCAAAGCGTCAAGCGGTTTGTCTGATGATGAGATTGAAGCGATGGTGACCGATGCTGAGAGCCATGCGGAGGAAGATCGCAAGTTCCGTGAACTGGTTGATGTACGTAACCAGGCGGACAGCTTAATCCACGCGTCCGAGAAAACGCTTGGCGAGCTTGGTGAAAAGGCAACGGCCGAAGAACGCTTGGCTGTCGAGAATGCGGTCGCAGATCTGAAGACTGCGTTGGAGGGTGACGACAAAGATACGATCGAAGCCAAGACAGCGGCATTGGGTGAAGCCTCCGGATCTCTCGCACAAAAACTCTATGCGGAGCAAGCGGCTGAAGGCGATGGCGAGGAAGCAGCCGATGCTGCGCCAGCGGAGGATGTGGTCGATGCTGAATTTGAGGAAGTCGACAAAGACGGCGAATCTAAATCAGACTAAGATAAACGCTGTATTTAATGATCTGGACTCGGGCGCTGTAATGGCGCCCGAAACTTAAAAGAAACTCATGGCAAAACGCGACTACTACGAAATACTCGGTGTCTCAAAATCGGCATCCGCTGATGAGATCAAGAAATCTTATCGTCGCCTTGCGATGAAGCACCATCCTGATCGAAATAAAGACGGTGACCAGGCCTCGGAAGATAAGTTTAAGGAAGCTAAAGAAGCCTACGAGATTCTGAAGGATTCCGAAAAGCGTTCGACCTACGACCAGTTTGGTCACGATGGCCTGCGCGCAGGCGCGGGCGGACGCGGTGGAGAAGGATTCGGCGATATCTTTGGAGATGTCTTTGGTGACATCTTCGGTGGTGGACGACGTGGCGGCGGCCCGCAGGTATTTCGCGGCGCGGATCTTGGTTACGAGCTCAAACTGGATCTCGAAAAAGCAGTCTCGGGCGATACCGTTGAAATTGATGTTCCAACGCAGATTAGTTGTGACACTTGCAGCGGCTCAGGTGCGAAAAAAGGTTCTTCGCCGGAAACCTGCACAACTTGTGGTGGTGTCGGTCAGGTTCGTATGCAGCAAGGGTTCTTTTCGGTGCAACAGGCATGTCCTGCATGCAAAGGAGTCGGAACCACCATTAGCGACCCATGCGACGACTGCCTTGGGCGCGGGCGGAAACGAAAGACACGTACCTTGTCCGTGAAAGTTCCGGGTGGCGTGGATGACGGCGATAGAATTCGATTGTCCGGTGAAGGTGAAGCGGGTCGCAATGGCGGGCCGTCGGGGGATCTGTACGTCGAGCTGCGAGTGGCCAGGCATAAGATTTTCGAGCGCGATGGCGCCAACCTGTCTTGTGAAGTGCCGGTCAGTATCGCTACAGCCACGCTAGGTGGTGAAGTCGAGTTGCCGACGCTGGATGGAAACGTTTCATTGAAAGTACCAGCAGGGACTCAGTCCGGTAAGGTTTTTCGATTGCGTGGCAAGGGCGTAACAACCGTACGAGATCATCGCCAGGGAGATTTGTTCGCGAAAGTGGCCGTTGAGACACCGGTCAACCTGACAGGCGAACAGCAGGAGCTGCTGAAAAAGTTCGACGCATCGATTCAAAAGGGCGGTGATCAACACAGCCCGCGTGCTGATGGCTGGCTTGATACCGTGAAAAGGTTCTTTGATCGCATAAGCTAGTTTAGTATTGGCGCGAGTAAGCAAAGGGGCGCCTCATCAATTCCATTAAAATCGCTATAGCTGGTGCAGGCCGAATGGGTCAGGCACTGGAACACGCTATTACGCAGCATTCAGATCTTTCTCTGGCTGGTACCTGGAGTCGTGGGGCCGATCTTGCTGAGATTCTCTTGGCCGCTGATGTGCTTATCGACTTTAGCCTGCCGTCAGCAACAGAATTGGTATTGCAAACGGCTGTTGAGTGCAAAACGCCATTAGTCTGTGGAGTCAGCGGCCTTGATGACACTCAAATGGGACTGATTCGAGCCGCTTCAGAACAAATAGCGCTGCTCTATGATCGCAATATGAGTCTCGGTGTGACCGTTCTGGAGCGCACAGTTCGTGATGCGGCCGCATCCTTAGGGAAGGATTTCTCGATCTCGATTTCAGAAGTGCACCATGTGCACAAGAAAGACGCTCCGTCGGGCACGGCGCTGAAATTGGGCGAAACTATTGCTGCCGCATTGGGCCAATCTGGATCCGGTGATATCGAGTATTGCTCCGAGCGACGCGGTGAAGTGCCCGGTGATCATGAAGTCACCATGCGCTCAGCGACCGAGACCCTGACTTTTTCACACAGTGTCACCACCCGGCAGGTGTTCGCAGATGGGGCCCTCAGAGCAGCGCGATGGGTCGTGACGCAGCCAGCGGGGCAATATTGCATGCAAGACGTCTTGTTTGGTGAAATAAAATCCGTTTGAGTCTGGCGGAAACTGTTGTGCTTCAGTAAACTACGCCGGATCGCTGGGCGGTCAGCGAAGTCGCGAGCGGGAGGCACAGTTCTTCCGCTTTTGTGCATCTGCAACCTGCGGATAGAGCGACGACCTGAACCACGAGTGATCAGTTTGCTATCGATCATTTGAGGACGGTTTTTGAACACCCCAGCACTACTTGCACTCCAGGATGGCACTGTATTCCACGGCACGTCGATAGGCGCCGAAGGGCAAACTATTGGCGAAGTCGTCTTCAATACTGCAATGACCGGGTATCAGGAGATCCTGACGGATCCATCATATTGCCGCCAGATCGTAACGCTGACGTATCCCCATATAGGCAATACGGGTACCAATAGCGATGATATGGAGTCCTCGAAGGTGCACGCCGCGGGCCTGGTGATTCGAGATAGCACTATGCTGACGAGTAGTTGGCGTTCGGAACGATCATTTTCTGAGTTTCTGCGCCAATCTGGAACCATTGCCATCGCTGATATTGACACTCGGAAGTTGACCCGAATTCTGCGAGAAAAGGGCGCTCAATCCGGCTGCATCATGAGCGGTAATCAGGCAGTCGAGACAGCGATTGAGCATGCGAAAAAATTTCCCGGTATTTCTGGCATGGACCTGGCCAAGTTTGTAACTACAAAAAATAACTATCAATGGAGCCAGGGCACCAGCTTTGACCAAAAACCGCGGATAATGAGTCGCCGAGTTGCGAACTATCACGTGGTCGCTTACGACTACGGGATAAAACGAAATATTTTGCGGCTGTTGTCGGATTTCGATTGCCGTTTAACTGTGGTACCGGCACAAACTTCAGTGCAGGATGCAATGGCGTTATCGCCAGATGGCATATTCCTGTCTAACGGCCCCGGCGATCCAGAGCCTTGCGATTACGCTATCAAAGCAATTCAATCCTTTCTGGAGTCAGGAATTCCAATCTTTGGAATTTGTCTGGGACATCAGCTACTTGCACTGGCGGCTGGCGCGAAGACAGAAAAAATGAAATTTGGGCATCACGGCGCTAATCATCCGGTTCAGGATGTAAAAAGCGGGCAGGTGATGATTACCAGCCAGAATCATGGTTTTTCTGTCGATGAGTCGTCACTGCCGGATAGCGTGATTGCCACACACCGCTCCCTGTTCGACGGCTCTCTGCAAGGAATAGCGATCAAGGGAAAGCCAGCATTTGGCTTCCAAGGGCATCCGGAGGCCAGTCCGGGGCCACATGATGTATTGCCGCTGTTCGAAAAGTTCATTCACCATATGGATGATCAGAAGAGAAGTGGTTTCCGAGCAAGACTTCGTTAATGATTAGTTATCCTTATAGATCAATAAGTAATAAATCTTTCTTAAAGTGCTTTATATGATGCGAACTGCCTGAATTTATGCCAAAACGTACAGACATTGAAAGCATTCTGATTATTGGCGCTGGCCCAATCGTCATTGGGCAAGCTTGTGAATTTGATTATTCAGGCGCACAGGCGTGTAAGGCATTGAGGGAAGAAGGTTTTCGGGTAATTCTGGTGAACTCGAACCCGGCTACCATCATGACCGATCCAGAGACCGCTAGTGCAGTCTACATTGAGCCGATTCGCTGGCAGACCGTCGCACGAATTATCGAAAAAGAACGTCCTGATGCGCTGTTACCGACAATGGGCGGACAAACGGCGCTTAACTGCGCGTTGGATTTGGTGCGTGAAGGCATACTCGATAAATTCAATGTTGAGATGATCGCGGCGTCGAGCGATGCCATTGATATGGCAGAGGATCGGGATCTATTTCGCAAGGCGATGACAGAGATAGGGCTTGAAAGTCCGCGGGCCGAAATTGCTCATTCGCTTGATGAAGCGCTCGAAAAGCAGCAGCAAATTGGTTTCCCGACGATTATTCGGCCGTCTTTTACGCTGGGTGGAACAGGCGGTGGAATTGCGTATAACCGTGAAGAATTCGAAAGCATTGTGTCGCATGGCCTTGAAATGTCGCCAACGACAGAAATATTGCTGGAAGAGTCAGTAATCGGCTGGAAAGAGTTTGAGATGGAGGTTGTCCGTGATCGCAACGACAACTGCATCATTGTTTGTGCTATCGAAAACTTTGCTCCGATGGGCGTGCATACCGGCGACTCGATCACGGTGGCGCCGGCGCAGACTTTGACTGATAAGGAATACCAGCGTCTGCGCAATGCATCAATTGACGTGCTACGAAAAATCGGCGTCGAAACCGGCGGCTCGAACGTTCAGTTCGCCATTTGTCCAAATACCGGCCGCGTTCTCATTATTGAAATGAACCCGCGAGTTTCACGATCGTCAGCTTTGGCTTCGAAAGCAACTGGATTCCCGATCGCGAAGATAGCCGCAAAGCTCGCTGTTGGATACACATTGGATGAGCTCAAAAACGACATTACGGGTGGTGTGACGCCAGCGTCTTTTGAGCCATCGATTGACTATGTGGTCACGAAGATTCCGCGCTTTACGTTTGAGAAGTTCCCAGGCACCAGCGATCGCCTAACGACGCAAATGAAGTCGGTGGGCGAAGTTATGGCTATAGGCAGAAATTTCCAGGAGTCACTGCAAAAAGCGTTACGCGGTCTGGAAACGGGCATTGATGGGCTCAACGAAATCTGTGGCCCGATCGCGACAGATGTTGAGCGCGACCAGTTAAGACATGAATTACGCATGCCGGGACCGGATCGTCTGCTGTATCTTGCAGATGCTCTGCGACATGGATATTCGTACCAAGATGTTGCCAGTATCACCGGCATTGACCCGTGGTTCGTGGTGCAAATTGCGGACCTGGTGAATATGGAGGGCCAGATCGGCGCACTTGGCCTCGCAGGGGTCGACGAGAAGCTGATGCGGCAAGCCAAACGCAAAGGATTCTCCGATTCGCGACTAGCGACGGTCCTTAAGGTCCAAGAGCAAGAGGTCCGTAAGAAACGAATTGAACTCAAAGTACGGCCAGTCTACAAACGAGTAGACACATGTGCCGCCGAGTTTGCATCAAATACGGCCTACCTTTACTCCACTTACGAAGAAGAGTGCGAAGCTGCGCCGACGGATAATCCAAAGATCATGATTTTGGGCGGTGGGCCAAATCGAATCGGGCAAGGTATCGAGTTTGATTACTGCTGTGTGCATGCGGCTATGGCACTTAAGGAATCTGGTTACGAAACAATAATGGTCAACTGCAATCCGGAAACTGTGTCGACGGATTACGATACATCGGATCGCTTGTATTTCGAATCATTGACGTTTGAAGACGTTATGGAAATTATCGAACTGGAACAGCCAAAGGGTGTGATTGTTCAATACGGTGGGCAAACGCCGCTGAAGCTGGCGCGCGCTCTGGAGGCCGCGGGTGCTCCGATAATCGGTACATCTCCCGACTCGATCGACCTTGCGGAAGACCGTGAGCGGTTCCAAAAACTGGTTGATTCGCTAAGACTCAAGCAACCGCCAAACTGCACGGCAAGAAGCAAACAAGATGCGCTGGCGCAGGCCTCGGGTGTTGGTTACCCATTGATCGTAAGACCGTCCTACGTGCTGGGTGGTAGAGCGATGGAAGTCGTCCATAACGACGAAGATCTTGAGACTTATATGGACGCGGCGATCAACGTTTCGAACGATAGCCCGGTGTTGCTTGACCGTTTTCTGGATCTGGCTACGGAAGTTGATGTCGACTGTATATGTGATGGTGAGCGAGTTTTGATCGGCGGCATAATGGAACACATCGAACAGGCGGGTGTGCACTCCGGCGATTCCGGTTGTTCGCTGCCGCCTTTTAGTTTGAGTGAAGAATTGCAACAGGAACTCGCGGCGCAAGTAGTCAAATTAGCAATGGGTTTAAACGTAGTCGGCCTGATGAATACGCAGTTTGCGATCCAGGGAGACAGCATCTATTTGCTGGAAGTAAATCCGCGGGCGTCACGCACCGCGCCATTCGTGTCGAAGGCGACAGGATTGGCTATGGCGAAAGTTGGCGCGAAAGTCATGGTCGGTGAAACGCTCGAGATGCAGGGGTATGTAAATCAACGTAAGCCAGATTATTTCTCAGTAAAGGAATCGGTATTCCCGTTCATCAAGTTTCCGGGCAGTGACCCTATACTTGGACCTGAAATGAAGTCCACAGGTGAGGTGATGGGCGTGGGTCGAACCTTCGGTGAGGCCTATGCCAAAGCGCAGCTAGCCTCCGGTGTGAATTTGCCGCGACAAGGCGTTGCCTTGATATCGGTTCGTGAGCGCGACAAAGACAGTGCGGCGGATCTTGCAAAATTGCTAATGGAAAGGGGCTTCGATATCGTGGCCACACATGGCACGGCCGAGAGCTTGGCGCGATCCGGAATTTTTGTTCGGCGCGTCAATAAGGTCCGTGAGGGCCGTCCGCATATTGTTGACATGATCAAGAACGGTGAGATTGATTTCATAGTGAATACAACTGAAGGTAAGCAAGCTATTACAGAGTCGCTGTCAATTCGTGCAGAGGCGGTGAGACGCGATGTTACGTACTACACGACTGTAGGGGCTGCGTTCGCTACGTGCCTGGCAATTGAGCATCTCGATGACGGCGACGTCAATCGATTACAAGATCTGCATAATGAGGTGGTGGCGTGAATAAAGTGCCGATGACGGTTCGTGGACACGAATTGCTACAAGTAGAGCTTAAAAAGCTCAAAGGCGAAGATAGACCAAGGGTGATCAAGGCTATCGCTACTGCTCGTGAGCACGGTGATCTTAAAGAGAACGCCGAATATCATGCAGCAAAGGAACAGCAATCTTTCATAGAAGGGCGTATCAAGGAACTTGAGGGCAAGTTATCGCACGTTCAGGTTATCGATGTGACCGAGGTAAATGCGGGCGGTAAGATTATATTTGGTTCGACCGTCAAGTTGCTTGATGACGAAACCGAAAAGGAAATCACTTACAGAATCGTCGGCGAAGATGAAGCAGATATTAAAACGGGTTTGATCTCATATACGTCGCCAATCGCACGCGCCTTGATTAGCAAGGAAGAGGGCGACGTCGTTGAATTCAAAGCGCCCGACGGTGAAAAGTCATACGAGGTTATTACAGTCGTATACGAATAATGTCGCCGCTCGTTGTGATTACCGGGAAGGAACTCTAAGGCGGTCTTCGGGTTTCTTCTTGGGGTTAGCTCGGTAAAGCAGAGCAACACCTCCAGTTCGCTGAATCAGAAAAGCCGAGTGTTCGTCACATAGCTTTTTAATCATTTCGTCGCGGACGTTTCTGTCGCCGGTGCGTAGTTTTACCTTGATAAGTTCGTGATGCGCCAGAGTCGATTCATACTCGGCGAGAACAGACTCTGAGAGTCCGGCATCACCAACCATTATTAAAGGCTTAAGTTGGTGGCCGCGGCCGCGCAGATACTTTTTTTGGGATTCACTTAGATTCATGGGCGGGATTGTAACAGTGT
This sequence comes from uncultured Woeseiaceae bacterium, assembly GCA_905480215.1. Classification (GTDB taxonomy): domain Bacteria; phylum Pseudomonadota; class Gammaproteobacteria; order Steroidobacterales; family Woeseiaceae; genus UBA1847. The sequence goes on along the minus strand of CAJQPL010000009.1, from coordinate 21,276 downwards.
GCGTATAACGAAACTGCATCTCGGAAGGAATTATCGTGGCTAAGTCGCGTGGGTCTGGCGGTAGCTGGCGTGATCGCCAGGAGCGTGATCCTTACGTTCTGAGTGCCCGTCGTGACGGCTGGCGTTCACGAGCGGTCTACAAACTCGAGCAAATTGACCAGAAAGAACGTTTTATCCGGCCCGATATTGTCTGCGTTGACCTGGGTTCGGCGCCCGGAAGCTGGAGTCAGTATATTACCAAGCGACTTAAGGGGCGTGCACGAATCATAGCTGTTGATCTTCTTGCAATGGACGCCTTGCCAGAAGTCGATTTTGTTCAGGGCGATTTTGAGGATGAGGAAGTATTTGAGCGATTGCTGGAATCTGTCGGAGAATCGGGTGCAGACCTTGTATTGAGCGATATGGCCCCCAATATCAGCGGGATCAGAGGGGTGGACCAGCCTCGCTCAATGTATTTGGTGGAACTTGCTCTCGATATGGCGCGCCGCGTCCTGAAGCCCGGCGGCAGCTTTGTATGCAAGGTTTTTCAGGGTGAAGGATTTGACGCGTTTGTCGTAGATGCGAGGCGCTCATTTGAACGAGTTAGAGTTATGAAGCCCAAGGCGTCACGGACTGGAAGTCGTGAGGTGTACTTGGTGGCGAGAAATTTTCAATTGGTGTAGTGTCGAAACGTGAATGATTTAACCAAAAATGTACTAGTATTCGTCGTCATTATCGTCGTTCTTTTATCGGTTGTTCAGGGCCTTTCGGGGGTAACTCCTGGCCAGCCGCAGAAGCAGGCGTATTCTGAATTCCTTAACTCGGTTCGATCCGGCCAGGTGGCGGTTGCCGTCATTGATGAGGAACGCATTCGCTACGGCAGTTCTGAGCCTTTGCCGTTTTACACGATCAGTCCCGAAACAGACAACAACACACTTATCGGGTTGCTCGACGCGAATGGCGTGAAGTTCGAAGGCGGAGAGCCAGAGACAGATAGCCTGCTCGGAACATTGTTGGTCAATTCTTTTCCAATTTTGCTGCTTATCGGCGTGTGGATTTATTTCATGCGGCAGATGCAAGGTGGCGGTGGTGGTCGCGGCGCTATGTCATTTGGCAAGAGCAAGGCGAGATTGCTTGGCGAGGATCAGGTTGGCGTAACTTTTGCTGATGTCGCCGGTATCGAGGAAGCCAAGAACGAAGTAGAAGAAGTTGTCGAGTTCTTGAAAGATCCGAGCAAATTTCAGCGTCTGGGTGGCAAGATTCCCAAAGGCGTTTTGATGGTGGGTCCACCAGGTACCGGTAAAACGCTTCTGGCGCGTGCAATCGCGGGCGAGGCCAAGGTTCCGTTCTTCACTATTTCCGGTTCAGATTTTGTCGAAATGTTCGTTGGCGTTGGCGCCTCGCGAGTACGCGACATGTTCGATCAGGCGAAGAAGCAGGCGCCTTGCATTATCTTTATTGACGAGCTTGATGCGGTTGGACGTCATCGTGGAGCTGGCTTAGGCGGCGGTCATGACGAGCGTGAGCAGACTTTGAATCAAATGCTCGTTGAGATGGACGGTTTCGAAGGCAGTGAAGGGATTATTGTAATCGCTGCGACTAACAGACCAGACGTTTTGGATCCCGCGTTGCTGAGGCCCGGTCGATTTGATCGTCAGGTTGTCGTCCCATTACCCGATATCCGCGGTCGCGAGCAAATTCTCAAAGTGCACATGCGCAAAGTCCCATTAGATGATGATGTTATGCCAGGCATCATTGCCAGAGGAACGCCTGGATTCTCAGGCGCGGATCTGGCAAACCTTGTTAACGAAGCCGCATTGTTCGCGGCGCGCGAGAACAAGCGCGTGGTCAGCATGCTGCAATTCGATATGGCAAAAGACAAAATCATGATGGGCGCAGAGCGCCGCTCAATGGTGATGAGTGAAGAAGAGAAGCTGAATACTGCCTATCACGAGGCTGGGCATGCCATCGTTGGCTACCTGATGCCAGAGCATGACCCCGTCTATAAAGTGACGATCATTCCACGTGGTCGCGCGCTTGGCGTAACCATGTACTTGCCCGAGGAAGATCGCTACAGCACCTCGAAGCAGCGCCTCGAGAGCCATATTTCCACCTTGTTTGGTGGTCGCATTGCTGAAGAGATGATCAACGGACCTGAGGGTGTTACGACAGGCGCGTCGAACGATATTGAGCGAGCTACTGAAATTGCCCGCAATATGGTCACCAAATGGGGGCTCTCAGAGCGCCTTGGCCCGCTGACCTACAGCGAGGATGATGGTGAGGTATTCCTCGGGCGTTCCGTTACCCAGCATAAGCAAGTTTCTGACGACACTGCGAATTCTATCGATGAGGAAGTTCGCAAGATTATTGACAGCAATTATCGACGTGCTGACCGTATTCTCAAAGAGCAGATCGACAAACTGCATGCTATGGCGAAAGCGCTCATGAAGTACGAGACCATCGATAGTGATCAGATTAAGGACATCATGGATGGCATAGAGCCACGCGAGCCGAAGGACTGGAGCGACCATTCAGTCGATCCGAAGCGCCCCGACGACGGCTCAGCCACAGCTGAGACCGATGACGCGGCTGGCGGTATTGGTGGCCCAGCACAAGAGCACTAGTCGCTTGCTAATGCTGGGCTCTCTGAGCTTGCAGTCCCCAGCGGTGATGGGGATTCTCAATATCACGCCCGATTCATTTTCTGATGGCGGCAAGCTCAACAGCGTTGAAGCGGCCTGCGCGCAGGCGCGATCAATGGCGGCCGCTGGCGCATCGCTGCTGGATATTGGTGGCGAATCCACGCGGCCGGGGGCGCTTGACGTTAGTCTCGCAGAGGAGTTGCAGCGAGTCATTCCGGTTATTGAGGCCGTTAGAAAAGTCGTCGATCTACCCATATCAATCGATACCAGCAAACCTGAGGTGATGCGCGAAGCCGTCGCCGCAGGTGCGTTGATGATCAACGATGTTATGGCATTACAGGCACCCGGTGCTTTGCAGGAGGCGGCCAGGCTGAACGTGCCGGTTTGCCTGATGCATATGCAGGGCCAGCCTCGAACGATGCAGAATTCCCCGATTTATGCTGATGTTGCGGCCGATGTCACAGCATTTCTCAGTGAGCGCGTTGCACAATGTGTTCAGGCTGGCATCAGGCGCGAGCAAATAGTTGTAGATCCGGGTTTCGGCTTTGGCAAGGCGCTTGCTCACAATGTCGAATTACTGGCAAACCTGCGAACATTGCAGCAATTGGGATTGCCAGTGCTGGTGGGATTGTCGCGAAAGAGAAGTTTGGGTGACCTTACAGGCAAAGGCGTCGATGCACGCCTGCCAGCGAGTCTCTCTGCCGCGACGATAGCGGTGCTAAATGGCGCCGCAATAGTGCGCGCACATGACGTTGGCGAAACGGTCGACGCATTGCGAATCGTAAGTGCAGTTATGGAAGCAGCAATATGAGCAAAAAGTATTTCGGAACAGATGGTGTTCGGGGAACGGTCGGCAAAGACCCGATGACCGCCGACTTTGCAATGCGATTGGCGAGTGCCGCGGCGCAGGTATTGGTGCCAGCGGGTGGAACGGTTGTCATCGGCAAAGACACGCGACTGTCTGGCTATATGTTTGAGTCCGCGCTGGAAGCTGGATTTGTTGCCGCTGGAGCCGATGTGTTGTTGATTGGACCATTGCCAACACCCGGTATTGCAAGACTGACGCAGGAGTTTGAGGCGGACCTCGGTGTTGTGATTAGCGCATCACACAACGCGTACTCGGACAACGGAATAAAATTCTTCGATCGCTCGGGTTCGAAATTGACCGACGAAATCGAGTATGAAATTGAGGAGCGCCTGAAGGATTCGGCGATTACTCTCGAATCGCAGTCCTTGGGCAAAGCAAAACGCATAGACACTGCGAGAATACGATATGAGGAGTTTTGTGCGTCCACGGTGAAGAAAGGTGTGAACTTGTCGGGTCTGAAAGTTGTCTTCGACGGCGCAAACGGCGCCGGCTACAAAGTAGGCCCCAGGACCCTGACTAATCTGGGCGCCGAGGTCATTCCGATCGGCTGCTCTCCTAACGGCAAGAACATTAACGATGCCTGTGGATCGACTAAGCCCGACCTGTTGCAACTTACAGTCCCGGTTCTAAGAGCTGACGTGGGCGTTGCGCTCGATGGCGATGGTGATCGACTCGTGATGGTCGACGAAGATGGCAAGCTCATCGATGGTGATCAGCTGTTATACGTTCTAGCCACTGCCAGGCAGCAAAATGGCAGTCTGGTAGGACCGGTCGTCGGTACTGTAATGAGCAATCTCGGGCTGGAGAAAGCGCTCAAAGCACAGAACATTGATTTTCGGCGTGCCAATGTGGGTGATCGATACGTCCTTGAAGCCTTGCGGGAATCAGGCGGTGTAATTGGCGGTGAGACCTCCGGACACATGATCGTATTGGACAAAACTACGACCGGTGACGGCTTGATATGCGCGCTGCAGGTCTTGGAGATCATGAAAACCAGCGGTAAGCCACTGTCGGAGTTGGTTGCCGGTATGTCTAAGTTCCCGCAGACGATGGTGAATGTCCGTACTGAACAGCGTCTGGACCCGGATTCATCGAGCGAAATACAGGCTGCAGTAACGGCTGCGGAGTCTGAACTGGCGGAATCAGGACGCATCATATTGCGGGCATCTGGCACCGAACCAGTGATTCGCGTGATGGTGGAGGGTGAAGATCATGATCAGGTCGTAAGTATTGCCAACCGCCTGGCCTCGGTTGTGGCAAAATCAGCCGCCTAACGAGCTCTCGAACCCCCGAAGTGCGTTGATTTGCCGGGAAAGGCCCGGTATCCTTGCGCGCCTTTTACGCCTGCGGAAACTTAAGATATGCGCGACTTCCTGGTTGCCGGCAACTGGAAAATGAATGGCAGCATTGCTGCCAATGCCGAACTGGCTTCTGGCATTGTCGAAGGCGTTCCGCAGGGCGGTGGATTTCGCCTCTTGGTATGCCCGCCGTTTCCTTATCTGGCGATGGTTGGCGACATTTTGCAAGGCAGCAATGTGGCGCTCGGCGCGCAGAATGTCTCTGACAGGGAGAGTGGTGCGTTTACCGGTGAAACCGCGCCGTCGATGCTAAAGGATGTCGGCTGCGAATTCGTGATTGTCGGACACTCTGAACGACGTGCTCTGTATGGCGAGACCGATGATGCAGTGGCTGCGAAGTTTATGGCGACTCAGAGTGCCGGAATGATACCCATACTGTGCCTGGGTGAGACGCTTGAAGAGCGAGAAGCGGGCACCACTGCAGAGGTTATTGATCGCCAATTTGATGCCGTGGTAGATATGGCGGGCGTCAGCGCATTTGAGGATGCTGTCATTGCTTATGAGCCTGTATGGGCAATCGGCACGGGTATGACGGCAACTCCAGAGCAAGCGCAGGATGTGCACAAGCATATTCGCGCTCGGCTGGCCGGCCTGGATGTCGGATTGGCCGAAAAGATACAAATTTTGTACGGCGGCAGCATGAAGGGTGATAATGCGCCGGGGTTGCTGGGGATGCCGGATATCGATGGTGGTCTCATTGGCGGCGCATCGTTAAAGGCAAGTGATTTTCTGGCGATCGCCGCAGCGGCGGTCCAGTCTTAAAGCTTCAATTGAGAATTTAATGGATACAGTTCAAAAAGCAGTCCTAATTACGCATACCTTGATCGCACTAATGATTATCGCGTTGGTCTTACTGCAGCGCGGTAAAGGTGCAGATGCAGGTGCAGCGTTTGGCGCTGGTGCTTCCGGTACGGTTTTCGGTGCGCGAGGTTCAGGCAGCTTCTTTTCTCGCGCAACTGCTGTGTGTGCGACGGCATTTTTCATTACCAGCCTGACGTTGGCCTATCTGAGTAGTCAGGGAGCGTCGGTGCCAAGTAGCTTGATCGAAGAAGCGTCTGTTGTTGAAGAGACGGCTTTGCCGGAATCCGACATGCCGGCACTTGATCTTGGTGAGAATGCTATCGACGAGACAGTTGATATGCCGGCCCTCGAAGCACCATCTATTGACGACGAAATTCCGGCTGACGAAGGCAATGAGGCTTCTGAAGGGAAATAGTCAAACTAAATAACGCTCTGGTGGTGGAATTGGTAGACACGCTGTCTTGAGGGGGCAGTGGCGCGAGCCGTGCGAGTTCGAGTCTCGCCCAGAGCACCAAATGATCAATTCGGCCAGATGGCGCACTAGCGCCATCGGCCGATTTTTTTTGCCCGCGAAAGGCTGTATTCGGCGCGTCATTGGCTGATACAATGCGGCCCAGAATTGAGTGTAATAACTGTCCTGTTTTAATCAGAGTTCAAAAACAAACCATGCTCCAAGAATATCTACCCATTCTCATATTTCTCGGTATCGCCGGCGGCATAGGCATATTGCTGCTAGGACTCGGTTTCTTGATCGGGCGGGGCTCCAAGGACGATGAAAAACTGTCGCCTTATGAGTGTGGTTTTGAAGCCTTTGACGACTCTCGAATGAAATTCGATGTTCGCTATTACCTGGTAGCAATTTTGTTCATCATTTTCGACCTGGAGATTGCGTTCTTGTTTCCTTGGGCGGTGTCTTTGGACTCAGTCGGCAAATTCGGTCTGCTTGCTATGGCCTTGTTCCTGGCCATTCTGGTTGTGGGCTTTATTTACGAATGGAAGAAAGGGGCGCTCGAGTGGGACTGACAAATACGGACAGCGCAGCGACAGCAACTGAGCAAGCGACCGCGGCCGGTGGCAGTTTGCAAAAGAAGGGCTTTGTTGTAACTGGCGTGGATAACGTCATGAATTGGGCGCGCACGGGCTCGCTCTGGCCAATGACGTTTGGCCTGGCTTGCTGTGCTGTTGAAATGATGCAAGCTGGCGCGGCACGCTATGATCTGGATCGCTTTGGCATTATTTTCAGACCCAGTCCGCGCCAATCGGATTGCATGATTGTCGCAGGAACTCTAACTAATAAAATGGCACCGGCGCTGCGCAAGGTTTACGACCAAATGCCGGAACCCCGTTGGGTAGTGTCGATGGGTTCGTGCGCAAACGGCGGCGGTTACTACCATTATTCTTATGCTGTGGTCAGGGGTTGTGACCGCATAGTTCCGGTGGACGTTTATGTTCCCGGTTGCCCGCCGACGGCTGAGGCTTTGATCTACGGTCTCATCCAGTTGCAAAACAAAATACGTCGCACGAGCACGATCGCACGTTCATAAATTGTCCGCTATGACTACGCCATGATTAACCCTTACGAAACACTCGCGACTCGAATCGAAGCTCGCTTCGGCGATCAGGTTGAACGCGTCGCCTCCACGTGCCGGGAACTCACCTTTGAGGTCGACAAAGACGACCTGATCAAGGTTGCAACGGGGCTGCGTAATGAAGCCGATTTCGGCTTCGAGATGTTGATTGATGTTTGTGGCGTCGACTATTTGGACTATGGCAGCGACGAATGGGTTACCAACAGTGCTACCGGTACTGGTTTTAGCCGTGGTGTTGAACGCCCATCAGTTGTTCTCGACGAAGCCGATGAATTCGAGCCGCGACGATTTGCCGTCGTGTATCACTTGCTGTCTGTCCAGAATAATTTGCGGCTGCGCTTGCGCGTTTTCACGGGAACCGCTAATCCACCCGTAGTTCGATCGGTGGTCGATATCTGGAACGGCGCTAACTGGTTTGAACGTGAGGCGTTCGATATGTTCGGCATTCTATTCGATGGGCATCCGGACTTACGCCGTGTATTGACGGACTACGGATTCATTGGGCATCCGTTCCGCAAGGATTTTCCTATCATGGGTAACGTCGAGGTCAGCTATGACGCGGACGAAGGCCGGGTAGTGTACAAGCCGGTAAGCATCGAGCCGCGAACGCTGGTCCCGCGTGTCATTCGTGATGACAATCGCTACTCGGCTGACCTCAAGGATGGTGCTGACAATGGCTGAGATTCAAAGCTATACGATGAATTTCGGACCACAGCATCCAGCGGCACACGGTGTGTTACGACTGGTGTTGGAAATTGAAGGCGAGACCATTCAAAAAGCGGATCCACACGTTGGCCTGTTACACCGTGGAACCGAGAAGTTGGTGGAGAGCAAACCGTACAATCAAAGCATCGGCTACATGGATCGACTCGACTATGTTTCGATGATGTGTAACGAGCACGGCTATGTCATGGCAATTGAGAAGTTGCTCGGCGTAGAAGTACCAACGCGTGCGCAATACATTCGTGTCATGTTCGATGAAATAACACGCATTCTTAATCACCTGATGTGGCTCGGTGCGCACGGTCTTGATATCGGTGCAATGACAATGTTCCTGTATTGCTTCCGGGAACGTGAAGATTTGATGGATTGCTACGAGGCCGTATCCGGAACCCGTATGCACGCTACCTACTATAGGCCTGGTGGCGTTTATCGTGATCTGCCGGAGACGATGCCGAAGTACGCCGAATCAAAATTTCGTGGCAAGAAAGAACTGGACCGAATGAACACCGCTCGCGAAGGTTCCATGCTCGATTTCATCGAGGACTTTACGGTGCGTTTTCCTGCTTGCGTCGATGAGTACGAAACCTTGTTAACCGATAATCGGATTTGGAAACAACGCACAGTCAATATCGCTGTCGTTTCACCAGAACGGGCGATGCAACTTGGTTTTACCGGTCCGATGCTGCGCGGCTCAGGTGTCGAATGGGATCTGCGCAAGAAACAGCCGTATGAAGTTTATGACCTCATGGACTTCGACATTCCAGTCGGTGTTAACGGCGACTGTTACGACCGTTACCTGGTTCGAGTCGAAGAGATGCGCCAGTCGAATCGAATTATCAAGCAGTGCATAGATTGGTTGCGCGTGAACCCTGGTCCAGTCATTGCGGAGGATCACAAGATCACGCCACCGACTCGCGTCGAGATGAAGGACGATATGGAGTCGCTTATTCATCACTTCAAATTGTTTACAGAAGGCTATTGCGTACCGGAAGGCGAAGCGTATGCGGCTATTGAACATCCTAAGGGTGAGTTTGGCGTTTACATCATTTCCGATGGTGCCAATAAACCTTACCGAGTGAAAATTCGGGCTGCAGGTTTTGCACATTTGTCCGCTATGTCAGAAATGGTGGAAGGACACATGTTGGCGGATGTTGTTGCCGTCATTGGTACCCAGGACATCGTGTTCGGTGAGGTTGACCGATGAGTTATGAACTTTCAGCGCACGTGAGGGATGAAATCGACCACTGGCGTGCTCGGTTTCCTGCAGATCGACAACGATCGGCTGTGATTAGTGCATTGCATGCTGTTCAGCATGAGAACAAGGGATTCATAACGGCGGAACACATGAATGCTGTCGCTGAGTATCTCGACTTGCCTACGATCCAGGTTTACGAAGTCGGCACGTTCTATTCGATGTTCCAAACTCGTGAGGTTGGCAGAAATGAGGTTGCAATTTGCACCAACATTTCGTGTATGTTGCGCGGCGCTGAGGACATCGTAGAGCACGTCGAGGCTAGACTCGGTGTGAAGCTTGGTGAGAGCACGGACGATGGCCGTATTTTCCTGAAGATGGAAGAAGAATGTATCGCCGCCTGTTGTGGAGCACCCGCAATGATGGTGAATCACAAATACCACGAGAACCTCTCGACCCAGCAGGTCGATGAAATTCTGGACGGATTGGAATAATGGCCTACGAACATAATCAGGTTTGTTTCCATACGTTGGGATCCGACGAATCGTGGACGCTTGCGACTTACGAGAAAGACGATGGTTATCAGTCTTGGCGTAAGGTTCTTGCCGGCGAGCTATCGCCGGAACAGATTATAGAAGAAGTGAAAGCATCTGGTTTACGTGGCCGTGGCGGCGCCGGTTTTCCAACCGGATTGAAATGGAGCTTCATGCCTCGAGATGCAGAAGGGCAGAAATACCTGGTCTGCAATTCTGACGAAAGTGAACCGGGAACTTGCCACGATCGCGATCTGTTGCGATATAACCCGCATGCGCTGGTTGAGGGAATGGCCATCGCGGCCTATGCGATGGGCGCGACAGTTGCTTATAACTACATACGTGGAGAGTTTCTCGACGAGCCAGTGCCGCGCTTTGAAGCCGCCGTTAAAGAGGCGTATGAGGCAGGGCTGCTCGGAAATGATATTCAGGGCTCGGGTATCGATTTTGATCTCTACACCTTCGTTGGTGCAGGTGCATACATTTGCGGAGAAGAGACCGCGCTGCTCGAATCGCTCGAAGGGAAACAGGGGCGACCGCGTTTTAAACCACCGTTCCCTGCAAACTTCGGCCTCTACGGTAAACCAACAACAATTAACAACACGCAAAGTCTGGCCAGTGTCCCAACAATCCTGCGTAAGGGTGCGGCGTGGTTTGCCGCTTTAGGGCCAGAGGGTTCCGGCGGTACAGCAATTTTTGCGGTGTCTGGACACGTTGAAAAACCGGGCAACTACGAGTTGCCGATGGGAATTCCGTTTAAGGATCTTCTCAACGATATCTGTGGTGGCGTGCTGGGTGGCAAGAAGTTGAAGGCTGTCATTCCCGGTGGTTCATCCTGCAAAGTATTACCGGCTGAAGTGATCATGGATTGCACGATGGATTTCAATTCACTGCAGCAAGCGGGGTCATCATTCGGCACGGGTGCGGTTATCGTCATGGATGAGGATACTTGCATGGTCAAGGTCTTACGTCGTATCGCGCGATTCTATATGGCTGAGTCGTGTGGCCAATGCACACCATGTCGTGAAGGCACTGGCTGGTTGTATCGTATGTTAACGCGCATCGTTGAAGGCAAGGGTGAGGAAGCTGATCTCGAGAAGCTGGTTGATGTCGCCAACAAGATTGAGGGGCATACGATTTGCGCGCTTGGCGATGCAGCAGCGTGGCCGGTGCAAAGTTTTCTAAAACATTACATTCATGAGTTCGAATACATGGTCCGTAATAACGGTCGCAGTATCGTCGATGATCCATCAAGGGCTGCCGCGTAATCGCCATGAGTGACGATATTGTAAACATTGAAGTTGACGGCAAGCCGGTTGAAGGGCGACGTGGTCAGATGGTTATCGAAGTAACTGATCATGTCGGTGCGTACGTACCGCGATTTTGTTATCACGAAAAACTCAGCATAGCCGCCAACTGCCGCATGTGCCTGGTAGATATTGAAGGCGCGCCGAAGCCGATTCCTGCCTGTGCACAGCCAATAGCGGAAGGCATGAAGATCTTTACCAAATCGCCGCGTGCTATATCGGCACAGAAAGCGACTATGGAATTCCTGTTGATCAACCATCCGCTTGATTGCCCGATTTGTGATCAGGGCGGTGAGTGCGAGTTGCAGGATTTGGCAATGGGCTATGGGCGTGATGTTTCACGTTACAACGACGGCAAGCGAGTCGTAAAAGATAAAGACATCGGACCATTAGTTTCGACAGACATGACGCGCTGCATTCATTGTACTCGCTGCGTTCGCTTTGGCGATGAAGTGCAGGGCAAGCCGCAATTGGGAACAATCGAGCGCGGCGAGAACGTGAAGATTTCGACCTACGTTGAGGAAAATGTTGATCATGAACTATCGGCAAATATTATCGATCTATGCCCGGTAGGTGCGTTGAACAACAAGCCGTATCGATATAGCGCCCGCGCTTGGGAGATGGAGCAACGTGCGACTATTTCTCCGCATGACTGTGTGGGTTCAAATCTCTATGCGCATGTTCTTCGCGGTACGGTTAAACGCATTGTTCCGCGTGATAATGAATCGATCAATGAAACCTGGATTTCCGATCGAGACCGCTTCAGCTACGAGGCCATCTACAGCGCAGAGCGTTTGCAGACTCCAAGACTGAAGGAAAATGGTGAATGGCGAGATATTGATTGGGCTGATGCGCTGTCATTGGCTGCCGAAGTCCTGAGTGCGGCTGATAGCGACAAAACCGGAATTATCGCGTCGCCGAACATGACCGTTGAGGAGGCTTATCTGCTTTCTCAGTTGGCATCTCATCTGGGCACGAACAATCTCGATCACCGCATCGCGCGACGCGATACATCAAATCAAGATGCGGACCCTGTATATGAAGGTCTTGGCTGCAGCATTGAGGCACTTGAGTCTCAGGGCGCAATCCTGGTGGCGGGCTCAAACATTCGAAACGAAGCACCGATCATTGCCCACCGTTTGCGTAAGGCCTCTTTGCAAGGTGCAAAGGTCAGTTTCGCAAACGCCAGCGAGTACGAATACTTCTTTGATGTTGCTGATTACATCTCTGGCAACGGTTTGGTTTCACTTCTGGCCGGAATTGCGGTAGCGGCGGCGGACGGTAAAGATATGCATGCGTCAGTTGCATCCATTTGCAAAGACGTTACAGCCAGTGATGCCGATAAGCGTATAGCGGCCAGTTTGGCAGATGCCGACGATGCCTTGCTGCTTCTGGGCAATATTGCTGGACGGCATGCCGCTTATTCTGCGGTTCGTGCGCTGGCCGCGGTAATCGGCGAACTGACCGGAGCGAAGGTCGGCAGCATTACGGAAGGAGCCAATTCTGCGGGCGCAAGCCTGGCGGGGCTGCTACCGCATCGACAGGCTGCAGGTGCCGCGCGCAAGGAGGCTGGACTCGATGTGGCTGCGATGCTTGAGGGTGAGCTCGAGTCCATCATGCTGGTGAACGTCGAACCCGATTCTGATATTCATGCAAGCAGCGATGCTGTTAGAAAATTGTCCGAGCAAAAGCATGTTATTGCTTTGACTTCCTATATTTCGGAAGGCTTGCTTGAAGCAGCGGATTTATTGTTGCCCATCGGTACGTTTGCCGAAACATCAGGCACGTACGTGAATGTTGCGGGTACCTGGCAGAGTTTCTCTGGCGTCGCTAACCCGGTTGGGGAAGCGCGGCCATGCTGGAAAGTACTCCGGGTACTCGGCAATTTGACGGATGCGGAAGGCTTTGATTTTGTAAGCAGTGAAGAAATTCTTTCTACAGCCAGAGAATCGCTGAGCGACACCGCTGCAGGGTACTATGATGCTGCTAGCGTGGTAGCAAAGCCCAACGGTGCCGATGCGCCGGATCAGGAAATCGATACACCGCTGTACTCCGTAGATAGTATGGTGCGGCGCGCTCATGCCTTGCAGCAAACGTTGTCTGCAAAACGAATCGCGGACGAGCGCTAGTGAGTGCACTGATCCCACAGTTCGTCGTTAACATCTTCAACGCGATGCTTGCGTATTTTTATACGCTACCGGACTGGTTTCAGTATTTAACCATTACGACGTGGAAAATCCTGTTCGTCACCATAGGCGTGATCTTGATCGTTGCGTTTTCCACCTATTTCGAGCGCAAAGTGATTGGCCGTATGCAGTCGCGAGTTGGCCCGAACAGGGTTGGCCCGTTCGGACTTGGTCAGCCGTTCGCTGATGTCATTAAGTTAGTTATCAAGGAAGTGGTGGTACCGTCGCAATCGAGCCGGTTCCTGTTCGTCATCGCGCCGCTATTGTCTTTGATACCCGCGCTCGCTACCTGGGCGGTCATTCCACTTAATGACTGGTATGTCATTGCCGATATTAATGCCGGCTTGTTGTACGTACTCGCACTGACATCGGTTGGTGTTTACGGCGTAATTCTCGCTGGTTGGGCGACCAACTCGAAATACGCTTTATTAGGCGCCATGCGTTCGGCTGCTCAGATCGTCGCGTATGAAATTGCCATGGGTTTTGCACTCGTGGGTGTACTAATGGCCGGTGGCAGTTTAAACCTCGGCGACCTGGTCTTGGCGCAAGCGGGCGGCGTTAGTCAATGGTTCCTGATTCCTTTGTTTCCATTATTCGTTGTCTATTGGATCTCGGGTGTGGCGGAAACAAACCGTGCCCCGTTTGATGTCGCCGAAGGCGAATCCGAGATCGTCGCCGGTTTTCACGTTGAGTATTCGGGGGTCGCATTCGCGCTGTTCTTCCTTGCTGAATACGCAAACATGGTTCTCATCTCAACATTGACCGCAATTTTCTTTCTCGGTGGTTGGGCATCGCCATTCGAAGGATTGTCATTCTTGGCACCGCTTGCCGATGTCCCGGTCATTGGTCTGCTTGTAACTGGCGGCCTGCACTGGCTGTTCGCCAAAATGTGCATTTTTATGTACACGTTCTTCTGGTTCCGCGCGACATTTCCGCGCTACCGTTATGACCAAATCATGCGTTTGGGCTGGAAGATATTCATACCTGTAACGATCATCTGGATCGCCGTGGAAGGGGCTATGGCCTGGTTCCAGATCGGTCCATGGTCAGGACTGAGCGCTTAAGACGATGAGTCAATTTTCGAGCTACGTAAAAACGTTTGCGTTATGGGAGCTGTTGAAGGGCTTGTCGGTAACGCTGCGTCAATTCTTCAAGAAGAGCGTGACGCTTGAGTATCCGGAAGAGAAAACGCCGCAATCACATCGCTTTCGCGGTTTGCATGCATTGCGTCGCTACCCCAACGGTGAAGAACGTTGCATCGCGTGTAAGTTGTGCGAAGCGGTCTGCCCAGCGCTTGCGATCACGATTGAGTCGGAGGTCAGCGACGATGGGACACGGCGAACAGCGCGCTATGACATCGATTTGTTCAAATGCATTTATTGCGGCTTTTGCGAAGAGGCGTGCCCGGTTGATGCGATTGTTGAAACGCGTATTCACGAGTACCACATGGAAAAACCCGGTGAGAACATCATGACCAAAGACAAGTTGCTCGCGGTTGGTGATAAGTACGATGCCATGATTTCGGCCGACAAAGCCGCAGACGCGAAGTACAGGTAGCGCAGAAGACTATGTTGCATACGGTTCTCTTTTATTCATTCGCACTGGTCATGCTCGGTGCAGCCGCAGGCGTTGTGTTTTCGCGCAACCCGGTGCATTCAGTTATGTTTCTGGTGCTGACCTTCTTCCAGAGCGCAGTGCTGTGGTTAATGGCAGAGGCAGAATTTTTGGCGATCGTGCTGGTGCTCGTCTACGTCGGTGCCGTGATGGTCTTGTTTTTGTTCGTTGTCATGATGCTGGAAGTGAATATTGAGGCCGCGAAGCGCGGCTTAACGCGATTCGCTCCTCTGGGCATAGGCATTGCTTTGCTGATGGCGTACGAGCTAATGCAGCTGATCTGGCTGCGCAGTGAAGGCGTTGGTATTACCGGTGGGTTCGCCGCCACAGCGGAGGGATACAGCAATACCAAAGCGCTGGGCGCGGTGTTGTATACGGAGCATGTCTACGCCTTTGAAATTGCGGCGGTAATCTTATTGCTGGCAATTGTCGCTGCAATAACGCTGACCATGCGCAAACGACCCGGAATCAAAGTTCAGGACATCAATAAGCAGGTTGCCGTACGAGCTAAAGACCGTGTGCGCATCGTTAAAATGGATGCGGAGAAGAAGCAATGATTGGTCTCGAGCACTATTTAACCCTGGCGGCCATGCTGTTCGTATTGAGCCTCGCTGGAATCATTATCAATCGTCGCAATCTGATTTTGTTGCTGATGTGTATTGAGCTGATGCTATTGGCGGTCAATTTTAACTTCATCGCATTCTCAAGATATCTGGGCGACGAGACCGGCCAGGTCTTTGTGTTCTTTATCTTGACGGTAGCGGCAGCGGAAGCTGCGATTGGCTTGGCCATTCTTGTCGTTCTGTTCCGCAACCGGCGCTCGATTGCCGTGCAAGAACTGAATACGTTGAAAGGCTGATATGTACAACTATTACCTGATAATTGTACTGGCACCGCTTGCGGCAGCGATCATCGCTGGGCTCGCAGGCAAAAGTATTGGCCGCGCCGGGGCTCACTGGGTGACAATTGCGGGTGTCGGTACAGCGTGTCTGTTGTCGCTAATCGTTCTCAAGAATTTGTTTTGGGGCGGGGCGCCTGCCGAGAATATTGACGTCTACACCTGGGCCATGACCGATGGCCTGCATATGAAGGTTGGCTTTCTGGTCGATCGCCTCACTGCCCTCATGATGTGCGTCGTAACCTTCGTCTCGTTGATGGTGCATATCTACACCATCGGTTACATGCACGATGACCCTGGCTACCAGCGCTTCTTCAGTTACATCTCGTTGTTCACTTTCGCGATGCTGATGCTGGTCATGTCCAACAATTTCCTGCAATTATTTTTCGGTTGGGAAGCGGTGGGCCTGGTGTCCTATCTCCTCATTGGCTTCTGGTATAAGAAAGAAACAGCCATTTTTGCCAACCTTAAGGCTTTCCTGGTTAACCGCGTTGGCGATTTCGGTTTTATCCTGGGTATTGCCGGCGTTGTCATGTTCACGGGTTCACTCGACTATGCCGAAGTCTTCGCAAGCGCCGATAACGTCGCGGCACAAAATATTGAAGTCTTCTCAGGTACACCGTGGAACGCGATGACCGTCATCTGTATTCTGTTATTCATCGGCGCTATGGGTAAATCGGCACAGGCGCCACTGCATGTCTGGTTGCCAGACTCTATGGAAGGCCCGACACCCATCTCCGCGCTTATCCATGCCGCTACGATGGTAACTGCCGGTATCTTCATGGTGGCGCGCATGTCGCCGTTGTTCGAACTGTCGACAACGGCCTTGGCTGTAGTCATCGTGATCGGTTCTATTACCGCGTTCTTCATGGGTCTGCTGGGTATCGTGCAGAACGATATCAAACGAGTCGTTGCCTATTCCACACTGTCGCAATTGGGTTATATGACGGTGGCACTGGGTGCTTCTGCTTACAGCGCCGCAATCTTTCATCTTATGACGCATGCCTTCTTTAAGGCGCTGCTGTTCCTGGCAGCCGGATCGGTGATTATCGCGATGCATCATGAGCAGGACATCCGCAAAATGGGTGGACTTAAGAAGTACATGCCGATTACCTATTGGACTTCGTTGATTGGCACATTAGCCCTCATCGGATTTCCAGGATCGTCTGGCTTCTTCTCTAAGGATTTGTTGATCGAGGCGGTTAAAGAGTCACATTGGCACGGGCAGGGCGCGGTTTACTGGATCGCGTATCTAAGCGTATTGCTCGGCGTATTTGTGACGGCGCTGTATTCCTTCCGCATGTTCTTCCTCGTGTTCCATGGGAAGGAGCGAATGGATGCAGAGACTAAATCGCATCTGCATGAAACGCCGACCGTGGTTACTGCTCCTTTGATTCTGTTGGCGATTCCATCGGCTATCATTGGTTGGTTCACCGTCGGACCGGTTCTGTTTGGCAATTATTTTGGTGAGGCCATATTTGTTACCGAGAGCAAGGATGTCGTTGCTCACTTGGGTGATACGTTCTGGCACGGTAGTTGGGCTCTCGTCACGCACATCTACAAGTCACCGGTGTTTTACCTTGCAGCTGCAGGTACGCTGACAGCGTGGTTCTTGTACCTCAAGCGACCGGATGTTCCGCAGACCATTAAGGACAGATTGCCGGGCGTCTACAATGTTCTCGATCGCAAATACTACTTCGATGATCTTTGGATCAAGGGCTTTGCCGGGGGCGGACGACAGTTTGGGCAGTTCCTGTGGAAGAAGGGCGATGAATTCTTAATTGATGGCGTGCTCGTCAACGGAACGGCAAAGACTGTCGGGCGTCTTGCCGGAGTACTGCGGCAGATTCAGACCG
The DNA here is from genome assembly GCA_905480215.1 of uncultured Woeseiaceae bacterium. Taxonomy (GTDB): domain Bacteria; phylum Pseudomonadota; class Gammaproteobacteria; order Steroidobacterales; family Woeseiaceae; genus UBA1847. The sequence continues at coordinate 3,730 of CAJQPL010000009.1, read as the reverse complement.
GCTATCTCTACACCTACGCTTTCGCAATGATTATTGGACTGACCGCTTTGCTCGGTTGGCTGATCTGGTTGCGATAGGTCAGGGACGAACATGGAATTAACGCAACACTTGCTAAGCATACTGATCTGGTTACCGATAATCGGTGGGGCAGCATTGATCGTTATTGGTGATGAGGGCGATGCGACGTCAGCGCGCGCCGGTATAATGCGAATCGCAGCTTTGATCGTAACGGCTGTGACTTTCGTCTTTAGCGTGTTGCTTTACATGAGCTTCGACAATGCCGCGACAGGTATGCAGTTTGTCGAGAAGGTCAGCTGGGTTCCATCACTCAATGTATTCTATTCCCTTGGTGTTGACGGCATCTCCGCGCCATTGATTCTGCTCACAACATTTATTACACCTCTTGTTGTCGTAGCAGGCTGGGACACCATCAAGAGTCGCCCGGCACAGTACTTTGCTGCCTTCCTGATACTTGAGGGCCTGATGGTCGGCGTGTTCTCGGCATTGGACGCATTGTTGTTTTACGTCTTCTGGGAAGCGATGCTGATTCCAATGTTCCTGATTATCGGAATTTGGGGCGGAGTCCGGCGCGTATATGCAACGCTAAAGTTCTTTCTGTATACCTTTCTTGGTTCGGTCCTGATGTTGGTTGCCTTCATCTACCTCTACGGTCAGACCGGTGGATTCGACTTGTTCGGCTTTATGGACGCACCGCTAACGCTGACTGCTCAGAAGTTGATATTCGTCGCTTTCTTACTGGCGTTTGCGGTAAAGGTACCGATGTGGCCAGTACATACCTGGTTGCCCGATGCTCACGTTGAGGCACCGACGGGAGGGTCTGTGATCCTTGCGGCGATCATGTTGAAGATGGGTGGCTATGGTTTTGTTCGGTTGTCTTTGCCGATCGTGCCCGACGGTAGTGAATACTTTTCGTCGATGATGATTGCTCTGTCCCTGATCGCCGTGGTCTATATTGGTTTTGTGGCTCTCATGCAGAAAGACATGAAGAAGCTTATTGCCTACTCGTCGATCGCACACATGGGCTTCGTAACTCTCGGCGTATTTATTCTCTGGTCGTTTGATGGCTCTGGCGCCGGTTTGGGTATAGCGGGTGGCATGGTGCAAATGATCTCTCATGGACTGATCTCTGGCGCCATGTTCCTGTGTGTCGGCGTCTTGTACGACCGCGTGCACAGTCGTGAGATCGCTGACTATGGTGGTGTTGCGAATACCATGCCTACTTACGCGGCGTTTATGGTGTTGTTTGCAATGGCAAACGCCGGCTTACCGGGAACGTCAGGTTTTGTCGGTGAATTCATGGTGATCGTGGCGAGTTTTAAAGCGAACTTCTGGTATGCGTTCCTGGCGGCCAGTACCTTAATTCTGGGTGCGGCGTATACGCTATGGATGATCAAACGCGTTATTTACGGCGAGGTTGCCAACGAGAAAGTTGCGCAACTCACCGATCTGAATGGACGCGAGTTTCTCGTTCTCACTATTCTGGCTATTGGCGTTCTCCTGCTGGGCCTTTGGCCAGCGCCGCTAGTCGACATGATGAACGTCAGTATTGAACAACTAATAGAGCATGTCGGGCGGAGCAAGTTGTGACAGAACACTTAATGAGCATAGCGGATTATCTCGTTGCTGCGCCTGAACTGGCGTTGCTGGGGTTGATCTGCAGCGTGCTGATCGCCGATCTGTTTATCGACGACGAGCATAGAGTCTTGACATTCTGGCTGAGTATATTGTCATTGGGAATAATGTTGATCGTTATACATTGGTCCGCACCTGACGGCAGAAACGTGATCTTCAGCGGTAGCTACGTAAGCGATCCACTGTCGAATATTTTGAAAATGGCAGCAGTTATTTTCGTCGCCATTGCGTTTCTTTACTCGCGAGATTACCTGCGCGCCAACGAAATTCATCGCGGCGAGTTTTACTTGCTGGGCTTAATCGGCTTGCTGGGCATGATGATTATGATGTCTGCCAACAGCATGCTGACGATGTATCTGGGTCTCGAGACGCTCGCGCTGAGTATGTACGCATTGGTTGCGATCGATAGGCACAACGTCACATCGGCCGAATCGGCGATGAAGTACTTTATTCTTGGTGCGATCGCATCTGGCTGTTTGTTATACGGGATCTCTTGGGTTTACGGTGTCACCGGTAGTTTGCAGTTCCATGAAATCGCTGCGGCGATCAGTGCCGACGCGTCATTGAATAGCCTGCCAATGTGGTTCGGGCTCGCATTTTTGATCGTCGGTATCGCTTTCAAATTTGGCGCGGTTCCATTTCACATGTGGCTACCGGACGTTTACCAGGGTGCGAGAACGCCCGTGACCCTCTATTTGGCCACGGCGCCGAAGCTCGCAGCGCTTGCGCTGTTCCTGAGGGTTCTGGTTGATGGTCTGGGCGGGCTGCACGATACCTGGGCGGCGATGATAATGGTCATTGCGGTGTTGTCTTTGCTGGTGGGTAATTTTGTCGCTATCGCACAGACCAACCTCAAACGCATGCTCGGCTATTCAACTATTGCCCACGTGGGATTCATCATGTTGGCTCTGTTTGTTGGAACAGAGCAGGGCAATGCAGCAGCGCTTTTCTATACATTGACCTACGTTGTTGCGGCGGCGGCGGCCTTTGGCATGATTATTCTGCTGAGTCGACGTGGTTATGAAGCGGAAAATATTGCCGATTTTAAGGGTTTGAACGCGCGCAGCCCGTGGTTTGCGCTGATGATGATGTTTGTCATGTTTAGTATGGCCGGCGTACCGCCATTTGTTGGTTTTTTTGCGAAGTTAAATGTTATTAGTGCCGTTGTGGACGGTGGTTACACCGGGCTGGCCATTCTGATGGTTCTGGCGTCCGTTGTAGGCGCCTATTATTACCTCAGAGTCATTTGGTACATGTATTTCGAAGCAGCCAAAGATAAGGCAATCCTGCAGGCCAGCACCGATACTCGCGTGGTCCTGAGCCTCAATTCTCTAGCTGTTCTAGGCCTCGGAATCGCACCGGGCTGGCTGCTGGCAATCTGCATCCAAATACTGGCCTGAAACCCTTGTAAACCGGAAGCCGCCTGCGTACTATCCCGTTCACTGATGCGGGGTGGAGCAGTCTGGCAGCTCGTCGGGCTCATAACCCGAAGGTCGCAGGTTCAAATCCTGCCCCCGCTACCAAAACATAAACGGTCGGCCCTCAAAGAGGGTCGACCGTTTTTGTTTTGAGAGGGCAGAATTTGCTGCGTGGTGTGGTCGGTGGGTGTGGGGTAACCCCGAACGTTCTTCAGGTTCTCCGGCTTGTGCGGCTACCCCGTACTAAACTTGATCCATTGAGGTCTGCGTTTTCTGCGAATCTCGATACTCGGTTCAAATCCTGCCCCCGCTACCAAACAAACAAGGGTCCCTCGAAGAGGGGCCCTTTTTTGTTTGGCAGTGTGGGGATCAGGAGAGGAACCTCGTTCAACAAAACGCGTGAGCGTTTTGGACGCCGGCTTGCCCGGCGGGGCGCAGCCCCGAAGATCGGCCTTAGCCGATCTGAGTCAATCCTGCCCCCGCTACCAATTCTTGAAAAGCCTCGTTTCGGCGGGGCTTTTTTTATGCGTTTCTGGTCACATTCAGCAGAAAGACATATTGTTGCGTGATGCGCAACACGCTATAGTATCTCGGTGATCAAGTCGTTCAAGCATAAAGGCCTCCGTAGATACTACGAAACCGGAAGCAAGGCGGGGATC
>CAJQPL010000008.1 GCA_905480215.1 uncultured Woeseiaceae bacterium | reverse complement strand
GGCGAGCTCTACGAAGTAGATACTCGTTTGCGACCGGACGGTCGCTCTGGCTTGCTGGTTTCCAGTACAGAGGCGTTCGAGCGCTACCAGGAAGAGAACGCCTGGACGTGGGAGCATCAGGCATTGCTGCGCGCGCGCGCTGTTGCTGGAAGTGCTTCGATTGCCGCGGAGTTTGAGCGTATCCGCAAGGAAACCTTGCGCACGCGGGTACGCCGCGATCAGTTGCGTAGCGACGTAATTTCGATGCGCAAAAGAATGCGCAAGGAAATCGATCGCAGCGATGCAGAGGTCTTTGACCTCAAACACGGGCAGGGTGGTATTGGCGACATTGAATTTCTGGTTCAGTACCTGGTTCTGTTAAACGCGGACAAGCAATCTGATCTGATATCTTTCTCCGACAACATTCGCCAGATCGATGCACTGATCGCCGCCGGCATCCTTAGCAACAGCAGCGGTGAAAAAGCGCAGAATGTCTATAAAGACTATCGCCTCGAAGCACATAGATTGGTGCTGGACGGGAGGAAAGCCTTGTGCGGGCCGCAGGATTTTATGGCTGAGCGAGAGTTCGTCGCCGCACTCTGGGATGACTGGCTCGCCTGAGACGCCTATAATTCGATGCCGAATCAACTAACAAGAAGAGAGAGCTGTGGCAGTTAGAGCAGGAAGCATCGATCAGAATCTGATTCCGGCGAATGCCCAGAATAAGTACGGTGTGCGTCCAAAGGACTTGCCGTTGAGCTGCCCAATGCCCGGCATGTATCTGTGGAATTCGCACCCCAAGGTCTACATTCCCGTTGAGGAAACCGGTGAGGCCAAGTGCCCGTATTGCGGCGCGCAATATCTAATGACGGCAGCGGACGAATAAACTCGAAGTGCATATCGTAACCGGCGGCGCCGGATTCATAGGTAGCAATCTGGTTCGGACGCTGATTGAGCGTGGCTGCGATGACGTTATTGTCGTGGATGAAATGACCGACGGTCACAAGTTCGTGAACATATCCGATTTTCCCATCGCGGATTATATTGATAAAGATGAGTTCGTCACTCGCCTGTCTTCGGACAAGGGATTTGCAAGCGGCATCAAGGCAATATTGCATCAGGGCGCGTGTTCGGAAACGACCGAGTGGGATGGTCGCTACATGATGCAGAACAATTACAGCTACTCGCAGAAACTTTTGCATCATTGTCTGGATAACAAAGCGCAGTTTATTTATGCGTCGTCTGCCGCAGTCTATGGTGGATCGAAGGAGTTCGTTGAGGACCCTTTATTTGAAGTACCGCTGAATGTTTATGGTTACTCGAAGGTGCAGTTTGACCGCTATGTTCGACGCGTGACCAAAGCGTCGGACAGCCAGGTCGTGGGTTTGCGCTATTTCAACGTCTACGGTCCTCGCGAGCAACACAAGGGGTCGATGGCCAGCGTGGCCTATCATTTCAACAATCAAATTCGCGACACGGGCGCGGCGGCTCTTTTCGCTGGCACTGATGGTTACGCTGACGGCGAACAGTTGCGCGATTTTGTCTATATCGATGACGTCTGTAACGTCAATATGTGGTTTCTGGACAACCCCTCATCATCAGGAATTTTCAATACGGGTTCAGGGCGGGCACAGAGTTTTAACGATGTTGCCAATGCCGTTATTCAATGGCACGGCAAAGGAAAAATACGCTACGTGCCGTTCCCGGATCATCTCGAAGGGGCCTACCAGAGTTTTACCCAGGCGGATTTGACGCAATTGCGACGGTCGGGCTGTGACGTCGAATTTCGTCCCGTCGAGGACGGAGTGAAAGACTATCTGGCAGAGATTACTTAGGTCGCAAATTGTCTAGTCACTCGACACTGATCGTCGGGCCGTCATGGGTGGGCGACATGGTCATGGCGCAGTCGCTCTTCAAACTCCTCAAATCGCGCAATCCTGATCGCGCATTGGATGTTCTGGCACCCGCCTGGTCATTACCGATCGTCGCGCGCATGCCTGAAATCCGCGAGGGTATAGCTTCGAAGACCGGCCATGGTGAATTCGGACTGGGAAAACGGCGGCGGATTGCTGCTGAGGTTCGGGCGAAAAGCTATGACCGTGCGATTGTTATGCCGCGATCCTTCAAGGCGGCCCTGATTCCCTGGCTTGCGGGCGTTCCGGTGCGAAGCGGGTTTCGCGGTGAATCTCGCTATTGGCTGATCAACGACATTCGAGCGTTCGACCCAAAGAAGCTTGATCAGACCGTGAAACGGTTCGTGGCGCTTGGCGTGGCGAGCGATGCAGCGCTTCCCGAGATCCCGTATCCGTCACTTCTGGTCGACTCGGAACGGCAGCAGCAATTGATTGCTGCGCTGTCATTGGACGTGACGCGTCCTGTCATCGCCATGATGCCAGGCGCGGAATACGGCCCCGCGAAATGCTGGCCGCTGGAGTACTTCGCTGAGCTTGCTGAGCGCCTCGATAGTTCCGGCTACGCGGTGTGGGTTTTGGGATCGGACAAAGATGTCGACGCTGGTGACACAATTTCACAACAAGGCCACGCGCACAATTTATGCGGCAAGACAGCGCTGGTTGACGTTGTCGACTTGCTGGCGCTATGTGAACGCGTTGTCAGCAATGATTCGGGCTTGATGCACATAGCCGCCGCAGTCGGAACACACGTGCACGGTATTTACGGCTCATCGTCTCCACTGTTCACCCCACCGCTGACAGCGAAGCGTGATATCCATACGCTCGATCTGGATTGCAGCCCTTGTTTTGAACGGCATTGCCCGTTAGGTCACTTACGTTGTCTGAAAGATATTTCGGTAAAAGACATTCAAGTCAGGATTGTTTAGCAAGATTGGTCTAGATATCGAAGAACTGATCTATTTTCGCGACGACATCGTCAACTGAAATCAAGCTCATCACGTCCGCATGCCGTACACGTCGTCCCCAGCGAATTTGAGCAACTGATTTGCCAAGATACTTGGCACAGGCGTCCGGGTACCGATTGACCGTCAGTTCTCGAGACGCGAACGGGCCTGTGCGTTCGGGATTCGAGCTTGCATACAATCCCAGAACTGGCGTGCCAAACGCCGTCGCCATATGTGCCGGCCCCGAATCGGGGCAAATTAATAAGTCTGCCGCTTCAATAAGGGCAGCGACCTCCTTGAGTGTTGTTTTGCCAATCAGGTTATCGACGGCTGCGTGCGCTTCAAGTGACTCGCCGTATTCGATTTCCAGATCGCTACGCCCGCCCGTAAGCACTACACGACACTTCTTGCCGGCCAAGTGAGAAATGGCAGCTGAATAGTTGTCGATACTCCAGTTACGAAAATTCCGGCTGCGCTGACTACTGCAAGGGCTGATAACAATCAGTGGCTTATTAGGACTCCTGAAGTCCGCGGCAAAATCACGGACATCCGCGTCGAGCGGAATGTCCCAGCGGATGGGCTGTGGTTCTGCTCCTATTGCCGCAGCAAACGACATCATTGCCTCAAGCACATGCTGCCCCTTGACCGCCTCAATGCGTCGATTGGTAAACAGCCATTGAAAATCGGTCGCTCTGGCTCGATCGTAGCCGAGTCGAATCGGTGCAGAAATTTTTCGGCATAAGAAGTTGGCGCGCATTGATGCATGCATACACAATGCGACGTCAAACTGCCGATCACCCAGAGCTACTTGCACATCTTTATAGGCGTGATGACCTTTGGATTTGTCGAAGATGATAAACTCGACGTCAGGAATATCTGACAGCAGCATCGCTTCCGTTTTGCCGATGATCCACGTGATCGCAGCATCCGGCCAGTTGTCCTGCAGTCGGCGCACTGCAGCCAGCGCATGACAGGTATCACCAATCGCCGAAAGGCGAATGACGCATATTTTTGTCGGCGCGGCTTGTAGAATCAAATCAGACAAGAGAGAAGGACGGGTCCGTTGACCGAAACCGTCGAGAGAACTAAGAACGGCGCCATCCTATACGATAAGGCGATTATCAACCAAATTTCGGCTGAACGTTTCACGCCGCAAGGCTGGCCGCACGCTGAAGTATTGACGGGACCGTTGCGCTCCGCCGGACGCGGCAACACTGTGTTTGTCGGCAATATTCCGCGGCAGTTCGTGTTGCGTCACTATATGCGCGGTGGATTGGTCGGCAAAATCGTTCGCGACTCCTACATGTTCTCCGGTGAAGATCTGACCCGTTCATTCCTGGAGTGGCGTCTGCTCGACAAACTGGCCGCAAACAATATGAATGTGCCCAGGCCGGCGGCGGCAAGATTCAGGCGTCGCGGAACGTTTTATACCGCTGACATCATCACCGTACGTATTCCGGATGTTGTATCGCTGGCTGAATACATTACCGGGGTTGACCACGGAGAAGCCTTTTGGCAAGTCGTTGGTGCGGCAATATGGAAGTTTCATGAAGCGGGCGTGTATCACGCCGACATGAATGCCTACAACGTGCAGGTCGATAAGGATGGTGACATCTGGATGCTCGACTTCGACAAGGGTTCGCTCAAAGTACCCGGACCCTGGCAGCAGCAAACACTCAGTCGTCTGCATCGCTCGCTAGAAAAGGTGGTTGGCCTGGATCCCAATATTCGCTTTCGCACGGCGAATTGGGAGCAGCTACTGGAAGGTTATTTCAACGCATCCAGATCGGCGTAGTAGTCAGGATAGCCCTCCGGCAAATCTTTGAACTTTCGATGGATCCAAAAGTATTGATCCCGACAGGTCTCAATGTGTTGTTCAAGAACTCTCAGGTAACTGCGGGTATCGGCAACCAGATCGTCGCTGGGAATGTTCTCAAGCGGTGGGTAAATGACTATTTCGTAGCTGCCGTCTTCAAGGCGGGTCGGAAAAAATGGAATCGTAACAGCACGCCCAAGCCGCGCCAGCGTAGAGGCCGCGGTTGCGTGCATTGTCGGTGTGCCGAAAAATTCTATGACTTCAGAGCCTTTTCGGGAATAGGACTGATCAGGTGCATACCAAACGGTTCGCCCCGCGCGAAGGCTGCGCACCATTTGTTTGATGTCGCGTTTTTCGATAGTCGTATCCGCCGACCTCTCGCGGCCAGAGCGCTGCAATTCAGTAATGAAGTCACTGCGGTTCCTGCGATATACGGCGTCGTAAGGTGGGGTTTTTAGCGCTAATACGCGGCCGCTTACCTCCAGGGTCGTAAAGTGGGCGCCCAATAAAATCACCCCTTGGCCGCGTGCCTGCGCTTCGAGCAGGTGCTCTAAACCGCGAATTTGGGTGATCGACTCCAAATGCCTGTCGCTTGCCCATCGCCCGAGGCCCATTTCGATGAGCATCATGCCCAAAGACTGAAAGTGCTTGTAAGCCAGAGCATTGCGCTCCGTTTCGCTCAAGTCTGGAAAGCACAATTCAAGATTACGTCGCACTATTGCTCGCCGTGATCCGACGAGCGCGTGCGCCAATCGGCCGATCACGCGTCCGATGGCCAAAGCCCAAGCGTGCGGTAGCATGCAGACGAGGCGCAACAGGCCCATGCCCAGCCAGGTTGGCCAATACTTGGGAGCCGTATAACTTGAGAGAGGTTTTCGATCTGCGGACATAACGACCGCAGTTTACTCGGACATACCGTCCACGTAACCACCGCCGGCGTCTTTTTCTGCGACGTCGATGATCGTGTCTTCTTCGATAACTTTGACTTCGTCAGTCTGAATACCAACGTGGAATGCCGCGAAGCCGGGCATCACAACCTGATTGCGAGCCATGCCAATAATGCGTCCGGAGTAGGGTGAGCGAACTTCAGTTCTGGCATTACTCATCGGATCTGTAATTGAACCCAGTAAGTCGCCTTTGCGAACCGAGCTGCCCAGCGATACATCGGATAACAGGATTCCGCCGTTGTCGGCTCGTACCCATGAGGATTCGTAGTAAACGGGCTCAGGGTTGCCCCAGAGTCGCGTGCGCCGAGTCATACCCAATGTCGTCAGTAAAGTCTCCACGCCTTTTACACCGTGCTTCACCTCGGCTAGTTCAAGTTGCGATGGTCCACCTGCTTCGACAGTTACTGCGGGAATTCCGGCGCGTGTCGCGGCGTATCGCAAGGTGCCGACAGTTGATGCGCTGTGTAGTACAACCATCGCGCCGAAGCCGTGTGTCAGCGTCACGACGTCGGGATTGCGTAAGTCGGCTCGTAGTTGCGGAAGGTTGGCGCGTTCGAACGAGCCAGTATGCAAATCGACCAGGGCGTCGCAATTGCTAATGATGTCGGTAAAAAGTGCGTGTGCGATTCGTGCCGCCGCGCTGCCGTTCGGATTGCCGGGAAAATATCGGTTCAGGTCGCGGCGATCCGGTAAGTAGCGCGAGCCACGGCGAAAGCCCTGCACATTTACGATAGGTACACCGATTAATGCGCCTGCAAGTTTCTTTGGCTCGATATCATGGAATATGCGGCGCACCATTTCGATGCCATTCAGTTCGTCGCCGTGTACTGCTGCGGTCAGGCAAACTGTTGGTCCGGGTAGTACACCATTTGCGACCAGTACCGGCGTCGATACCGGCACACCTTCAAATAATTCGGTGGCAGACCAGGACAAACGCTGCGACGTACCCGGTCCTACCTCGGTGCCCAGAATTTTGAGCGGCTTAGCCCAACCGTCGGCGTGGGTTACCGCGTCGGCCAGTGGCCCCATATACTCGCGAACCGCTTCTGGCTGCACGAGTTCTTCCGCGGCTGCTGAGGTTTCACTGGAACGCGAGTCGCCATCAGGAGTCGAATCCTCCAGAACGTCAACGCCCTTATCTACCGGGTCGACCGCTGCCTCGCTGGAATGTGCAGTATTGAACGAGAACAGCATCGCCGCGGCCAATAAGAATTGGCAAATGCGTCCTAAAGTGTGAGATTGTCGGCGTGCGGCGCTCATATTGCTCCAAAACTACGGTATTTCACAGCTATTATCTGTGAAGTAATCAATAATTTACGATTGAAACTTGATTTAAACTAAATGACAAGCTCAAGAGCCTTTTTATTACTGATTTTTCTGCCTTTTTTCGCCTTTGCAGCGGATGAAACCTTCCCACAACCGCCTGAACTGCAGCGCGATGTCGATTTTTGGACAGATATCTTTACGCTGTACGGCAATGATGAGGGCGTACTTCACGACAATCAAAATCTCGCCATTATCTACGAACGTGTCGCAATGCCCGAGAAATTGGGTCGGCGGGAGCGGCAACGGCGGGTCGAAAAACGCCGCAAAACTCTGCAATCGATACTGCGCTCGCTGGCATCTGGCAAGCGAGACAATCTTTCTGCAGAAGAGTCGCGCGTGCTGGGCTTATGGGGCGCGGGCGTCAGCAACGAAACTTTGCTGACAGCGGTTAGCGATATTCGTTTTCAGCAAGGACTGAAAGAGCGGTTTCGAGATGGGCTGGAACGCTCCGGTCGCTGGCGCAATCACGTCAACAAGGAGTTTTCAGCGCTCGGTGTACCGATAGAGATTGCGGCCCTGCCGCATGTCGAGTCCTCTTATAATCCGAGTGCTCGCTCACACGTCGGAGCATCGGGTATCTGGCAGTTCACGCGCAGTACAGGGCGGCGCTTCATGCGCGTTGATCACGTAGTTGACGAGCGCAACGACCCATTCGCGGCAACTCGTGCGGCTGGTCAATTGCTCGCCTACAACTATTCAATTACCGGTAATTGGCCAATGGCTATAACGGCTTACAATCATGGCCTCGGTGGTGTGCGCAGGGCAATGCGCGAATTCGGTGACACGGCATACGTCGATATCCTGCGAAAATACAAAGGTAGAACGTTCGGTTTCGCGTCGAGAAATTTCTACGTGGCTTTCCTGGCAGCTAAGGAAGTCGACCAGAACGTCGAAAAATACTTTCCCGGTCTGGTTGCGGAGATGCCAACGGATTACTCAGAAGTGATACTGCCAAGTTACATCGAGGTGCCGGGTCTTACGAAGACCTTGGGAATATCTTCAAAAGATTTGGCGAAACACAACATGGCCTTGCAAGCAACGGTTTGGCAGGGCAGTAAGTATCTGCCGAAAGGCTTTACCTTGCGCATGCCAGCAGCGGAGATTTCCCAGTCCTTGGCCGACGCTGTTAGCTCACTTCCAGCCGATGCCGTTTTTTCGAAGCAACTCCCCGACATGTTTCACAGCGTTGCACGTGGCGACACCTTGTCGCAGATTGCTGCAGTTTACGATACGCGAGTTTCGACGTTGGTTGCACTGAACGGCTTAGGTAGCAGCCATCGAATCCGGGCGGGGCAGAAATTGCGGCTGCCGGCAGCAGGTCCCGCACCGGTAGCTGCAGTGGCTGCCGTTAGCGCACCTGCGCCGGAGCCTGCAGTCTTGCCGCAAGCAGAGCCGCAACCGGAACCCGAATTGGCCATAGCCGAGGTAACTCCCAGTGCGTTGGCAAGCGATCTTGTAAGGCCAGAAGTAGCGGCGGTGCAGACGTCGCTGTTGTCGGATCCAAGCGACTATAGTGTCCGCAGTGATATGAGCATTGAAGTGCAAGCGCTGGAAACGTTAGGCCATTTCGGCGATTGGTTGCAAATAAGGACGCAGCGTTTGCGCGACCTCAACGGACTGGCTTTTGGTACGCCGCTTGCTGTTGGTCAACGTATCAAACTTGATCTCAATACAGTCGACGCGAAATTATTCGAGGAACGGCGTGTTGCTTACCATCGCACACAGCAGGACAGTTTTTTTCGTCAACATGTCATTAGCGGTGTAACTGAACACACTATCAAGAAAGGTGAGTCAATCTGGATTCTCGCACTTCGCAAGTACCAAGTGCCCATCTGGCTATTTCGCCAATACAACCCGGAAGTCGATCTGCACAAAGTGCGGCCAGGCGTGAAGGTGCAAATTCCGTTATTGACGGATGCCGACAGTAGTTAATGGAAGAGGCAACAAAGTTCACGTTGTGGCGCATGCTACCGGTCATTTTGTTGGCGATTGCCGCCGCGGTTTGGTTCAACGAGGTGCAAAACGATGGCCGCTATGTTCTGCGCAACCTGGTTCCGATAGCGATACTGGTCCTGTTGTGTGGGGTGACCCTGCATCGCGGCCGTGGCGAATGGACCGGAGCAGGCAAACGACTTCCATTGGGGCTTATTGGTTTTGCCATCCCGGCGCTGGGATTGTCCCTGTACCTGCACTACGCCTATTCTGTGAATCTGAATGAAATGTTTAGCGATGCCGAGTTCCCCGATCGCGTTTTTCGCTACCTGCCGTACTACACAAGCGTTGCGGGTGGGATTGGATTCGCGATCGGGTGGATCGTTGGCCGCAATGTTTAAACGTGATGCGCGGCGTTTTCCACGTCGCGCAAGTTTGATAGTCTAGGAGCGAGTTTGACAGGTAAGTAATCAATGAGAAGTCGACCAACAATAATCTGCTGTGCCTTGCTGCTGGTATCAGGTGTAACCTCAGCCACTGATTTTCCTATTGCGGATCGTGTCGTAATCGATAAATCGGATCGCTTACTGCATCTGTTCGATAACGGAGAAGTCATTCGAACTTTCGAAGTTGCGCTCGGCCTTAGGCCTGAGGGCGATAAGGAAAGAGAAGGCGACCAGAAGACGCCCGAGGGTAGCTATCTGCTGGATATGCGAAACCCGAACAGCGATTTTTTTCTCTCAATTCGCGTCTCCTATCCCGATGTGTCAGACCGAGCTGCAGCCAGCGCCAAAGGTGTATCCCCTGGTGGTGCAATCATGATACATGGGCAACCCAATGAGCCATCGCGCTCGGAGGCCTATTACAAGACACAAGACTGGACGGACGGCTGTATTGCTGTGTCCAACTCGGACATGATCGATATTTGGCTGATGACGGGTGAAAATACGCCAATCGAAATTAGACCCTGATTGATGAATAAGGCTCTGACGACTAGACCCAGAACCTGCGTTGACGCAGATGTCTGGCCGGAGGGCAGTCTCGAAGTTCTGTCGCAACACGAAGCCGATTTGCTCAAGAATGATGGTGCCGGTGGCCTTTACCCGCTGCTGCGGCGCTGCATGCTGGCTGTCCTGAACTCGGGCAGCGAGTTTGACGACACCAAACAAGTCTTGCAGACCTATAGTGATTTTGACGTCAGTTTTATTCAGCAGGACCGGGGCCTGAAATTTTCTCTAAAGAACGCCCCTGCTGGGGCTTTCGTCGATGGCATCATGATTCGCGGCACACGCGAGCTACTTTCCGCCGTACTGCGCGACATCGTCTACACGCGCCATGAAATCATGAACAGTGAGCGTTTCGATCTGCAGTCATCGGACGGCATCACCAATGCAGTTTTTCATATTGTCCGTAACGCTGGATTGCTGCGTTCCTCTGCGGAGGTCAATATGATTGTGTGCTGGGGTGGCCATGCGATCAGTCGCGAGGAATATGAGTACTCAAAACTGGTTGGCTATGAGATGGGCTTGCGCGGACTGGATGTTTGTACCGGTTGCGGTCCAGGTGCGATGAAGGGACCTATGAAAGGTGCAACGATCGGCCATGCCAAACAGCGTGTTCGCAATGGTCGTTATGTTGGCATTACTGAGCCTGGCATCATTGCTGCAGAGTCACCGAACCCAATCGTTAATTCGCTGATTATCATGCCGGATATGGAGAAACGCCTTGAGGCGTTCGTCCGCACGAGTCACGGCATCGTGGTTTTCCCAGGTGGGGTCGGGACGGCTGAAGAAATTCTCTACATTCTTGGCGTGCTGCTGCATCCGGATAACGCAGGTCAGCCAATGCCGCTGATTATGACCGGGCCGCTTTCTTCACAAGCCTATTTCCAACAAATCGATGAGTTTGTCGGAGCAACACTGGGTGCCGAGGCGCAGAGTCGTTACAAGATCATTATAAACGACCCACGTGCGGTTGCTCGCGAAGTGAAGGCGCGACTTGCAGACGTCGTCGATTTTCGTAAACAGCATCGTGATGCTTTCTATTTCAACTGGCGACTCAAGATTGACCAGGAATTCCAGGCACCGTTTGTCGCAACGCATGACACTATGAACAATCTGGATCTCAGTGAGGACCTGCCAACCCATGTCTTGGCGGCCAACTTGCGGCGTGCATTTTCCGGCATTGTCTCAGGCAACGTGCGTGACGACACTGCTGAGCAGATCGAACAGCTGGGGCCATTCGAAATACATGGATCTGCCCGCATAATGAAAATGCTCGATAAACTGCTGGCAGCATTTGTTAGGCAAGGGCGTATGAAGATTTCGGCCAAAGATTACGATCCATGCTATGTGATTAAGTAAAACCGAAAGATAAGTATCGGATTTAAAAGAATAAATAGGTAAGGTGCACTGTGATGCAGTTCCTGTGATTTATGGTTAATCGGCATTAGCATTTGTTCAAAGGAATTATTGAGCAAGCTAATGCCGGATAGTAAAAATTTAAAGTGGGCTGACAGCTTCGGTACGGATACCGAACGAGACGCCAAAGCCAAAGACGCGACGCTGGATAACAAAGAACCAGCGGCAAATGATGCAGACGGTTGGCAGCAATATCGTCAATGGATATCTAAAGCACCCACGACTCGTAGTGCGCGTTCCGGTATCGACCCTGCTTTGTATTCCTGGAAAGGGTATCGCGACTGGTCCGATCAGGTGAAACGAACCTGGGCCAAGGATCAAAGTAAAGACGAGTGAATTCGCAGTTTGGATTTTAAGCTCTTATAAAACGCCGGCCATGTGCCGGCGTTTTACGTAATGTCTTAAGCAATTTATGCGGTGCTTCGATGACTGTGAATTGAGTCCCAAACGGTGACGGAACTGCGTCTTGATTTCGAGCAAAAAGACCCCCTGCAGTGAAGTTCCAAAGCAAGCTGTGACTTGCCTCACGGCGTATGAGATTCGCGGAATCTATAGTGTATCTACCACTTGGAAAACTGTTGATGGAAGCATGTCAAAAAAACTACCAATAATAGAATCCCCGATCGAGGCGTTGAAGAGCGAATCGGCCCGAGCGCGCTGGGAGCTTTTCCATCGAGCAATCGCGCATGCCAAGGAATCGAATAATGCTTCCCTGGATGATTCGGACGCTCAGAGCAGAGACCCTGATGTTGCCGAGCCTTTGTTGACCATTGTTCGTTAGAACAATGATCTCTCAACAATAGCCAATAACTGTGGAACGCTTCCTGCAATACCTGGACGATCTCGATGATCTCATCGGCATGATCGGTCTAATTGTCGAAAGAGTGCGCCGCGCTGCCGTAACACTGTTTTCCTACCTGATCTTCTCAGTGGTCGCGATTGGCGGAATCTGGGTCGCCCCGGAGCATCAGCCATTGGCCATGGCCACATTCGTATTGCTCTTTGTCACGCTCTTGTATCGCTTGGTGACCTCGCCGCACTCTGGCACGACGCCGCAAGTCTGAGAAACCTCTCCTGAATCACCTCGTACGCCTTGAAATAGGTGGCAGAGGCTATATCGTGTGTGTCCCAAACCCTGTCGGGAGACAATTGCGTGAGCGAGCAGCGCGAAACCCTCGGTTTTCAGACCGAAGTCAGTCAGTTATTGCAGCTGATGATCCATTCTTTGTACAGCAACAAAGAGATATTTTTACGCGAGTTGATTTCTAACGCGTCGGACGCAGCAGACAAGCTGCGCTTTGAAGCGCTCGCCAATCCAGAACTGCAGGACGATGATGCCGAACTCGGTATCCTGATCGAGATCGATAAGGAGCAGCGTACGCTGTCCGTCACTGACAATGGTATCGGCATGTCGCGCGATGAGTTGATCGACAATCTCGGCACTATCGCCAAATCAGGCACTGCCGAATTCCTGCAGCAGATGACTGGCGACAAACAACACGATGCGCATTTGATCGGGCAGTTTGGCGTGGGTTTCTATTCCGCTTTCATCGTCGCTGACAAGGTCACTGTCGAGTCACGGCGTGCAGGCTGTGATGCCGACGCAGCAGTGCGCTGGGAATCTGAAGCGCAGGGCGATTTTACGATCGAGAACATTGATCGCGCGGCGCGTGGTACCCGTGTCATCTTGCACTTGAAGGAAGATGAAACTGAGTATGCCGAAGCGTTCCGAATTGAGTCGCTTATTCGCAAATACTCGGATCACATTGGCTTCCCGGTCTCGTTGCTGGATAAGAACGCAGAGGAAGCGGAGACTAAGGTCGTCAATTCGGCAACAGCCTTGTGGACGCGATCCCGTACTGACGTTAAGGAAGACGAGTACAAAGAGTTCTACAAATACCTATCGCATGATTTTTCCGATCCATTGTTGTGGAGCCATAACCGCGTCGAAGGCAAGCGCGAATACACCAGTTTGCTCTATATCCCCAGCGCCGCGCCGTTTGATCTTTGGAATCGTGACGCGCCACGCGGGCTAAAACTCTACGTGCAACGCGTGTTTATCATGGATGACGCGGAGCAGTTCTTACCCCTGTACCTGCGGTTTGTGAAAGGCGTAGTCGATTCATCCGATCTGCCACTGAACGTGTCGCGCGAACTATTACAGCAAAATCCGGAACTCACCAGCATGCGCAGCGCGTTGACGCGCCGTGTTCTGGACATGCTGAAGAAGCTCGCTGCCGACAAGGACGATTACCAGAAATTCTGGAAGGAGTTCGGACAGGTATTGAAGGAAGGCCTGGTAGAAGACCACTCGAACAAGGACAAGCTTGCGAAGCTGCTGCGCTTTGCCACCACACATAATGGTAATGACGAGCAGGACCAGTCACTCGATGACTACATCGAGCGGGCTGAAGACGGCCAGGAAAAGATTTACTACATACTCGCTGAGAACTACGCCACAGCTGTGGCTAGCCCGCATATTGAACAGCTGCGCAGCCGCGGCCTCGAGGTCTTGTTGCTGACAGATCGTGTCGATGCCTGGTTGACCGATGGTTTGTCTGAGTACGAGGGCAAGCAGTTAGTCGATGTAGCGCGCGAGGCACTCGATTTATCAGACGGCGAAGACGACAAGGGTCAGGACAAACTCAATGATGAGAACAAGTCCTTGCTGGAGAAAATTCAGGCAGCACTCAGTGAGCGTGTAGAAGCGGTAAACGTGAGTCGTCGTCTGGTTGACTCCCCGGCTTGTGTTGTTGCCAGCGATCAGGACCTTAATCCTCAGGTTCGCAGGATGCTCGAAGCAAGTGGCCAGGAGTTGCCGGACTCCAAGCCGATTCTCGAAATTAACATTGAACACCCCATCGTCATTCGTCTTTCGGACGAGGCAGACGATGGACGCTTCGATGCGCTATCGAATATTGTTCTCGATCATGCCTTGTTGGCCGAAGGTTCGCAGCTCGATAATCCGGCAGAGTATGTGCAGCGAATCAACCAGTTCATGTTGGGCAGTAATAGTGGAGCAGATAATGACTAGCAGTGACGACACGGAGCTTCGTGCAAAACTTGATGATGAGCAGTTTGCGGTTACGCAGAATGCAGCGACTGAACGCGCTTTCAGCGGAAAGTATGTCGATCACAAAGCGGATGGCACCTATCGATGCGTTTGCTGCGATGCGGCGCTTTTCCAGTCTGAACACAAGTACGACTCCGGATCGGGATGGCCAAGCTTTTGGTTGCCCATGGCGGGTGACGCGGTAACAACCAAAATCGACAAGGCACACGGCATGATTCGTCATGAGGTGGTCTGCAGTGGCTGCGATGCGCATCTTGGGCATGTATTTGAAGATGGCCCGCAACCGACAGGGCTGCGATACTGCATCAACTCAGCGTCACTGGATTTTGAGGACGCAAAAGAATGAGCAAGTACCAGATCGTGGTCGCAGTATCTGTTCTGGTAACGCTTGGCGCGTGCAGCAAAGTCGACGATTCAGTCGAACCCATAGAGGCGAGTCTGGAAGCAGCAGTGGAAGTTGCCCAGAGTTGTCCCGAGGCGGACGAGTCAGGAGTGATTTCTATCGCGCCTGACCTTAGCGCGAGAATTATTCAGTCGGGCTATGGTCGAGCCGCGGTGGAGGGTGATTACGCTGATACGAATGTTTCGCTTTGGCTGTTTGATGAAGAAGCTGAGGACCGGCATGGGCAATTTATTTGGGAATCAGGTGCGAACGTCTTTCAATTCCAACTCGGCAGCGGTCAGGTCATTAAAGGTTGGGACATGGGTGTGCCGTGCATGCTTGAAGGCGAGACGCGAGAGCTGGTTGTTGGTGGGGATCTCGCTTACGGCCAGGCAGGTCGCGACCCGATACCGCCAAACGCGACGCTGATTTTCAATATTGAGCTGCTGCGGCTGAAGTCGCCGGAGTAGAGCGAAACTCAATTTCGATGCGCCGATTAAAACTGCGGCCATAGCGGGTAGCATTCGTTGCGATGGGCGATGACGATCCTGCCCCTGCAGTATGCAAACGATCAGCTTCGATGCCTTTGGTCGCAATGTAATCACCCACAGCAATGGCTCGTTCGAGGCTTAGCTGTTGGTTCCAGGCGTCAGGCCCTGACGAATCCGTGTGCCCCGTAATGTGAATGCTTGCCTCTGTGCAAGCGGCGGCAAGCGCTACAACTTTCGCCATGTTTGGGAAGGCGGAGTCGCGAAAAACGAAGCTCGACTCCTCAAAGTTGATGGGTCCGGGCACAAACGTTGAGAAAGCGCGTTCACAGAGCTCTGCGACGTTCATATCGTCGCCGAGCACGATCCTGTCCACCGAAATCGATACGTTGGCCGGTAATGCCTGTGTTAGAGATTCGAGTTGCTCTTGCCATACCGCTTCTTCCGCAACGACACTGCGAATAATAATTTCAGAGGTCGAAATTTCGGCAGTCGCTGCCACCGTTGCGGCGATAGCTGTGAGCACTTGCTCGATTGTGCTTGCCCACGCATCCGGTCCGACGGCGGTTGCCTGAAAGTCAGTTTGTAATAAAACGTCAGGGTAAGATTCTTCAATGACCCGCATCAATGCTTTTTCATGGGCTTCTGAAACAGGGTGGCCACTAATGTTTAAAACGCCAGGTCGCCAGCGGACGGTAAATTGTGGCGACGGCGCCGTTTCCGGCGGGCTATTGGACGCTTCGTCAGTATTGTTCGTTTCGTCGCGATCCAGCAGTGACGTAGTGGCGAGACCGCCGATCAGAATCGCGACGGCGGCGACTCTAGCCGCTGTCTTTTTGATCACGTAATTCCCGAGCCTGGCCTATCCAGTCTTCACGATAAATTCGACTGCGAAATCCCTTCAGCCGATTGGCAACACGATCAATGTCGTATTCACTCATTTCGGCGACTTGTTGAAAGCGAAAGATGCCCATTTCGTTGAGTGTTTTTTCGATCGACGGGCCAACACCCTTTATATCCTGCAATTTATCGCGCGAACCGTTGCTCGGCTCCTGTGCTTCGAGATTTTCGTCAATAGCCTCAATAGCTTCAATAGGCTGGTTCGACGCATCGCGACCATTCGTCAGGGAATCCGGATCGCGTACTGGCTCAATGCGGGTTTGACTGGGATCGAAGGCCTCTTCGAGTTCTGCGATTCGCTCGTGCGCTTCGGCGAGCTCTGATTCCAGATGGTTCGCAGCATCATTGCGTTGCCGAAATTTTTCAATCAACGGTGGCAAGCGATTCTGCCACTTCTCAAGTTCCAGTTGCAGCTTGGCAATGCGCGCATTTTTCCGTAGCGTGTCCGCCACATGCTCATCCGTAACACTGATGTTGGATTGCAACTGCTCACGTTCGTTCATCGAGGTTTCTAGGTTGGCGCGAATATCTTTGATTTCACGTTGCAGTGCATCGCGTTTGGCTGACGCTTCTTTTAATGCGAGCGACAACTCTTTTGAGCGATTCTTGGCATCCAGATTCGACGCCTGATACTGGCTGACTTGCTTCATCAGATCTTTGTTCTGATCGGTCAGTCGGCTGTGTTCGGCGCGCTGCGCATTTAACTGTTCTTGCCATCCTGCACTAACGGCGTCCTTCTCCCCCTGCGAACGCTGGCCACGCATTGCCCAGCCAACAATCGCGCCGACGGCCGTCATTGCGGCTCCTACGGCGATATGAATAGCGCTAATTTCAGGCATCGATGGATTCCGTGGTTCAAACTGTAGCTATCGTGAACCGAGATTTTACGCCACTATTCAACAATCTATCTACCCCGGAAGCGTAAATGCCGAAGTCACCGCGAACTCAAAAGCTGTTTATCGACGGTCCAGTCGGGAAACTTGAGTCAATTTTGGAAACGCCGGGCGAGCATGAGCCTGTCGGCAGTGTCGTCGTTTGCCATCCTCACCCGCAGTATGGCGGCAATATGAACAACAAGGTCGCACACACGCTGGCGCGAGCGTTTCTGCGTGCGGGATTCAGCGCTTTGCGATTCAATTTTCGCGGTACCGGAGCAAGCGAAGGTGAATACGACAGTGGCGTTGGCGAGCTAGCTGATGCATTAGCAGCCATGAACTGGATGCGTGATCACAACGCAGCGCTGCCGTTCTGGTTTGCGGGATTCTCATTTGGCGCTGCGGTTGCGGTTAAAGCAGCGGCTGCCACGGCAGTTGATGGCCTCATAAGCGTCGCACCTGCGATCAGTCGATTTGCTTCTGCTCTTGAGACGCAGCCGGGTTGCCCGTGGCTGCTTGTGCAGGGGGACAAGGATGACCTCGTCGACATCGATGAAACACTTGCCTGGATTAACAGCCTGTCGCCGGGACCGGAGCTGTTAATCATTCCGGGAGGTGAACATTTCTTTCACGGGCGATTGATCGAGTTGCGTGAAGCCGTTGTTAAATTCATTGAAGAATCAAGCATATAAAAAAAGCCGGGCAATGCCCGGCTTCTAAGTTTGAAACTAGTATTCAAACTTCAGACCATGTCTTTCAAGGCCTTCAAAGCGGTTACTTTGACAACTTTCGATGCCGGTTTCGCTTTGAACATCATTTCTTCGCCCGTGAACGGGTTTGTGCCCTTGCGAGCTTTGCGAGCCGGCTTAGCTACAACACGCATTTTCAGCAAGCCTGGAACAGTGAACATTCCTGGTGCACCACGGCCGCCCAGATTTTTCTCAATCTGACCGTTGAGTGATTCGAAAACTGCTGCTACATCTTTGCGCGTCAAACCTGTGTCGTCAACAATCTTTGCGTAGATCTCAGACTTGGTTGGTGGCTTCTTAGTGTTTGCTGCCATGAAAAACTGACTCCTCGTAAAATAATAAAACGGGCTGAAGCCCGCAGCGAATGCTGCGCGACGATAACACAAGTTTGAGAAGGGCGTTAGTTAAAAAAGCCCTTTTATTTAAGGGCCAATTGGGGTAGCGCAGATAATATTAATCGCTGTAGAACTGGCGTTTGAAGCGAACTCTGGAAACTTGATCTACACCCTCTGGTGTGACACTGATGTCAAACACCAGAACCTCTCGATTGGCGACGGTAGTGTCACCGATGTAGTAGATCGCGAGGATGTCTCCAGGCTCTTCAATTTTTCTCATCGTGACATTTTTGAGTTGTCCGGTCAGGTTCACCGTGTTCACCGTCACGGTTGCCGATACTGGAGTATTGTCAGACTCCCTGAGAACCGAGACATTTAGCATCGCCCTGTTCTTGCTGCGAACGATGTTGTATTGCTTGGCTACCGCTGGCGGCAGTTGATCTGTTGACTGCGCACTGAAGTGCACCACATGATCTCCGATGTCTGCGAAAGTATCGCCAGCCGCCTGTGCCTCAGGAATCTGTCTGGAATCGGTGGGGCCACCGCAGGCAGATAATAGTACCAACAGCGGCAGAAAAATCAGTAGTGCGCTTCGTCTCATGACACTCGTCCTCTTTTTAAATCACTATAGACCATTCCTCACGAATGAGGTATCGCTTGTTGCGATGCTAAATCCAAAATGGCCGAAGTCCGGCGACAACGATGGTTAGCGCTGTCAACAAAATAATCGCGAAAATCGGTGAAATATCGAAACCTCCGAACGGCGGGATCAAGCGACGAAATGGCCTGAGTACAGGTTCAGCTATCGTTGCGGCCAGCCCAGCGATTGGACTGTATTGGCCCGGTGCGATCCAGCTGATAACGATGCTAACGATAATGGCGAAAATGAATATTCTGATGGCAATCATAGCCAACTCGATCACTGTCATGAATGCGAGTACGTCGAGGCGAGGCGCTTCTGCGAACATCGCTTGTAGTAACCACGTGACAAGAAATTGTATTGCGAATGCCACCAGGATGGTTGCGGTGTCAATGCTGCCAATTGACGGCACTACTCGTCGCACGGGTACGACGACCGGTGATGTGATTCGCAAAAGTCCCTGAGCGATCGGGTTACGAAAATCTGCGCGCAGCAGCGGCAATAAAAACCGCAGCATGAAGACAAATACTACGATGGTCGTAATTGCATTAATGATGTAGATGAGAGCAGATGAAAGATTGCCGGGCATAGTTATTCCTGCGAGTCGTTATGCGCCTGATCCGCAAGTTCGGTCGCCCGATCTCGGGCGGCGGTCAGTGCTGTAACGAAGATATCACGAATACCTCCAGCCTCAAGCGCATCAAGCGCCGCCGCCGTGGTTCCGCCAGGAGATCGAACACGCGAAATCAAGGTGCCCATGGATTCGCCAGATTGTTGGGCGAGTGTAGTGGCGCCCACTGCGGTTTCTGCAGCAAGTCGCAGAGCGACGTCCTCATCAAGTCCAAGTTCAACGCCTGTTTTTGCGATCATGTCGATGAGCAAGTAAAAGTAGGCCGGACCGCTACCTGAAACCGCAGTTACCGCATCTATATCTGCTTCGTTAGCAACCGCAACAACCGCGCCGACCGCCGACAGAATATTTGTGGCTGCGGCCATCTGTTCTTCCGTCGTCATATCATTGCCGTAAATGCCGGCTACGCCTTTTCTCAACAATGCTGGTTGATTGGGCATTACTCTTACTACCGCGTTGCCACCACCCAACCAGTTATCGATATCTTCCATTCGAGGACCAGCTGCGATTGAAATGACTAGTGGCTTTGCCGCCTGCACGGCACTGGCAAGGTCTTTGCAGACGGCGGTAATAATCTGTGGTTTTACGGATAAGATGACGCAGCCACTGCGTGCGACAACTTCCGCATTGTTTGCACTGATGAAGACGCCCGGCAATGACGCCGCAAGGGCTTCTCGTTGCTCGGCCGATGGTTCTGCGATAGATACTTTTTTTGCATCGAAACCATCATCGAGCAGACCGCCAGCAATTGCTCGCGTCATGTTGCCACCGCCAATAAAACCGACAGTATCAAGATTCATCCGAATTCCTTTCGCCAAATAACGCCGTCCCGATTCTTACAATGGTGGCACCTTCTCTTATGGCCGCTTCGTAGTCACCGCTCATGCCCATCGACAGTGTGTCGCAGTCGATGCCAATCGTGCGCAGCGATTTTGCCATTTTTCGAAGCCGCGCGAACGGTTTCTGTTGCAGGACAGGATCAGTCTGTGTTTTCGGCAGACACATCAGCCCGCGCAGCAGCAGATTTTCGAGTTGTGCGATGCTCCTGGCAAGTTCCGGCAGGTCCTCGGGAGATACGCCGGACTTGGATATCTCTTTATCGACATTAACCTGGATGCAGACGTTCAACGGCCCACGTTCCGCTGGCCGTTGCAAATTGAGGCGTTTCGCCGTCTTCAGACTGTCTATTGTATGCACCCAGTCAAAGTTTTCGGCAACCGCACGTGTTTTGTTGCTCTGCAAGTGACCGATAAAGTGCCAGACAAGATCGCGATCACGGGTTGCGGCTATCTTCTCAAGCCCCTCTTGCACGAAATTCTCGCCGAAATCACGTTGTCCCGCGTCGGCAGCGGCGAGAATCTTGGAAAGGGGCTGCTTCTTGCTCACAGCCAGCAAAGTTATGGCCTGCGGTGCCCGATCGGCCGCTTTAGCCGAAAACGCCAGCAAATCGCTGATCAGCTTTAAGTTTTCCGTGACTCCAATCACGTTTTAGTCCCGATGCTTCGCTATACTAGGCTCAAATCTGCGCCGGGTTATGGTAAGTCCGGTGCCACTACATTGAGGAAAAAATATGGCCGTCGACGTTGCCCAACTTCTGTCGTTCGCGGTAAAGAACAACGCCTCGGACCTGCACTTGTCAGGCGGTGTGCCGCCTATGATTCGCGTTGATGGAGATATTAAGCGAGTCAATATGCCGGCGCTCACCCACAAAGATGTCAATAGCATGGTGTACGACATCATGAATGACAAGCAGCGTAAGGATTATGAGGAGTTTCTTGAGACTGATTTTTCCTTCGAAATTCCGAAGCTAGCTCGGTTCCGCGTCAACGCGTTCAACCAGAATCGCGGTTCGGCGGCTGTTTTCAGAACGATTCCTTCGGAGATCATGACGCTCGAAGACCTGGGTTGTCCGCCGATTTTCAAAGATATATCAATGCACCCGCGTGGCATCGTTCTTGTCACTGGCCCAACTGGCTCGGGCAAGTCTACGACTCTGGCAGCGATGGTCGACTATATTAACGATAACAAGCCCGATCATATTCTGACTATTGAGGATCCGATCGAGTTCGTTCACGAATCTAAGAAATCTTTGATCAACCAGCGAGAAGTTCACCGCGATACGCTGGGCTTCAACGAAGCTCTCCGTTCTGCACTGCGTGAAGATCCCGACGTTATTCTGGTTGGTGAGTTGCGTGACCTTGAAACCATTCGCCTCGCACTTACCGGCGCTGAAACAGGTCACCTAGTTTTTGGAACTCTGCATACAAGTTCTGCTGCCAAGACTATTGACCGTGTTGTCGATGTCTTTCCGGCGGCTGAGAAAGAAATGGTACGTGCGATGTTATCTGAGTCGTTGCGCGCGGTTATTTCGCAAACACTATTGAAGAAAGTGGGCGGCGGTCGAATCGCAGCACATGAAATCATGATCGGAACACCGGCCATCAGAAATCTGATTCGCGAGGGCAAAATTGCACAAATGTACTCTGCGATTCAGACAGGCCAGGGATCAGGCATGCAAACGCTTGATCAGAATCTTCAGGATTTACTGAAGAAGGGTCTGATAAACAAAGAAGAGGCACGCTTCCGGGCGGCGAATAAGGATAATTTCTAGAGTTACCCTTTCTAGAGTTACCCAGTGTAACTGAGTGGAGTAGAGCACGATGGAACGCGAACAAGCGGTAAGACTCACGCAGAACCTGCTGCGCAAGATGGTCGAACGAGAGGGGTCGGATTTATTCCTCACTGCGGCATTTCCCCCGGCGATCAAAGTTGACGGCACGATCCATAAAGCGACGGATACCCCGCTGACAGCAGATCAGGCCGCGATCATGGTGCGTTCCATCATGAACGATAAACAGATCAAGGAATTCGACGCGACTAAAGAAGCTAACTTCGCGATTGCGCCGCAGGGAATCGGCCGCTTCCGTGTCAGCGCGTTTGTACAACAAGGCATGGTTGGCGCTGTACTGCGTACCATTACAACTGAAATTCCAACGCTCGAAGATCTTGAGCTACCGCCGATTTTAAAAGACGTCGTCATGAACAAACGCGGCCTCTGCATCATCGTCGGCGGCACTGGCTCTGGTAAGTCCACGACACTGGCGGCGATGATTGGTCATCGCAACGAGAATTCCCATGGCCATATTGTATCGATTGAGGATCCGGTTGAGTACGTTCATCCACATAAGGGCTGTGTCATTACACAGCGTGAAGTTGGCGTAGATACAGAGTCCTGGCACGCAGCATTGAAAAACACCCTGCGTCAGGCACCAGACGTTATCCTGATCGGTGAGATTCGCGATAAAGAGACCATGGAATACGGCATTCAGTTTGCTGAAACCGGTCATCTATGCCTCGCAACCTTGCATGCTAACAGCGCCAACCAGGCGCTCGACAGAATCATTAACTTTTTCCCCGATGAGCGCCGTCAGCAATTGTTGATGGACTTGTCGTTGAATACCAAGGCATTTATTTCACAGCGACTAATTCCACGTGAAGGCGGTATTGGCCGCGTCGCATCAATGGAAATCATGCTTAATACGCCGTTGATTCAGGATTTGATATTCAAGGGCGAAGTTGGCCAGATCAAGGAAATCATGGCTAAGTCCACCCGACTGGGCATGCAGACTTTCGATCAGTCCTTGTTCTCCTTATTCGAGGACGCCGCAATCTCTTACGAAGAAGCTATGCGTAATGCAGATTCCAAGAACGAGCTGCGCTTACGCATCAAACTGGAAAGTAAACGCGATTCGTCACTCGCTGACCGGCAGTCGGAGAGCCTGCGCATCATGGAAGAGGATACGGCTCAGACCTTCTGAGCCAAAAGGAATTGCCGACCGATGAACGTTAAACCGCTATTTAAATTAATGGTAGAAAAAAAGGCCTCTGATCTTTTCTTCGCACCGTTTTCGCCCGCTAAGATCAAGATCGAAGGCAAGATCATGCCGGTAAACAAACTCGAGATGACGCCTAAGATGGTCAAACAGGCGGCCTTTGAGTTGATGACCGAAGATCAAATGGAAGAGTTCAATCGTGAGCTTGAAATCGACTTCGCTTTGTCGGAAAAGGGGCTTGGGCGTTTTCGCGTTAACGTCTTTCATCAGCGCGGCAGTGTCGCGATGGTATTACGCTACATTACGTCGGAATTGCCCACACTTGATGAACTCGGCATGCCAGAGCAGCTAAAGGATCTGGTCATGTTGCGGCGCGGATTAGTCTTGATGGTGGGTGCGACCGGGGCCGGTAAATCGACAACGCTCGCCGCGATGATCAATCATCGCAATGAAAAGACCTCATCTCACATCATCACGATCGAAGACCCAATTGAGTTTTTACATCCAAACAAGCAGTCGATCATCAACCAGCGCGAAGTCGGTCTTGATACTAAATCATATAGTCGTGCGCTGAAGAGCGCCGTGCGTGGAGCACCTGATGTTATTCAGATAGGTGAGATTCGCGACACAGAATCAATGCGTGCAGCGCTCGACATGGCTGGTACTGGCCACTTGGTTTTGGCGACCGTTCACTCCAACAACGCGCCGGAAGCCCTGGATCGAATTATTAACCTGTTCCCACAGGAACAGCACGGCCAGGTATTTATGGATTTGGCGCATTACCTGCGAGCAATTTTGGCGCAGCGTCTGGTACGTTCGCGCACAGGTAAACGGGTCGCGGCGGTTGAACTCATGTTGAATACACCGCATATCAAAGATCTGATTCTGAAGGGCGATATTTCTGCTGTTAAGGAAGCGCACAAAAATAGCGGCGAACAAGGCATGGTCAGTTTCGACGATGCGCTGTTGGATCTCTACAAAAATGGCACGATCACGATGGACGAGGCTATGTCCCATGCTGATTCACGCGCCAATCTGGAAGCCAAGGTTAACTTCGGCGGCTAACGCTTGATCTTTACCAGACGACGCTAGCTGCATCGAAGACGGGACCATCGACGCAAACGCGCTGCATCGCATCACCGTCGGGTGTGCGAATACGAACCGCGCATCCCGCACAACCACCCACGGCGCAAGCCATGAATTCTTCCAGCGATACCTGACACGGTAAATTGTATTTGTCCGCTAATGCTGCAACTGCCTTTAGCATTGGCGTCGGTCCGCATGAGAACAGCTCTGTTTTCTGCAACTCGTCATTGCTCAGGCTTGAAAGCCATAAGTCGGCAAGATCTGTCACGTAGCCGTTGAAACAGCCATCGAATCCAGAGAGTGTCGCCAGCCGACAGGCGATTCCCCAATCTTCCAACAATGGCATCGTTGCGCAGATCTGGTCATCTACCCAAGGCGCTGCAATATCTGATGCGCGCTCGGCAAACGGGAACGGCAACTCCGAACCGAGTATGGCCAATGGATTCCAACTAGTGGTGTCTTGTCGCAGGGAATCGGCAAGGAATACCATTGGCGGAATGCCAACGCCGCCACCGATGAGCAGCGTATTGGGGCGCTCCGATGAGGGCTTAAATGCTTGCCCGATAGGTCCCAGGACGCTAATAGTCTGACCAGGCTGTTTCGCTGACAGCCAACGCAAACCATTGCCGACAATCTTGTACAAAATCTCTATGCAGTCATCTTCCACGCGCATGATTGACAGTGGCCTGCGCATTAGGAGTCTGTCGTCGCATGTGAGATGAACAAAACTACCGGGCTTGGCAGCGGCCGCGCATTTAGGCGCACGAACTCGCATGATGAACTGCTTGCCCGGAAATTCTTCAACACTGATGAGCTCACCATTTTCAACAAAAATGGTGCCCCGATTTCGTTGTGCATGCGCCTGCGCGGCGCTATTCAACGCCCGCTCATCATTTTGCCGATGCGATTTAAAACGGCCATACGAACGGCAACACCGTTGGTGACTTGCTTGGTAATAACCGATCGCGGACCGTCTGCGAGCGTTCCCTCGATTTCGATGCCACGATTCATCGGCCCGGGGTGCATCACGATTGCATCAGGCTTGGCGTGCTTCATATTTTCATGGCTTACGCCGTAGTTCGTGAAGTACTCGTCGATGCCAGGTATACCTTCGAGATTGCCCATGCGTTCGCGCTGAATTCTAAGTGCCATTACGACATCGGCGTCTTTGAGCCCAGCAGCGATGTTGTCAATAATTTGTGCGCCGGGAAATCGATTTGCGTCCGGAGCTAATGCGGGTGGCGATATCAGCCGTAGTTCGCCAACGCCTAATGTCTGCAGGCCTTCTGAGACAGACATCGCGACTCGCGAATGCTGGATATCGCCGACGATAGCGACCGCCAGGTTTTTGAAGTCGGCATTGTGTTGCCGGATAGTCAGCAGGTCGAGCAAACCTTGCGTTGGATGGGAAACATCGGACTCGCCGGCGTTCAGGATACTGACGTGGTCTTGAACGTTGCGAGCGATGTAGGCCGGGACACCGCCGCTGGCGTCGCGTACCACCATGATGTCGACCTGCATGGCTTGCAGGGTGTAGATCGTGTCGAGGATACTTTCGCCCTTCTTGCGCGAGGACGTATTGACATCGAGATTCAGGACGTCGGCACCGAGTCGTCGCCCGGCGAGGTCAAAAGAAGCACGTGTCCGTGTACTGGGTTCGAAGAACAGGTTGCCGATGGTCCGTCCTGCGAGCGAGTTGCTCCTAGTCGGTAAAACCCCGGGGATGGATACATAATTCTCGGCGTCGTCCATTAATTTGCTTAGCAACGTCGAACTCAATCCCTTCAAGGACAATAGATGGCGCAGCCGGCCGTTGCTGTCGAATTGTAATGTGGTGTCATCTGGCTCCATCGCGGGGCATTCTACCCAGATGAGAGGTATCTTTCAGCGATAAATACCGCTGCTGCGCTGTCAATCATCTCTTTGGATATGCGTCCGCGCGTGCCAGCGGCACGGGCCTTTTTCAGTGCGCTCTCAGCTTCGGTTGAAGTATGGCGCTCATCCACCGTGTCGATATTCAATCCGTAGCGGCCCAGTTCAATGATAAATGCATCGATCGAATCGGCTAAGTCGCTGCGTGTGCCGTCAGCATGTGATGGCATTCCCACTACGATGCCAGTAGGGCGCCACTCTTCGATAAGCGTGCGGATAGCGTCGTGATCTACGCCATCGACCCGGTTTGCGACAACGCCAAGCGGACTGGCTGATCCCGTTATGTCCTGGCCAATAGCGATGCCAATACGGCGCAGCCCGAAATCGAAGGCAAGAATCGTTCTTGCTTGGGCCATTCAGGCGTGACCGGCGTCCGGCGAGATGCTGGCGATATCAACGCCGAGCAATCGGGCAGCTGAATCCCAGCGATCAGCAAACGGGGTATCAAATACCAGCTCCGGTGTTGCATCGACATTCAACCAGGCATTTGCCAGCATTTCTTCTTCGAGTTGCCCTGCTTCCCAGCCTGCGTAACCAACGGCGACCAGAGATTTTCTCGGCCCATCGCCGCTCGCCATGGAATCAATGACATCCCGAGATAAGGTCAACTGAATATCGTCCGAAACCGCCAGCGTATTCTCATAACTATGTTCGAAGTCATGCAGAACGAACCCACGCTCCGTGCCTACCGGGCCGCCAGATACCACGGGAGCTGCCGCCACCACTGGATCTGCGTCCGCAACGGACAACTGGTCGAAGAGGCCGGATAGCTTTAGGTCAAGTGGGCGATTGATGATGATGCCAAGCGCGCCATCGTCGTTATGCTCACAAATAAGCGTAACGGTAGTGCTGAAATTCGGGTCCTGCATACCGGGCATAGCGATAAGCAGTTGATTTATAAGCGAGCTGTCTGAACTCATGCCACTAGTATCCGCGCAGACGTGCTGCGGTACAAGCGACGCCTATTCGCTACTGCCAGACAGCAGTTGTTCTGTGAACAGAAACTTGTACTCAAACGCGACCGAATCGAACTCGACGAGCATCTCCTCAGAAAACTCATTGAAGGGCGACGCGCGCTGAATAATATCTTTAGAGGCGAGATCGAGAATGGTTGAGCCGCTAGTGCGACTGACGACAGCATCAAGCAGTTCGCCGTTCGAGGAGATTGTGACCAGCAGCGTAGGGCTGCCGGAAATACTGCCGACGTTGTTTAGCTGCGGTAAATAGTCTGCGCCAACGGCCTCGATGCGACGCTTCCAATTGTCGAGGTAAGCGGCGGCCGCGGACTCTCTGGTATCGGCACTAATCAACAATTGCCGCGGCTCCTCATCGCGAATCAGCATCGTAGCGTCTTCTTCCTGCGGCAACGGCAGTGTCACTTCATTGCCGGCCTCCATTGCGATAGCGGTACTGGTTTCCTGTTTCGGATCTGTACGCGGGGCAATCTCCACCAGGCGATCAGACGTGTTGTCAGTGGCGAGCACTTCATCTGCGCTTCTTGCGTGCGCTGCAGCATCGAGTACTGCAGTGCCGTCTTCCTGCCCGTCGTTGTCGACCGGCATAGCACTTTGCAGCGGCGCCGTAGGCCTGACTTGTTCAGTTGTATTGCCACCGCCCTGCTGGCTTGCCTGGGCCAGGTATGCGGCTTCGTCGGGTCTGTCTATTTGCTGGTCGGGGTTGGCAACAATGGTGACGTCCAAAGAGATGGCCCCCGCAAACTCATTAGCCAGCTCCGGATTAAAGGTGATTCCAATAATCAGGATGCCGTGAACCAGCGCAGCCAGGAATAGCATTGCAGGCAGCCGGTCGGGGACGGCTGGAGCGACGAGTCGCAGTTCGTCGAGGGGATCGGTTTGCAGGGCAACGTTGGCCATATTCGCGCGAATAATCCACTTATTTACTCACATAAACAAGGGCCTGGTAAGCAGGAAACTAGTAGGCAAGAAACTCGCTCTCAGGATAGTTTTCTTTCGATGGCATCAAACAGGAGTCCAGCGATGTTCAGGTCAAATGCCTTGTCCAGTTCGCGAATGCCGGTAGGACTGGTGACGTTCACTTCGGTCAGGTAGTCGCCAATAACGTCGATGCCCGCGAACACTATGCCCTGGTCGCGCAACATCGGCCCCACTTGTTCACAGATACTTCGATCGGCGTCGGAAAGCGCCTGAGCTTTGGTGATAGCCCCCGCAACGATATTGCCGCGGTTGTCACCGCCGGTCGGGATACGCGCCAAGGCGTAGGGAACGGCAACGCCGTCAATCAGCAAGATCCGCTTGTCGCCGAGTGTGATTTCCGGGATGTAAACTTGCGCTATCGCGAAGCGCTGGCCGTAGTCCGTCAATGTTTCGAGAATGACGTTGGCGTTGCTGTCGTCCTTCTTGATAACAAATACCGAACGGCCACCCATGCCATCGAGCGGTTTCACAACGATGCGATCGTGTTCTTCGAGAAATGCTTTAATTTCCGGCATCGATCGCGTTACCAGAGTTAAAGGCGTGCACTCCGGGAACCACGCTGTATAGGCCTTCTCGTTCATATCACGCAGCGCTTGTGGTGCGTTCACGACCAGGGCACCTGCCAACTTGGCCCTATCCAGAATATACGTGGTGTAGACAAACTCCATATCAAATGGCGGATCTTTGCGCATCAGGATCACGTCAAGCTCGCCGAGTTCAATCTTTGTCTGCTGGCCAAACTGGAACCAGTCATCGGGATCATCCTGAACTGTGAGCCTAGTTGAGTGCCCACTCGCCGTGCCGGATAACATGCTGAGGTCGCTTTGCTCGAAATAGTGAATTTCCGCGCCGCGCCGCTGGGCTTCCAACAGCATTGCGAAGGACGAGTCCTTCTTCGTTGTTATTGACCCGATTGAGTCCATTACGATGCCGAGTTTTAGTGCTTTTTTAGCCATGTTTTCCGGAACTTGCGGCGATTTAGATCGAGGCGGGCAACTATACCTTGAAAACATCCTTAAGCAGCGGAAAACTCGGCATTTTGTGTATTGCGGTGGGCGTCGTAGCGGGACTTATGTCAATATGGTAAAAATCGCATTTCAATCTGGGGAAAACCGGTGTCTGCTAACGCATCCCGAAGCCTGAACGGGCTAAAAATACTCGTCGTGGACGACAGCAAAACCATCCGCAGGACAGCCGAAACCCTTTTGTCGAAAGAGGGCTGTCAGGTATTTACGGCGATCGACGGTTTCGATGCGTTGTCTAAAATCGCCGATCACCAGCCCGATTTGATTTTTGTCGACATCATGATGCCGCGCCTGGATGGTTATGAAACCTGCTCATTGATCAAACACAACAAGGTTTTCAAAGAAACGCCTGTCATCATGCTGTCGAGTAAGGATGGCCTGTTTGACCGTGCTCGCGGGCGCATTGTTGGCTCCGAACAATATCTCACCAAACCGTTCACCAAAGATGAACTGCTTGGCGCGATTTCTAACCAGATTCACTAAGGACGATTAGATGGCTGTCGTACTCATCATCGATGACTCGCCAACTGAGTTGCATTTGTTTCAAACCATGCTCGAGAAAGCGGGCTTCGACACGCTTGTTGCCGACAGTGGTGAGGAAGGCGTGAGCGTGGCAAGAACAGCGCGGCCCGATTGCATATTGATGGACGTCGTAATGCCCGGCATGAACGGTTTTCAGGCAACTCGAAAGTTAACCAAAGATCCAGCGACCGCTGCGATCCCGGTCATCATCATAACAAGCAAAGATCAGGAAACAGATAAGATCTGGGGCATGCGACAGGGTGCCGTAGAATATTTGGTTAAGCCGATAGTCGATAACGATCTTGTTGCAATGATCAACGCGGTAATGGCTGCCTGAATGGGAAGTCCGGGAGATCTTGCAGCGCTGCTAGAGCAACCGTTTGAGTTGTTGCAGGAAATGGAAAACCGCAGCCGCGCCGCGCTTTCTGGGCAGGGCGTCGGTTCGTCGCCGTCCGAGTGGGTCGGCGTAGGGTTTCGAATTGGTGAAGAGCAATTCGTCGCCAGTCGCGAGCAGGTTCGCGAAGTTTTGATGCTGCCAGAGTCAATTACACGGGTACCCGGTGCATCGCGCTGGTTGCTGGGTATCGCCAATCTGCGTGGCCAATTGTTGCCATTGGTTGATCTCAAGCTCATGCTCGGAAGTGGGCGAACAACCTTGCGTCGTAACACGCGAGTTATATCAGTTAATCACCGTGAAGTGCCGGCCGGACTCGTCGTCGACGAGGTTCTTGGTTTCCGGCGTTTCATGGATCACGAATTTGCAAATGAAGCGCAAGAAACCATCGTGCGCTGCGATCGTTTTCTGTCCGGGGTTTACCAACGTGGTGAGGAATCCTGGCCGATTTTCAATTTGTTCGATCTAGTCGAAAGTAATGTTTTTCTGCAGGCAGCTGCGGAATGAAGGTGAGTCATGGCCAGTAATATCGACAATTCAGCCACATTCAAAGCACTTGCGGCAGCTGCCGCGTTGTTGCTTGTCTGTGCGGCGGTTCTAGTCTTCTTTCAAGCCGGTGGTGCCAGTCCTTCTGCACCGAAACTTGCGGCATTGTCACAGCTGATTCCCTCTCAGGCTGAGAGCGCAATGGGCGGAGCGAGTGGCGCGTTCGACGCACTGGATAGCAGCGTCAAAGAGGTTGCGTCATTGCGGCGCAACGGCGATGCGCCCGGTCGCGCGGCCGACTGGCAAAAACTGGAATCACAGGCAGTGGCCATTCTTGCCAAGCGCAAAGAAATCGAAACACTGACCGCCGCTGCGACGCGTTTGCAAATAGATGCTGCTGCAATGGTCGAGTTGTCCGATGAACTGCTGAATCTCTCTGGAGCGACGGCGATCATGCAGGAGTTTCAACAACGCGCGAACCGAATTCGAGAGACAGTATTGTCTTTACCTGCCGGTGGCGAGAATGCCGCTAGCGCGATCGCCGAAGATATCGGCTTTCTAAGAAATGTTGCGAACGCGCTGGAGGGCTCGCGCAGCGATCTGGATGTGCGACCTTTGGATGAGGCAGGACGCGCGGCTGCGCTAGTTCCGATCTTGAGTAGTCTCACGAGCATGGAGCAACAATCGAGCGGATTGCTGGCCAACATTTCGATAGTTGGCGCTCTGGCTGAATCCAGAACAGCGCTCGCCGCCAGCGCGGATACTCTGCTGAATTCAGCGTTCGCCACCAGTGGCAGTTCGCCACTGCCAGGTTTCCTGCGTAGTTCCTTAATACCCGTTGCAATGCTCGTTATTGCATTGCTATTAGTGCTTTCTCTATTGGCGCTGCACACCAAAAATTCTGTTTTTGAACGTGTTGCGCAAGAGCAGGCCGATCAGAACGACAGAAACCAGCAAGCTATTCTTCGCTTGCTCGATGAAATGGGCAGCCTGGCAGACGGCGACTTGACGGTTGAGGCGACCGTGACGCAAGACATTACCGGCACCATTGCAGATTCATTTAACTATGCGATTGAAGAGTTGCGCAAGCTGGTCGCGACGGTGAACAACACGGCCATGTTGGTCGATATGGCAACCAAACAAACAGAAAACACGGCGGCGCATCTTGCCAAGGCGGCGGATAACCAAGGCAAAGAAATTAACGCAGCAACTGAGTCAATTGTTTCGATGGCCGCCTCGATCGAAGAAGTATCGGGTAACGCCGAGCGTTCGTCCGATGTGGCGCGCCACTCAGTTGAGGTTGCGCACAAAGGTGGTGAAGCTGTGCGCAGAACGATTGATGGCATGAATGCGATTCGCGAAACCATCCAGGATACGTCGAAGCGCATCAAGCGACTCGGCGAAAGCTCACAGGAAATTGGCAATATTGTCGAGCTCATCAATGACATCGCCGAGCAAACCAATATTCTGGCGCTCAACGCATCTATCCAGGCGTCGATGGCTGGCGAAGCGGGCCGCGGTTTCGCGGTCGTCGCCGACGAGGTACAGCGACTTGCTGAACGCTCGACAAACGCGACTAAGCAGATTGAGGTTCTGGTTAGAACTATCCAGTCAGATACGAACGAGGCGGTCGTTTCGATGGAACGCAGTACCACCGATGTGGTGGGTGGAGCCTTGCTTGCCGAAAACGCCGGCGCAGCGCTCGACGAGATTGAGCAAGTCTCCAATCAGATTGCGAGCCTGGTACAGAATATCTCCAGCTCCGCACGTCAGCAGGCCGGATCCGCTGCTGATGTAACTCGACGGACAACGAGATTGCGGGAAATTGGCGAACAGACAGGTCAGGCGACGACTGCAACGGCGGCGTCGATATCCAAGTTGTCAGAACTGGCAACGCAACTCAGAAAAACAGTTGAAGGCTTCACCTTGCCAGCTGAAATGATGCAAGCGAGCAGTCTGGCGCGAACAACGACCAACGCCGACACCGCCGCTGCATCTGCTGCATTAGCGGTGGGCGATCAGGCGATTAGCGGGTAATCAGGCGACTGCTGCGGGCGACCAAATGACGGGCAATTCAGGTATTCATGAGCAGATGATTGGCGATGATGTCGCTAACGGCGCGGCCAGTGCGTTGTCGATTGTCAGTGCTGAGCTCATGGAAACCATTCGTAGTGCACATCTCTCACTCGAAGATTGTGTTGATGGGCGCGGTGGAACGGCTGCGCTAAAACGTGCCGGTGAACTTTTGCATCTGGCAAGTGGCGCGTTGCGCATGAGTGAAACCTACGGCGCTGCGCTGCTGGTTGAAGAAATGGAGCTGACGTGCAGCTTTATCGCCGACTTGCGCGATGGCAAAGGACGTGAGGACGGCCTCGAAGCGCTGACCCGTTCGATGGTGCAGCTGCCGGTCTACATTGAACGTCTGATGGGTGGCGGCCGCGACATAGCACTGGTGTTGCTGCCGATGTTGAATGACTTGCGCGCGGCTCGTGGCGAACCATTGTTGTCTGAGGGCACATTGTTACTGCTAAATCTCTCGCCACGCCGCTCAGAACAGAAGGACGCACCACGTGCCGGCAGCGGAGAAGATCCGATACTGGTAACTAAGCGTTTACGACCGAAGTTTCAATTGGCGTTGCTTGGGTGGATCAAGGGCGGTGACAACCAGCGCTATCTAGAAACCCTGTCGAAGGTCGCTGCTGCCTTGGAAAATACCTCCACGCGCGACGATATGTACCAGCTTTGGTGGGTTATATCGAGTGTTTTTGAAGCTTTGCGGGACGGTGGTCTGGAGACATCGATTGCTGTGAAACGCTTATTGGGGCAGGCGGATCGGCAGCTTAAATACGTCATCGACGAGGGTCTGGCTGCCTTCGATACCCATCCGGTTGATGATCTGCTGAATAATCTTTTGTACTACGTCGCGCGTGCTAGCAACGCGGGACCTCGCATTAGTGAGGTGCGTGCTGCCTTTAATCTCGCCGAACTAATCCCCGGTGATGAGCAGGTCGAACGAGCGCGAGATGCGCTGTCCGCGCCGAGCGCCAAGCTCATGGAAACCGTCGCCTCGGCGATTAAGGATGACTTAAGTCGGGTAAAGGACGTTCTCGATATTTTTGTTCGTACTGGCATGAACAAGTCGTCAGAGTTAGTGCCGCAACTCGAGCTTCTAAAGAAAATTGGTGACACGCTAGGCGTGTTGGGCCTTGGCGAGTTGCGCGGTGATGTTGATGGAGAAATACAGCGCCTGAAAACAGTCGTAGAGCGTGGTGGTGTGGCGAATGAACAAGTCATTCTCGACATTGCATCGACGCTGTTGCGGGTTGAAGACCGCCTCGATCAACAATTGGTGCGCCTCACCGCGCCAACAGAATCTGATGTCCACTCTGAAGAAGATGACGGCGGCGATTTCCAGAAGGTCACGTCAGCCGTTATGCGTGAGTGCATTATTAATCTCGCGCGAATAAAAGAAACCATTAGTCAGAGCTTTACGTCGGAGACGGCGTCGCAGGGATTCGACAGTATTCCATCTCTAATCCGGGGCATTAAATCCGGATTGCTGCTACTCGATAAAACGCGTGCTATGCAGATCGTGGAACGGGTTGGCCGGCTGGTTACTGCAATGCTTAACGCAGGCGGTCCGAAGATACTCAATCAGAAAGAAACGGACAGACTCGCGGACGTCATTGTCAGCATTGAGTACTACATGGAGACGGTGAAAGCCGGGCGTAGCGAGCCGTGGTACATGCTGGATAATGCGGAAGCCTGTCTGACGGTGTTGCGAGATCTCGAGGAGCGTCTGCTCGAACTGGAAGCGCGCGAGGATTCGGAGCCAGCGGCTATCGAGATAACGCAGAGTCTTTTTGTCGGCGATGTCGAAGAGCTTGCAGCTGAGGCGATGCAGGCAGCGCCGAGTGCGGCGCAGCCCACTGAAGTCATTCCACTACCGGTGATCTCAGAAACCGCGATTCATATGGATCCGGAAATTCTTGAGTTGTTCATTGAGGAAGCAAAAGAAGAAATCGCTTCAATTAAAAGAAACTTGCCGGCATGGGCAGCGGCACCGGACGACATGGAAAAACTGATTACCGTGCGTCGCTCTTTTCACACGCTGAAGGGCAGCGGAAGAATGGTCGGTGCGGAGCGCATCGGTGAATTCTCCTGGGCGATAGAGAGTTTGTTGAATCGATTGATCAATCGGACATTGGTGAGAACACCACCGATGAGCGATTTCATCCAGCTAGCCGCAGCAGCAGTACCCGAACTAGTGGAGCAGCTCGAGGTTGGTACCGAACCGACATCCGATATCAGCCTGTTAATCATTCGCGCCAACGGTTTCGCCGATGGCGATCCGAATGCGGCGATTCTGACTATTCCGACAACAGCTGCTGAGGCAACTGCAGAGGAAGAGCTTGCGCTCGAAATGGATCCGGTTCTTTACGATATTTTCTCGAAGGAAACCAAGGGTCACCTGCAGGTTATTACCGATTATCTCGCGGCATGCGAAGGGCACGAAGCGCCGTTCGTTGTCACTGACAAGTTACATCGCGCCTGCCATACGCTTCACGGCAGCGCGAATATGGCGAACGTGGAACGTGGTGTCGCGGTTGCCGCAACGCTGAACAGGTTTGTACGCCGAATCTACGATCACAAGATCGGCTTTCAAAAGGCCGGACTCGACGCATTGCGCGCAGCGAGCCGTGCAATTGAAACCATCGTTGGCGATATCAACAATACGGATCGTGCGAGGGCAGACTACACGGGGTTGATTGAACACATTGCGAAACTATCTGATGCTGCGATGCCGATCGATGTCGGAGCCGAAGTACAGCCACAACAACAGCTGCAGTCGGAACCAGAACTCGTAGCAGTTTCGAGTGTTGAACTTGCCACAGACGAGATTGAGGAGGCCGAATTTGACGCCGAGATAGCCGCAATCTTTACCGAAGAATCGGCGGAGCTGCTTGAGGAGGCTGATCAGGCACTGATCAGTTGGGGCAAGGATCGCTCGCAGCCGGCAATGGACGAACTGAAGCGTCATTTGCACACCTTGAAAGGCGGTGCGCGCATGGCCGGCATTACGGCGATGGGCAATCTCAGTCACGAACTGGAAACCTTGCTGATTTCCGTGGATGAAGGTCGGGTCAAGGCGACGCCGGCCGTTGAAGATTTGTTGCAACGTAGTATTGATGAGCTTCATCTGATGCGTGACAGCGTGATCGCCGGCAAGCATGTGAAAGCATCTAGCGCACTCGAACAGCGCATTCAGCAGGCGAATGCCGGTTTTGAGGTTGCAGATGACTCGGCTGTCGAAGTCGCGGCGGATGACGCTATGGTCGAAGACGCTCCGTCAGCTGAATTCACGATCGAGCCGGAAGACGCCGTGAGCATGATCATCGTCAGTTCGCCTCTGGCAGACGAACTGGCCGAGCTGCCGAAGGACGACGAGCCGAAAGCCGAACTCGAACTCGAACTCGAAGCCGAGCCCGAAGCCCAACTTGAGCCAGTGCCGGAGACGGATCCTGAGCCTGAAGCCGAAGCCGAAGCCGAAGCCGAAGCCGAACTTCAAGCAGAGCCAGAGCCGGAATTCGAACCAGAGCCGGAATCCGAACTTCAGTCGGAGCCGGAGGCGGAATCCGAATTTGAGCCAGAGCCAGAGCCGGCCCCTGAACTTATTCCGCTAGCGAAACCGCCCGCCGACATCAGACCAATCCGGGGGACGGAAACGCGCCAAGAGTTTGCGCGTATTGACGCCGAGCTTCTCGAGGATCTGCTCAATGCGGCTGGCGAGATTAGTATTTACCATTCGCGCCTGAGCCAACAAGTTACAAACTTTGAATTCCATGTCGACGAACTCGAGCAAACAATTTTGCGCTTGCGCGAACAGCTCAGAAAACTCGAGAATGAAACCGAGGCGCAGATAATGCACAGCCACCAGGACACTGTGGCGGCGCGTGATTTTGATCCTCTTGAACTGGATCGCTATTCAACCATTCAACAGTTGTCTCGTGCTCTGGCAGAGTCTGCAAATGACATGGGCAGCCTAAAGGACTTACTGCAGTCAGTAACTTCAGAAGCTGAGGGATTGTTGGTGCAGCAATCGCGGGTAACCGCCGAGTTGCAAGACGGCTTGATGCGCACACGAATGGTGCCGTTTGAGCGCCATGTTGGCCGCTTAACGCGACTCGTGCGGCAGGCCGCGGACGAGTCTGGTAAGCGCGCAGAACTCGCGGTCGAGGGCGCTTCGGGAGAACTCGATCGCCAGGTTCTCGATAAGATGCTGCCGCCGTTTGAGCATATGTTGCGCAACTCAATTGTGCATGGCATTGAATCTCCGAGCGAACGTCAGAAAGCTGGCAAGCCCGTGGTTGGCCGGATAGCTATCAGACTGCACCGCGAAGGTGCGGAGATGGTTATCGACGTAGCCGACGACGGCGCGGGTCTCGATGTAGGTGCTATTCGCGGCAAGGCCTACGAACTCGATTTGCTAAAACCTGACAGTAAAGTGACCGATGACGAAATCATGCAATTGATTTTGACACCTGGGTTTAGCACCGCGTCGTCTGTTACACAGACGGCCGGTCGCGGCGTTGGTATGGATGTGGTTGCCAACGAAGTCAAAAAGCTCGGCGGCTCTTTGCGCATCAGTTCCGTAACCGGACAAGGCACCAACTTCACTGTTCGCTTGCCGTTTACGCTCGCGATCACCCAGGCGTTGATTGTGCGAACTGGCGAAGAAATCTATGCACTGCCACTGCCCACGGTTGAAGGGGTGGCAAGAATTCCACGCGCCGAGTTGGAAAAATTGCTTAGCCAGAGCGAACCGAGCTACCAGTACGGAGATCAGGCGTATAAATTCCGACATCTGGGTATGTATCTGGGCGGGCAAGCGGCACAGCTGCCGGAAGAAGACGCGTTCATTCCCGTTATCCTGGTCCAGGCAGGAGAGTTCTCGGCTGCGTTACTGGTTGACGAGATGCTTGCGAGTCGCGAGATCGTGGTTAAGGCGGTAGGGCCGCAGCTTGCGAGTATTCGCGGTTTATCCGGCGCCACGATCCTGGGTGATGGCAGCATTGTGCTTATTCTCGATATCCTCGCGCTTGCTCGCAGCGGTGCGCCGGTTGTAGAGATAAAGACAGCAGCGCCGGCGCCGGTCGACGACCGGCCACTGGTATTGGTAGTGGATGACTCGATTACGGTACGTCGCGTCACTGAGCGCTTCCTGCAACGAAACGGATTGCGGTGCGTGACCGCGAAGGACGGACTGGATGCGATCAGCGTCATGCAGGACGCAAAGCCGGACGTTATTTTGCTGGATATTGAAATGCCGCGTATGGATGGCTATGAATTCGCCTCGCACGTACGCAATGACGACCGCATATCAGATGTGCCGATCATCATGATTACGTCGCGTGTTGGTGATAAGCATCGCGCACGAGCCATTGAGCTCGGTGTCAACGACTATCTCGGCAAGCCGTATCAGGATACGCAGCTGCTGGAGGCCATACGCCGGCAACTGGAAGAAAGGGGTATTGCGCTGTCATGAGTGCCGCTGATGAAGAACTGTATAGCCTGCTGATTCCATTATCGGAAGACCGACTGATTGTACCGCGAGCCTGTGTTGCGGAGGTGGTGCGCTACACACAAGCTGAGCAGAAAGAAGGCGACCACAACTGGATGATGGGAACGATCAACTGGAACGGTCGTCCGTTACCGGTGATTTCATTTGAAGGAACGCTTAGCAAGGAAGTTCCAATCGTCACCGGACGCACCCGGGTCGTCGTATTTCATGGCAGTACCGGACAATTGAAGTCGGGCTTCTTCGGCGTATTGACGCAAGGATTTCCGCAGTTGGTGCGCGTCAACCGGGATGTTCTCAAGCTGGAAGCCAAAGATGGCTGGCCAGAAGAAGCGCCGGTGTTATGCCGGGTTCGGATGATCAACGAATTTCCGATGATTCCAAATCTCGAGCAGATCGAGTCGATGCTGGCAACCGAAGCTCTTCAAGCCTAAATTTCCAAATGGCTCGAGCAGTCCGCTACTAGCCAAAGTCTCCCCACAATGATTGCATGACCGCGAGCGCTGCGAGTGCCGCAGATTCCGTTCGCAATACTCTTGGGCCGAGAGAAACTGCAGTGAATCCGGCAGCCTGGGCATCGCCGTACTCGATGTCGCTAAACCCGCCCTCCGGTCCGATCAGAATACAGACCGTGTTCGCAGTCGCGGCGACTTGAGTCAGCGGTAGTTTTGCGCCGGGTACGAGAATGAGCTCGGCATCCGCTTGCTCTGGCTTGTTTCCAAACCAATTCTTCAGCGTCACAGGAGCGTCGATTAACGGCAAGCGAGTGCGCCCACTTTGTTCACAGGCACTCGCAGTGATTTTTTGCCAGTGATCACGACGTTTCTCCGCGCGATCACCATTCAGCTTTACCATTGCGTACTCTGTTAATACGGGGGTAATGCGATTGACGCCGAGTTCGGTTGCTTTTTGTACGACGAAATCCATACGCTCGCCGCGCGAGACGCCTTGCACAAGATGAATCTTTAGTGCGGATTCCGTTCCCGCGTCTGTACCTTCGCCGAGGCTTAGGGTGACACTGTTTTTCGCAAGAATCCGAATTGTGGCCGGCCACGCGAGTCCTTCGCCGTTGAAGATCGTGAGTTCATCACCGACGCGAGCGCGTAGGACTTTGCTCAAATATCGAGCTCGGTCACCGACCAGCTCAAATTCGGAAGCGTTGATCAATGCGCCGGAAACAAATAGCCTCGTATTCATGATCTCAAAAGCATGCCTGAATCAATTCTAATGAACGATTATACAGCCGAATATACGGTCGATGCCGAAACCGGGTTGATAACGCCGGCGCGACTTTGTCTGAGCCCAAATCGAGACGCCCGTCCAACGGATGCCACGCCGGACCTCGTTATTCTGCATGGTATTAGCTTGCCGCCGGGCGAATTCGGTGGCGGTGAAATCGAAGCGCTATTCCAGAATCAGCTCGACTGGGATGCCCACCCATATTTCAGCGGGATTCGCGGCATGCAGGTTTCAGCGCATTTGTT
The DNA here is from genome assembly GCA_905480215.1 of uncultured Woeseiaceae bacterium. Lineage (GTDB taxonomy): Bacteria > Pseudomonadota > Gammaproteobacteria > Steroidobacterales > Woeseiaceae > UBA1847. Next base: position 8,440 of record CAJQPL010000008.1, on the reverse strand, counting down.
GATTCGCCGCGATGGGGAGCTGGTGCAATTTGTTCCTTTCTCAGAGCGCGCATGGCATGCGGGTGAGTCTTGCTTTCGGGGCCGAGCGCGCTGCAACGACTTTTCCATCGGAATCGAGCTGGAAGGTGAGGACGAGATATCCTACGACGAGCGTCAATACCAGGTCTTGCCGGCGGTCCTGGAGGCTTTGACGCTGGCCTATCCGCGCATATCAGGGCGCCAGGTAGCCGGTCATTGTGATGTCGCTCCGGGGCGTAAGACCGATCCAGGCCCTGCTTTCGACTGGCTGCGCTTGTATGATGCACTGGAGAAACAAATCGAGACTGAGAATACATGAACCTGATTGCTCTACTCATTGGCCTGGCTGTTGAAAGACTAGCAACGCATCTGTTTCACTGGCGGCGCTTGCGCTGGCTCGACCGAATTATTGATGCGGGATTTAGCCAGGCGACACGTCTCGGCAATTGGCCGGCTCTGATTCCAGTGGTCACCCTTGTCGTACTGCTCGTTTTGCCGGTGTTCGCTATCATTTTCAGTCTCGGCGAAACTTTGCAGGGCTTTACCTATTTGATTCTTGCGATTTTCGTCTTGATGTTTTCGATCGGTCCGAAGGATATTGGAGAAGAAGTTGGCGAGTATTGCAAAGCGCTTGAATCCGAAGACGAGGAGCAAATTCAGAGCGCGGCGAAAGCGATTATAGAGGCGGAAGTGCCGGCCGATTCGCGGGAGCGCATTAATCGCGTTGAAGCGGCCGTTTGCGTGCAGGCCAATAACCGACTATTTGCAGTAATTTTTTGGTTCGTCGTCCTCGGTCCGCTTGCGGCCTGGGCGTATCGTGTTACCGACCTGATTCGGCGTCGCGCGGTGTTCTCGGCCGCCCGCGATGAAGAGAGCGACGGTAGCACCGCGAGAATTCGCGATGCAGCGGAACTGGTACACGGATTGCTGGCGTGGATTCCGGCGCGTCTGACTGCACTAGGCTATACAACTGCCGGTCACGCAGAGCATGCTATTGCGGAACTGCGTGCGTCGAATGGAGAGCGCAGCGCATCCATCTCCGAGCATAGCGAGAATTTGTTGGCGCGGGTCGGTGTTGCAGCCCTGGCCTTGCAAGACCTCCCTGATGAAACGATCACCGAGCGCGGTATCCGCGGTGCAACCGCTGCAAACAAGCTTGTGTTTCGGGAGCTCTTGATTTGGGCGGTGATCATCGCCGCGATGACGCTCTACGGCGCGACGCGTTGATGCAAGGCATTCGGCACTGCGAGTGCCACTCCATTTTCATATTGGCCTATGCGCGCGCTGCTTCAGCAGGACTGATAGAGGCAAGCAGCATCAAGCGTTTGCGGCCGGCCGCTTCACCCCGGAAACCCGCCTTTCGCCTGATATGATGCGGAGAGGCTGTTTTGACCCAAAGCGGAAATACTACGGCAGATACTATGAAGCAAGATCACGACGGGCATTGCCACTGTGGGTTGATTCGATTCAAGACGGTTTTGGATGTCGAAGACGCCATTGTCTGCGATTGCTCTATTTGCAAAATGAAAGGGTCGATTATGGTTCGAGTTGCAGAATCGGATTTCGAGCTATTGTCGCCGATTAGTGAGCTGGGCCTGTATACATTTAACAAGCATATTGCGAAACACTATTTTTGCCCAACGTGTGGGATTCATGCGTTCCATAGGCCACGAAGTTATCCCGAGCTTTGGGCAGTCAATATTCGTTGTCTTGTTGGGGTTGATGTTTCGAGTGTCGTACCGAGTCAAGTGTTCGGCAGCAAACTAGACTGACCATTCACCAGAATACGTGAGCTAAGTATCGTAAGTCTGCCAGGAGATTTAGAAAGATGGATTTGAAAATAATGGGAACAGTCTTCGGCGTTGTATTCCTTGCTGAACTTGGTGACAAGACGCAGCTCGCCACTCTGCTTTTTGCTTCAAAGTCCCCTGATAATCTGATTGCGGTGTTTATTGGAGCATCGGCAGCCCTGATCTTCGCGTCTGCCGTCGGTGTGCTAGCCGGCGGCATCATCTCTCAGTACGTCAGTCCCAAACAACTTTCCTACGTGGCGGGTGTTGGTTTTCTCCTGATTGGAGCCTGGACGATATGGCAGGGTACCAATTTGAGTTGAGCTTCAGATTTTCATGAATGTCCGCTTTTGGCTTAGAGCACCCGCTCGTCAGTGGCCAGGCGGGCAACGCTCGGCGCCGAAATAAGACATCCGCTAGCTAGATTTCAGATCATTCCGCCGAGCAGCTTCTCAAGATCCGCGATCATATTGCGAAGAGTGCCTGACAGCAGCACAAACTCTGCATCCTGACGTGCAATCGGTTCGAGTTCGTCGCTGTTGTCTTCTTCCATGCCGACGAAACGCAACTTCGAAATGATCCCATCTTCATCGATAACGCAGCTGAGAATGTTGTCGTAAACGATCGCCAGGTGGGTTAGTCGCATACCGTCGGCAACATGAGTTCGGATCGATGGGTCGCTCAGATCGAAATTTGTCCAGCGAACTTTGGCGCCGTAATCTGCTGCATCTTGCATGCGGCATTCTCTGCCCGCGGCGAATTGTTTTGGTGTGTCTCCGAGAAAAATTGCGCTGAGCAGATCGCCAAGCGGTTTTTGAAATTGCAGTGGACGGACGTTTGCGAGGGTAACAGCGGCGCCCAGTCTGCGCAGGAAACGCTCAGAGGCTGAAGCTTGCGCCGCGTCGATCGCAATAAGCTTTTGCTTAATGTCGACAAAACCGAAAAAACGATCGGACTTAAGCAACGCCTTGGGCATCAACTCGTCGCGCGCCTCGGCTTTCATTTTGCGTTTCTCGCGCGGCGATGGCTGTTCCCGCATGCGCGCAACGTAATCTTCGATTCGATGCTCAAGCTCTTCCGCTACTGCCGATGGCGGCAGTACCCGGGATTGGCTGCGGAGTCTGACGAGATCGGCGCCATTTACACGTCGGACCAAAGCATCACCAGCTTCCGGGCTGGGCGCAACCCAACCCGAGCTGCGCAAGGTCAGCGGACCGCATGGCCTAAAGGCGCAGGTGGTCAACAGTTGCGATGATTCCTCTTCGGTCTTGGGCCAACCACTATCGAATCGATAGAAGCGAACATTGCGGAACATAGTTTTGCTCAGTTAAGCGGGCGGCGCAGTATCGCCATTTTATGCCGCAATGTCACTGCTGTAATCTGCTTATAACTGCTCGAGGCTTATGTGACTTTTCCAATCACTTCGATTCGCCCTTCACAAGCGCCTCTTCTGATTGCAGCTCGATTGCAATAACTTCAACTTGACGCATAACGCGCAGGATATTGCCTCCCGCAAGCATACGAAGATCCTCATCGCTCCAGCCGCGCTGGATCAGTTCGGCAAACAACCGCGGAAATCCCGAAACGTCCTCCAATCCAAGCGGCATATCAGGCATGCCCCAATAGTCGCTTCCAATTCCGACGTGCCTGACTCCGGCGATGTCACGGATGTGCTCAATGTGGTCGGCAACATCGTCGATTGACGCACGAACGGCTCCAAACTCAGCGTCATAGGCCTCCCACAGTCCTCTGAATTCTTGAACAGTGCCGATAGAAGCATCTGTCGCCCACAGTTTCTCTTCCATTTCCCATACTTCTTTGGAAAGGAAAGATGGAATGAAAGTCACCATGATTACGCCGCCGTTATCCGGGAGACGTAACAACACATCGTCAGCAACGTTGCGAGGATGGTCGACTATTGCCGCGGCAGCAGCGTGCGAGAAAATAACCGGAGCCAGCGCGACATCCAGGGTCTGCTGCATTGTCGCCGGCGAGGTATGCGCGATGTCGACTATCATTCCGGCGCGATTCATTTCGCGCACCACGTCCCGACCGAACGCGGTCAGCCCACCGTGGCGTTGTTCACCGAGCGCAGCATCAGCCCAGTCCAACGTAGCATTGTGGGTCAACGTCATGTAACGGACCCCAAGTTCATAGTACTCGCCAATTGCGGCCAATGAATTGTTCAGGGCGTAGCCACCCTCCATGCCCAGCAGCGACGCGATCTTGCCTGTTGCGAAAATTCGTTCGATATCCTCTGCAGTTGAAGCGAGCTCAAACGTCTCCGGATGGGTATCAATAATCTGTCGCGCGGTATCTATCTGCTCTAGTTGTATGCGCTTGCTGTCGGCAGCAGCCGTCTCGCCGGGAATCCACACCGACCAGAACTGAGCGCCCACCAGCCCTCTGCGCAGGCGTGGAATGTCTGTATCGAAGTCGTTTTCCTCTTCGAGTTGAAACGCGGCAACGTCGCCGCCGGTTTCCTCACGGATCAACCATGGCAGATCGTTGTGGCCGTCGACCAAAGGCGATGATCGCAGCAATTCCCTGGCATGTTCCAGCGCAGCATCAGAAACTGCCTCTTGGCTAAAGCTAACGCCGGGGACCAAAAGCAATAATGCGCAGGTGATTCGCATCAAAAATTTCACCGATCGCTCCTACGATGTTGTTGACTGCACCGGTATATCGAAAAATGTGCGGGCTACTTTGAAGTTGCCACGCTCGAAATTCGCAGATACTTCTTCGTCCCGAGCGACGAGCACGGCATCAAAACCGGCTTCCACAGCGGCACTGATTTCAGATTCGACGTCGGATAAGAAGAGCAATTCTGTGGGCGGAAGTCCAATCGCTGTGGCTATCTTGCGGTAAGAGTCGGCGTCACTTTTTGCACCGGTGGTTGTGTCGAAGTAACCAGAAAACAGATTTCGCATATCGCCGTACCGGCTGTATTGGAAAAACAACTTTTGCGCTTGCACCGACCCTGAGGAGTACACATACAGAGGGATGCCAGCCGCATGCCAGTCCTTAAGTTTCTGCAGCGCATCTTCATAGACGTGTGCACGATAGTCACCGCTTTCGTAGCCCGACTTCCAAAGCATGCCCTGCAGTGCCTTGAGCGGTGTAGCCTTTACGTCCTGCTCTATCCATTCGAGCAATTGCTTGATGACAGCAGCTATATCACTAGCCGGGCGCGCGATTGTCTCCGCGATATTTTCGACTTGACGCTGTACCGCCGGATCATCGCAATTGTCTTCCAGCCACGACGGCAGGTTTTTGGCGGCGTATGGAAAAAGAACATCTTTGACGAAAGCGATGGAACTGGTCGTTCCCTCAATGTCAGTGACAATAGCCTTGGTCATATCGGAATCGAGTTTTCAGTTTTCTAATCGAGTAAAACGATTAGCGATGTCGCTGCCGGTAAAGTTGGCAACCCAACCTTCAGGATTATTGAACAATCGAATGGCGACAAAGCGAGGATTTGGGCCCATATCAAACCAGTGCGGCGTATTCGCGGGCACACTGATCAAATCACCCTTCTGACAGAGCACCTCAAACACTTGGTCGCCAAGATGCAGTGAAAACAAGCCTTGCCCGTCCACAAAGAACCGCACCTCGTCTTCCGAATGCGTATGTTCATCGAGAAACTTGTTTCTCATCGCAGTCTTGTCGGGGTGGTCCTCAGTCAATCCGACGACGTCGACGGTTTGGTAGCCGTCTTCAGCAATCAGGCGATCGATATCGGTCTTGTAGGCTAAAAGAATTGCCTCATGTGAGTCGCCGGCAGATATTGCCTGCCCTGCATCCCAGCGCTCGAACCTGACACCTACAGAGCTCAGCGCATTGGCAATCGTTGCATGGTCGCTTGATTGAAGGCTTGGTACGCTGCCGTCACTCGCTGCAAATACTGTTAACTCGCTCATGGCTTTACGACTCCGTTGCTAATCAGGTAGTACTCGAGCAAATACTCAAGCGCCTCGAGGTGACGCATGCAATCGCTCATGGTTGCGCCCCAAGTGTACAGACCATGGCCACGAATCAAGTAGCCATGCCCCTGGCTGCTTGATTGCATGTGTTGCTCGACTTGTGCGGAAAGCGCCTCAATGTCCTGCGTGTTATCGAATACAGGTAGCGATAACGACGATTCATGCGAGGTAATTCCGTCGAATGCTTTAAGCAGCTCCAGACCGTCGAATTGAAGTTTATCCGCGACAAGCTGCGAGCAGACGGTCGCATTGACCGAGTGCGTATGCAGTACTGCACCAATACCGGGGTCTCGTCGGTAGAGCTGCAGGTGCAAACCGGTTTCGGCGGATGACTTCTTCGCCGACGCAGAATGGCCGTCGAGATTGATACTCATAGTATCCGCTTCACTCAAGCGGCCCTTGTCCGTCCCGGATACTGTTATTGCCAGGTTATCGTCGTCCAAACGTATGGAGAAATTGCCGCTAGTTGCAGGCACCCAGCCTTTTGCATAAATGCTGCGGCCCGTTTGCGCAATTGTTGCAGCTGCCCGCTGCAAGCTCGACTTGCTGGGCATCTAGCGCTCGCGATTCCAGAGGACTTCCTGACCAGATTCCGCGCGCGCCAGAACGCGCGCGATCACAAATAATAAATCTGACAGGCGATTGAGGTACTTGCCACTCTCGGCGCGAACATCTTCCACGCCAGCCAACGTGCCGACCCGCCGTTCAGCGCGTCTGACGATAGTCCGTGCGAGGTGACATGCGGCCGTCGCCGGGCCACCGCCAGGGAGAATAAATTCTTTTAGCATCGGTAGCTCTTCGTTGAAACCGTCGAGATCGGATTCCAATCGATCGATAAATGCTTGCGTCACAGCGGAGTGGCCGGGAATACAGAGTTCGCCGCCGAGTTCGAACAAGTCATGCTGCACCTCGGTCAAACAAGAGCGGATTTCATCTGGCACGGAGTCAACGGCGAGAATGACACCGATAGCCGAGTTGGCTTCGTCAACGGTGCCATAGGCCTCAACACGCGCAGAGTCCTTGGCGACCCGACTGCCGTCGCCCAGCCCAGTGGTACCGTCGTCACCGGTGCGGGTATAAATTTTGCTTAGTCGATTGCCCATTCGTTGACGATAGGTAGACGCCATCAGACTGTCAAGAAACCGCGCTTGTTTATCGTCCCGCCAGCAGCCATAGTTGCGCCGAGAACATTGAATGCAGGAATCAGGGCAACGTGGACAGCTTTAACGCGGACAATGCATCGGACTACCTTAAGGTCGCGCTTGCCGCAGCAGACAGCGCGGCCGGTATTAGTCGCAGCTACTATGCAGGCAACTTTGCTGTTACGACGAAAGCCGATAAAACGCCGGTGACCCAGGCAGACGTCGAGTGTGAACATGCGATTCGTGAAGTCATACTCAGCGCTTTTCCTGAGCACGGCTTTTACGGCGAGGAAACTGGCCAGACGCAAGGCGATGCAGAATTTCTGTGGTTGGTCGATCCGATTGATGGAACCAAGGGTTTTGTCCGCGAATATCCTTTCTTTTCAACTCAAATCGCTTTGATGCGTGACGGCGAGATCATCCTCGGCGTTTCCAGCGGCACGATGATGGACGAATTAGCGTGGGCCGAGAAGGGGCAGGGTGCCTGGTTGAACGGCAAGCAACTTCAGGTCAGCGACATTTATGACCCTGAACGCGCGGCCATATCGACCGGCAATCTAAAATCCCTGGCGTCGAGCGATGGTTGGGCCGTATTGGGTGACATAGTCGAACATGCCGATCGCATTCGCGGTTACGGCGATTTCTATCACTACCACTTGTTAGCGGCAGGAAAGATCGAGGCGGTAATCGAGTCTGACGTCAATATCCTGGATATCGCGGCCTTGTCGGTGATTGTCAGTGAAGCGGGCGGGGTATTCACAGACTTAAACGGCGATAAGCCGAATCTTGAAACGCGCTCGGTGTTGGCGGCAAATGCATCACTGCATGAAAAATTTCTTAGTCAACTAAGTGGCTTCGTAGCCTAGTCTGTCAGGTTTATCTCGCTGGCAGTCTTCGGTCCGATCACCGCGTACTTAAGCGTCTTGGGAATAACCGCATCGTTCTCGGCGAGCGCAATGCGTCCCCCCATGATCTCGGCGTAACGTTGCGGATAAAGAGGCTTGCGATCAGGTTCAGCTATGCCATCCGGACCCAATGGCTGACCATTGGCCGCGTCATATTTGTCGGAGGCGCCCAGCGTATGTAAGAACTCGTGCGCGATGATCAAATTATTGACGCCACGGTATTGTCGGCTGGCAAAGCCGTTCACAATTCCGACCATGCCTTTCTGCAGGCCGACCGAATTTTCTAATACCACGGCGAAATCAGGCTTGTGATAGCGAACGAAAATTTTCACGTCGGGTTCAATGTCATCCTGGAGGTCGGTTGCACTGCCTGACCAACAACGCATTTTTAGCGACCACTTCATCACCGAAAGCATATTTGGGTTCTTATCGAGTTTGGGTGGTTGTTCGTCAATCTCTTCGCCGAGTTCCAAGCGCACCGGACGCGCGATATTGCGCCCATAACGCTCAGTTTCCCGCGTCAAAAACTTCTCGATTCCGTCGAAGTCAGTGACCTTAAGGCTTTTGATGTACTGTGTGGCTTCGCTGCTGCCATCGCCGTT
>CAJQPL010000007.1 GCA_905480215.1 uncultured Woeseiaceae bacterium | reverse complement strand
TGCGTAGCTGATTTGCGGCTCAAGTTGCGGATATATAGCGACCCGCAATTGAGCGGCGACGAACGGCACCAGCGCGATGACCAAAGCAATAGCACTCAGGGTCTGGTAACCCGAGACGATCTGCTTCAATCGTCCGGCGGGAGCGACACGCATCAACGCGATTGCGATCAAGATGTTCAGCCACAGCCAGGCTGGCGCATTCAGCTCATGGAAACTCAGAATCAATGCCACCAACGCGATGACACCCGCTGTGCGGCCGAACAAGCGCCAAACTGCGACAGTAATGATCAGCACAAGAAAGAAATCCAGCAATTGCCACTGACTAACCCAACTGCCCACCGCGTTATCAACGCCAGGTGCCATGAGCAGTTTGTGCCCGGGCGGAAGATTCACAGTCGCATTCACAGACGTAAATCGAGTGTCCCAACCGGTGACAGGAATCGTACCGCGGGTCTCCGCTTGTCCGATTGCGCCGACGTCAATCGCCGTCTGGCGAACTTCAACGCCAGTCTGTCCTTCGCCTGAACCGGCAGTGATCAGCAGGTTCTGTCCATTTTCCGTTGCGCTTAATAGTCGAAATGGCCCTTGCATGTTCAGGCGCCAATCGGTTCTCATGGTGCCAACAATATCGTCTTCGACGACAAAACCTTCGCCATCGAATGCGAGCCACATGCTTCGAGACAGTACCAGCTCATTGGCCGCTGATAAGACCCCGCGACTGCGTTCGCTGACGTTAAACACCGCATCCGCAGCCATGGTGAAAGCCGGATAATTGCGCCACTCATTCGGTGTCTCGACCTGCACAGGATCAGCTGCGGGCAAGCCCTCAACAGCCGTCACACGCAGTCGATCATTAGATTGGTAGCTCCAGATCTCGTCAGTCGCTAGATTGACCCCGGCTGGCGGACGAGCAATCGAGTCCTGCACGCCATCTCCGCGAGCCAGCAGTGAGATAACCCACCGCCCTGGCCGGACCTGCAGTCTGAGGTTGCCGTCTGCTTCGAGCTTGGCGGGCAATGGACTGTTGATACTTAGCGGGACGAAGCCTTGCGGCAATATCGATCCAAGAACTTCTTCGCGAACACTACCCGAGACATCAATTTGCAGGCGCGTTGTTAGCCGTGTCGGAATATCGTCGGCAACCAGTCGATAAACGGTGGTTTTGATGGCATTTCTAGCGCGGGTATCTTGTTTTCGTTCACCGAGATAGATACCCCTCTGGCTGAGCTCAGGACGCTCTACCGATTTTCCATCGACCGTCAGCTCGACCAGCGCGCTGCGCTGCGCAATGCTTAAGATTGCGGGTCGTTCATCCCATTGGAAGCGACCGGAAACGCGCCACGTACCAGTTGCCAACTTAATACTCGGACTATTGTTTCGAGCAACAACTGCTACGCGCTTATCATTGACTGTTACTCGGTCAGGCCAATAGCTCACACTGCCGGGAAGATTGATCCACTGTTCCTTCCCATACACCGTCCATTGCTGCGAAAATTTTGCGCCGGATGCATCCACATTGAGCTGCATTTTCCCAGGCCAGGAACAGACGAATGAATTTTCCTGGTCGACTGAATGATCAAAAAAGAATGGGCAATCACGATATTCCCTGTCCTTGAGCACCCAATCCTGCCACGGCTGTAACTCGTCGGGCACGTAAGTCTGCGCGATAGCGTTCGATGAAACTGTATTCAAAGACAGCAATAGCAGTAGCGCGAGAATCGACCTGAAGTTCGATGACATGCGTTTCTCCAACAATTCCTTCATAACACTATACTTCAACGCAAATGCGTTCGGTTTCGGGTTAGATGCGAGGTTTCGAAGCTAGTAATGCGGCGGGCGCTCGTCGCCCGGACTCTCCCCGCTCATGCCTTCTCCTACTGATTGAACTCGCTGGATCAATGACTTACAGAGAGCTTCCAACTGCATAATCTTGGACTGCTGCTCGGTTACCACGTCGTTTAGCTGGTTCAGCAATTGATCCTGATGGGCCAGCCGCATCTCCATATCTATAAACCGCTCTTCACTCATGCAGGTCCCCTTGCTCGTAATCGAAAAACTTGTCGAAACTCTTGAATCAATTGCCATAGGATACACCGCTTGGTCCCTTGGGTTGCTGCATGTCACTACTGAGATTCGAAGATTTACGGCTGGAATTTGGCGAGCAGATTATTCTGCGCGACGCCGAGTTTTCGATTGAGCCCGCGGAACGCGTTTGTCTAATCGGGCGCAACGGTGCTGGCAAGTCCACCACATTAAAGCTGATCATGGGTGAACTCGAGCCGGATCAGGGTGAAGTTGTACCCAAGACCGGCCTGGTCGTTAGTCAACTACGGCAAAACTTACCAGATGCTTTGGAGCTTCCTGTACGCGACGTGATTCGCACCGGCCTCGGGCATATCGACTCGCTGCTGCGGCGCTACCAGGAGATGTCGGAACAGGAACTCGACAAACACAGCCTCACTGATCTCGAGAAATTACATACCGAGATCGATTCGCTTGATGGCTGGAACATGGAACAGCGTGTCGATGCGACCATGACGGACCTGAAGCTGCCATCAGACAAGAAAATGAACGAACTTTCCGGCGGTTGGCGCCGCCGTGTGGCGCTTGCTCGAGCACTGGTACAAAAACCCGACCTTCTGCTGCTTGATGAACCGACCAATCACCTCGACATAGCAACCATTAAGTGGCTTGAAGATCGTATCTACTCTTACCCCGGTGCAGTCTTGTTCATCACTCACGATCGCGCTTTCTTGCAACGGATAGCGACTCGAATTGTGGAAATTGATCGCGGCAAACTCACCAGCTGGCCCGGCGACTACAGCAATTTCTTACGGCGCAAAGAAAAAGCACTTGAAGACGAAGAAGTTTCGAATGCTCGCTTTGATAAGAGATTGAGTCAGGAAGAAGTGTGGGTCAGACAGGGAATTAAGGCTCGGCGCACACGCAATGAAGGTCGCGTACGCTCGCTGGAGAAGATGCGCAAGGAACATGCCGGTCGTATTAAGCAAGAAAACACTGCGCGTATGCATATCGAAGAAGCCGACCAGTCGGGACGCAAGGTTATTCGTGCACGTAATGTGAGTTACAGCTACGGCAGCGAAAGCGTTATTGACGATTTCTCGATAAAAATCATGCGCGGTGATCGCATCGGCTTGATCGGCAACAACGGTGTTGGCAAGTCCACGCTGCTGCGGCTATTGCTCGGCGAGCTTGAACCTCAGACGGGCTCAGTAAAGCACGGCACCAATCTAGAGGTTGGCTACTTTGATCAGTTGCGAGCAAATCTCGATCTCGATAAGTCCGTTGCCTACAACGTGGGCGAAGGTCGTACCTACATCAATATGAACGGTAAGGATCGTCATATTGTCGGCTACCTGAAGGGTTTTCTATTTAGCCCCAAGCGATCAATGACACCTGTTGCATCCTTGTCTGGTGGCGAGCGTAATCGAGTCATTCTGGCTAAGCTCTTTACGCGTCCGGCGAATCTTCTGGTACTCGATGAGCCAACAAACGATCTGGACATTGAAACACTGGAAGTCCTTGAACAAAAACTCTGCGACTTCAAAGGAACGTTGATTGTTGTTAGTCATGATCGCGAATTCCTCGATAATGTAGTGACCAGCACGGTGGTATTCGAAGATGATGGCCGGATACAAACCTATGTCGGCGGTTATAGCGATTGGCTTCGCCAGGGCCACAAACTTGCCGAGACCGATACTCCGGAAATGGCCGAAGCTAAAAAACGTGAAGCAGCGGAGCGTCGCAAGGGTACGCAAAAGAAAAAAATGAGTTACAAGGAGCAACGCGAACTCGACAACTTGCCGGCTGAAATCGAAGCGCTCGAAGAATCAATTACGACGCTCCAGGCAAGGATTGCTGAACCCAGTTTTTATTCCCAGGACGATGCTCTGGTGCAGGCTAAACTGAAAGAACTGAGCGATGCCGAGTCTGCGGTCGAACAGAAAATGCAGCGCTGGAGTGAGCTGGAGACCCGCCGTGAGGCTCTGCAATAGGCTGCACGTAATGAACAAGCGATTCGTCCGGCAACTGAAGAGATCGACCTACTTACCAACGAGTATCGCCATCTGCACGGTTTGCGCATTCATGGGAGCCCATTCTTCGAATCCGTACCAGTGGCCATATTGGGGACGCATTAGCTCCACTGCCCTTTCAATAATTTGCCCAGTGTGGCGTTCACTGGCGACAATAAAACTTTCGCCGGCCGCGATTGACAAGCCGCCAATTTCCTCATTCGATTTCGCAAGGCTGGCCTTCATGTCGGCGAAATAATTCAAGAAGTTCGTAAGCCAAATGCCGGGCCCCGGACCGCTGTGACCGCCCAATACCCAATCCGGTTGTAGCGCCGCGGCCGCCTCTAGGGAACGCAGATATCCATTGAAATTGGTATCGGGCAACGAACGATAGGGGACTATGCCAACCTCAATCGTATCGACAAAAACCAGCAGCATCCCATCGTCGGTATCGAACGAGAGAGCAATATTTCCGTCGCCGTGGTTGGGTCCAAAGTAGTGCACGCCAATGACCCGTTCCCCGACCGCCACACGATCGCCGTCATCGATCGTGTGCGTAGGAAGCGGTACGACCGACGCATGGTAGGCCTCCAGCCACTCAGCGGTGTTAGGGTGTGCAAATCGCGACGCGCCCGGTCCAAGAACCGCCGCACCTTTGATGTGATCGAGGTGCTCATGACTATAAATAATTTTTGTGACCGGGTTACCCGTAACTGAGGCAATCGCGTCACGATAGAGCCTCGCAACATCTCGATTGACCGGATCCACCGCCACCACTTCATCATCGCCGACTAAGAACGGGCTCACGTAAAGGCCCGGATGCCAGCGAAACA
>CAJQPL010000006.1 GCA_905480215.1 uncultured Woeseiaceae bacterium | reverse complement strand
TATGTGCCAGAGCTGAGCGCACTACCTGACAAATATTTGTTTAGGCCATGGGAAGCGCCAGACGATGTATTGAAACAGGCTAAAATAGTACTAGGGGAGACCTATCCAGAGCCTGTTGTTGACCTGAAGGAATCTCGAGTGCTGGCATTAGCAGCGTTTCAGTCTCTAAAGGGCCAGATGTAACACCGATCTGCCCGCTTACTATGTAGTTTAGTTCGGCGCGAACTGCAAAACTGCGCTTCTGGCCGTCAGCAGACTATCGAGTGTTAAACTCCTGACAAACCGCTACTGACCGGCAGCAGACCTTCGGCGTTGTTGCGAGAATTAGCACCGGGTCGTCGTTATACCCCCCACGCTTTGAGAAAAATATGAGGAGAAGTAATGTTATATGCTGCATTTGTGTTCGGACTGCTGGGCGTAGTTGCGTTCGTAAGGTTAGAGAAACTGATAAAGACGCTGAAAGCGCAGGGTGTTTTGGATCAGGACTATAAAGAAGAATAAGGTCTTCAAAAGCCGTGCTTTATATGCACCACGCACTATCGACCGACCGTTGTTTCCCCCGGATCGACCGCATTCATAATGACCGGTGCTCTAAATTGCCACCTATTCCAAAGCGCCGCATTTTCTATCAACTCAGTCATGAAGTGAGCGACGTTCGAGCGCGAGGTAGGGCGGCCGGTAAAGATGCCAGTGCTGGGGGATTCCTCGATATCATATGCCGAGACGTCAGCGTTGATTAACGAGTCCGGACGGACGCTGCACCACTCGACGTATTGGTTTTCCTTACCGACATCTTGAAACAGGTACTCAGCCGCTGTTTCGTTGTCTTTGTGCGGCGGCAATCCGTAGCGCAATAGCGTGAGAAGGCCGCGCTCATACCAGCTCCTGCTTTCTTCGAGTTCGGGGTTCTTTACGCCAACCGTGTTCATAAGAATGAACTTGGTAGGCGCAGAATGACGATTTGATTCAATAGCACTGCACATACGTCGCGTTGCTTCCGTGCATAGCTGTCGTGGCGCTCCATACATACCCTTAAAATCCATGACATGCCCTAAACACGATGCCACCGCGTCACAGTTTCTGACGTGCCCGGCCATCTCCTCGTCAGTAAGGTCGAGAATACTTGCCTCGATGACAGTTATATCTGGATTTTTTAGTACCGACTCCGAGAGATTGTCAGTCGAGCGAACAATGACCCGAACTTTATGCTCCTTGTCGAGCAACTGCGCGACTAGAAGCCGCCCGGTCATGCCTGTAGCTCCAATTACTAATGTGGTCGTCAAAGAAGTATTCCTTTAGTGATTAACGATTGAACAGATTCAAGACGCACTTTGAGCTTCCCAAGCCCTGGCGGCGAACGCGTCATCAACTGCTGAATCGAATACGTGGTTCGAATAGTTGCTGATAATTTTTACCGCGAGCGCAAGAATGATATCGAGGATGTGAAGCTCTGCGTATCCGGCATTTATGAAAGCGGCAACGTCATCCTGACTCGGATGGCCGCGTGATACAAACATCTTGCGAGTGAAAATATCAATATGCTGAGAAAAAACCGAATCCCGCGAAAGAATCCATGGTTATTTTCCCTGTAAGGATGAATTAAATTCGCCAAATTCCGACTCGGTATACCGGCGTGTAATGTGTTGCGGACAGTTCCAATCGAATGCGACAACATCGATGCTGGTCACTCGCTCTATGAGACCTCTGTATTTCTCTGTCCTTAGCGCAGCAAGCTCTTCAGGCTGCATGTCCCGAGCATCCTCTACCTTCATATAACCGAGTAGTTTGAGGCGACGCCGGTTTGGATAGTCCATCAGGATTAGAGAAACACGATCGTTTGCGGACACGTTTCCGACGCTCACCAGTTGCGTATTGCCTCGAAAATCCCCAAAGGCGACGCGATTTGGGCCAACAACCTTAAGGAAACCGGGAGGTCCACCGCGGTGCTGAACGTAGGGCCAGCCATCCTCGTTAACGGTCGCCATGTAAAATGAATCCCGAGCAGCTATAAATGTTACTTCTTGCTCGGTCAGTTCTTCATTCGGTCCTGCTTGTTCAGCAAACTTTTCGTTGTGTTCGCGCGAGCCAAATCTTTGCTGCGCGCTTTTCACGCTGTCGGTGAACATGATGTCGGCGAATCGATGGGTCATGGCAGTCTTCTCGTTAGAAAAAAGTTGCGGCCGTATGAATACGGCCGCATAAGCAGCGGCGCTAATTCGCCGCCAAGGGTATTGTTCCGACCTTACGGTTAAGGAAGTCACGCATCAGCTCAGCGATTTCCTGTCCATGCGT
Organism: uncultured Woeseiaceae bacterium; assembly: GCA_905480215.1. Classification (GTDB taxonomy): domain Bacteria; phylum Pseudomonadota; class Gammaproteobacteria; order Steroidobacterales; family Woeseiaceae; genus UBA1847. The sequence continues at coordinate 20,156 of CAJQPL010000006.1, read as the reverse complement.
TTCCAAAGCAAAGTGCCCCGTGTCGATCAAGTGGTACTCGAGGTCATTAAGGTCACGCTTGTAAGGCTCAGCGCCCGCGGCGGGAAATATCTCGTCGTTCTCACCCCACACGATCAGGGTCGGAGGCTGATTGCTGCGAAGGTACTCCTGCCAGATCGGATACAGGGGCGGATTGGTCCCGTAGCTGTGGAACATCTGCAACTGAATATCCTGATTGCCGTCGCGATCCAACAGTGGTTGTACATGTCCCCAGGTATCAGGGCTGACGGATTCTACATTCGATACGCCGTTCGTGTACTGCCACTTTGTGGCACCAAATGTCGTCAGGAATCGCAGTGCGTCATCATTGGACATCGCCGGTTGCTTGTAGGCTGCTTTTACGTTCTTCCAGAAGTCATTGTCGAGACCCTTGTTTACAGACTTACGATCCTTCCAGTATTCCTTGATAGGCTCCCAGAAATTGTTATCGATGCCTTCGTCATACGCATTACCATTTTGAATAATCAGCGCTTCGATTCGATCGGGCTGTGCTACGGCAATACGAAAACCGACAGGAGCGCCATAATCCATTAGGTACATGCTGAAATTGTCGACTTCAATCTCGTCGACAAATTTCTCCATGAGATTTGCTACATTATCGAAAGAGTAATCAAACTCATCGACAGTTGGCATCGAACTGAAACCGTAGCCAGGATAGTCTGGTGCGACTACGTGATAGTCGTTGGCTAGCGCAGGTATGAGATCCCGGAACATATGCGACGACGTTGGAAAGCCATGTAGTAACAAGATTGTTGGCTTATTCCGGTCGCCGGCTTCGCGATAGAAGACCTCAACATCGTCTATTGTGACTGTCTGGTAGCTAACATTTGCAAGGTTTTTGGCCTGCACCGGAGATTGAAAGCCGGCGATGGTCAGAAGACCAAAGAATAGCCACAAGGCTATCCTGCTGTTGATTGTTGTGCTCATGATTGTGCCCTTTGTTTTATAAGAAATGAAATAGGTTGTAGCCATGCTTGTTGCTGGCTTTAGTTGACGCTGTTGATCTTTTGGACAGCTTCATCCGTGGTCCAAACGGTGTTGGCGATAAAGCGGAAGTTGATCAGCGCAGATTCGTAGCCGTTACCTTCTTCAACGATGGCAGCAGCAGTTGCATCAGAAACGACGGCGACTTCGAAGCCTTGCTCCATGAGCTCGCGCATGTGAGATTCGGTGCAAAGGTTTGCTGACATGCCGCCGAGAATGACTTTCTCAATACCGCGCTTACGCAGTTGCAGAACCAGGTCGTTCGTTTCGGGTCCGTAGATCTTGTGCGGGCTCGAAACAACAGTTGCGCCGTCGTTAATGTATTTTTTGTATTGCTCGAGCCAGTCGGCGCCCGAGCCTTCAAATCCTTCCGTGGTCAAAGCGCCTTTGCGATCGAACATGCCAATGTTGTGCATCAGTTTCTCCAGCGCGCCTTCGAATTTCCAACCATGATCAGTCGGGTAGTAATAGTGTGGTGAGACGAACACCGGTATGCCGTTGGCTTTTGCCGCGCTGAATAGTGCGTCGATATTTTCTACCGTGTTGTTGTCGGTAACGCTCTTGCCAACAACACCCCATGTCACACCCTTTGGACTTAGGAAGTCATTCTGTGGATCGGTAATAAGCAAGGCCGTACGGCTAGCAACGATTTCGACGCCAGGGTCGGGCAGTTGCGCGTTCGCGCTATCCGTCAAAGCTACAATCGCTAATATTGTTGTAATCAATGTCATTTTTACTTTCATGGTCATGTCCTTGTATTTGATTGATTCAAATTCCGATGCGCCGCTCGCCGGCGGTTATCGGAATATCGTTGGCGCTCATGTCACGCACAGTCATGTAACCGTCCGCGTCAAACTGCCAATGTTCGTTGCCGTGCGTTCGGAACCATTGCCCGTCTATGGCGTTTTGCCATTCGTACTCGAAGCGCACTGAAATACGGTTGCCGTTAAAGGTCCAAAGCTCTTTCATCAGTCGGTAGTGCAATTCTTTCGCCCACTTTCGTGTGAGAAATTCCTCGACGGCGTCTCTGCCCTCGAAAAATTCGTCACGATTTCGCCAGACAGTATCTGGCGAGTAGGCGAGTGCGACTTTGCTCGGATCTCTTGAGTTCCACGCATCTTCGGCGGCTTGAACTTTCGCCAGCGCGGTGTCGTGGGTAAATGGAGGCAGTGGTGGTCGTGAAGTTCTCATGGTCTCTACAGCCACATGCGTTGTTGGGAGTCGATGTAAGCAGCTAAAGCTTCGGGAACAGCCTCGAGTCCAGCATCGTCATAGGCGCGATAGCTTTGCAGCGCGTCGCATTGATCAAGTACCGGAATAGCGCCGTGGCTTAAGTCCGGGTCGATCTCGCTGAGCAAGATGCTTATGTCGGAAGCCGTGAAGGCGCTCATTTGGTTTGTGCTTGCCAGCTCAGTTCTCATCAATTTCATCCGTCGTTGTGTTCGTTGCTATTAGCGTTGCTATTGCAGCAACCGTGCCAACTTATGAACTGCAATAAATACAATGACTTATAAAAATCATTCGCCTCAATAATTTGAGGTCCTCAATAAACTGTGATCTAATCCTTAAAAATTTGAGGTAAGAATGATGTTGATTGACCAGTACGCGTCGCTTTTCCGAGATTCTCCCGCGCTGTTACTGCTGTTGGACGAATCGCTTTATTCGCGAGGTATTTCGAGCGCATGGCGGGACCGGCTTGGCCCGGGGCTATCCGAGATGACAAGCATTCCGGCGACAGAGCTGTTCGACATTGAATCTGAGCCCGTGCTTCTCGAATCATTCAGCAGCTTACTCAGTGATGGCGTTGCGATCGTGAATATTGCCGTCGGAGTGAATATGTCAGACGGCATCCTGGCGTGTCGGTTAAGCGCCTGGCGAGTGCAAGCAGCTGACGATGATCATCCTTGCGTGGTTGTCGCGGCGACCGACGTCAGTAAATATCGCGATGCAATACAGGAACTAAGCGAACTCCAAACCCAACACAGTATAATTCTCGGTGCTGCCGGCGAGGGTATTTACGGATTGAATGCTGCAGGGCAAACAACCTTCGGAAATTCTGCCGCGGAGAAAATTCTCGGTTGGGATACCTCGAAAATTATCGGCCACGGTGCCCACGACGTCCATCATCACTCCCGGCCCGATGGATCACCGTACCCTCGCGACGAGTGTCCTATCTATGCGGCTCTGACGGACGGCGAAATTCACCACATCGACAACGAAGTTTTTTGGCATGCCAATGGCAATGCCGTGCCGGTTGAGTACACCAGTACACCAATTCTTAAGGATGGAAAACCGAACGGTGCAGTGGTGGTTTTTCACGATGTGACAGCCCGTAAAGAATTGGAACGCCAACGATCGCTTGCCTTTGATGAAGTCAAACAGCTTAAGGAACAACTCGAACAAGAGCGCGATTATCTTCGTGACGAGATTAACGTCATCTCAAACTTCGGAGAAATAATCGGTGAGAGCCAGGCGCTGAAACGAACACTCGCACAGATTGAGGCTGTCGCCCCAACCTCTGCGAACGCTCTCGTTCTTGGCGAATCCGGTGTAGGTAAGGAAATGATCGCACGTGCTATTCATCAGAGAAGTGATCGTGCAGCCAGCCCGTTGGTGAAAGTGAACTGTGCGTCGATCCCCAAGGATCTTTTTGAAAGTGAATTTTTCGGTCACGTCAAAGGCGCCTTTACCGGTGCGCACCGCGACCGCGTCGGTCGTTTGCAATTGGCTGATACCGGTACATTGTTTCTCGATGAAATTGGAGAAATTCCGCTGTCACAACAGGGAAAGCTGTTACGGGCCCTTCAGGAAAATGAGTTTGAGCGCGTTGGTGACGAAGCGACAGTCAAAGTGGACGTTCGGGTTGTCGCCGCCACCAACCGTGACCTCAGTGATGAGGTCAGGGCCGGTCGTTTTCGCGAAGACCTGTTTTACCGTTTGAGCGTGTTCCCGATTGAAGTCCCACCGCTACGCGAGCGAGTTGATGACATCGCTCCACTGGCTACACATTTTCTTGAGACGATCTGTACTGAGCTTGGACGTGATTCGCTTCGCATGACGCAACAACAATTGTCGACACTCAAAGCGCATAGCTGGCCAGGTAATATTCGCGAGTTGAGAAATGTAATTGAACGCGCAGTAATTTCATCAAGCGGCAATCGATTAAGGCTTGATCTCGCGTTACCCACTGCTACACAGAATATCGTGCAAACCGCGCCGGCCGCTTTAGCAGACGTTGCGGGGTTTCTGACAGACGCAGAGTTTCGAGAAATGGAGAGGGCTAATATGATTGCTGCGTTGCGGCAGACTAAATGGCAGGTTTGGGGCGCTGGTGGTGCAGCGGATCTGCTCGGTATCAAAGCGTCGACGCTACGCTATCGCATGCAACAGTTTGGAATATTAAAGGACGGACAAAATTATCAATAAGCAGAATACCAGCAACGAGCAGGACTGACGGCATAAGCAAGCCCAATATCTATATATCAACGATTTTCTTGAGGCAGACTCACACACCTTATGAACTGCTAGACTAGTCGGAGAATACTAAGCCGCTATCTATCTGGAAGACTACGATGAAAATACTCAAATGCGATTTGTGCGATGTGACCGCGGAAGGTGAAACATTCGACGACTGGATGGCCGCGCTTCGGCCGCACTACATGGAAGCGCATGCCGATGTTATGAACGATCCCAGCCGTCCGCACAGCAAAGAAGATATGGAAAAGTGGATGGCAGACAACCAGGCAAGATTTGACGCCGTAGATTGATGGCCCACTGAACCCTGGAAACGAGTCAGCTAATGTATTCAACATTATTACTACTTGCGCTTTCAGCTCAAGGCGACGCAATCGCATGTGAGCAGCTGGTAGACAACAACCCGCATGCATCCTTTCTGATAAGCGTTTCTGTGCTCGTCGAAGCAACAGACGACCTGCCCGCGTTCTGTCAGATACAGGGAACCATCAAGCCGAACATTGGCTTCGAAGCGCGATTTCCACAAGCGGATTGGAACGGCAATTTTTTTCAGACGGGCTGTGGCGGTTTCTGCGGCGTGCTCGATGCTGATCGTGAGAGAAAGTCGAATGCCATCAATTATGCGTTGCGACGCGGTTATGCCAGCATCATTACGGATGGTGGACACAAAAGCGAACACACCGGGGATGGCAGCTGGGCAAAAGACAATCCTGTCGCAGAGAGAGTATATGCGGACGAGGTTGTGCCGCTGACGTTTGAGGCTGGGCATAAACTCGTCGAACTTATTTATAACGATAAGCCCGAGTACTCGTACTTCTCAGGATGTTCGAACGGCGGCCGGATGGCGGCTATAGCGGCACAGCGTTATCCCAGTTTATTTGACGGCATCGTGGCTGGTTGTTCCGTTTTGAATCTTTCGATGAACGGTGGCGTCTACGGTGCGTGGGTATTGCAGGCAAACGCTGATGGGAAGGGCGAATCCATTCTGACGCATACGTTCAACTCGAAGCTACCCATGCTGGAGGCGAATGCACTGACCCAATGCGACGCCGTCGACGGCAATGATGATGGCATCATTTCTGCGCCGTTTTCCTGTGCTGTAAATCTTGACGCAATACCGAGCTGCAAAGAAGCCAATACTGATAGTTGCCTAACTGATATTGAAAAACGCGTCGTTAACGACTTGTATCAGGGTCCGGTCAACGGCGCAGGCGAGGCGATCTTTTACGGAGTGCCACCCGGGAGTGAGCGTTATTGGGGCTTATGGTTTCTGGGAACAGAGGAATATCCTGGGGCTGGCACCTTGCTGGCCGACGGCTATGGCAAATATCTGGCCTTCGTTGATGACAGAGATGACTACAGTGCAATGGAGTTTAATTTCGATACGGACATAGCGCTTTTTGCATCACAAGGTGAGCTATTCAATGCGCTGGATCCTGATCTGAGTGCGTTCAAAAAAGCGGGCGGAAAACTAATCATGTGGCACGGCATGGCCGACCCACTGGTATTGCCGCAGCAAAGCCAGGACTATTTGGAGTCAGTACAAACGCTAATGGGCGCAAAAGATACGCACTCCTTTTATCGCCTGTTCATGGCGCCGGGTCTCGGTCACTGCTGGGATTTGCCCGCCGCTACGCCGGATCAAATGGATTTACTGGGTGCTCTGGAGCGCTGGGTTGAGCAGGACATAGCGCCTGACGGCATTGCGGTAACACAGTTCGCGGATGATGGCGCGATAGTGCGACGTGGCGTGCTACGTCCGTTCCCGCAAGTTGCCGAATATTCTGACGTGCTTAACCCTCAATAAGTTCGACTAGCTCACCGGCCGGTCCAATCACCGTCGCAGATCGGCGGCCGTCGTAGGCTTTGCCGGAATAAACAGCCGGCGGAGAGACGAATTCCAGGTCGAGTGCATCAAGCTCAGGGACGGCAAAGCTGGTCATCGCAATCCCGGGCGGGAGTTCGCCGCCAGGAGATGGGCGCGGTCCTGAATGTTGCGTTGAGTAGCCATCAAACTCGATGAGATTGCCATGCTCCGCAAGGCGCATGATGCCGAGCCAAATAGGCTCGTCCGCCGCCAGGTCCTGGGCAGCCTGTACTACGCTGACCGTTGTTTGAATTGCGGGCGGGTATTGCATGTTGAACGCCTTACCGTACCACTCAAGATGTGCCTCGATATCCGGGCCCGCCAAAACCATGATAAAGACCCGTCCGATCTCAGCACCTGGCTTCGGCAGAGTGGATGTATCGCGATCGCCCGTTTCAGCTGTAAGGTAAAGAATTTCCTTGTCGGGGCCTTGAACCTGAAAAGCGACAATCGTTGGGTATCCGTTCAAAGCTCTCGGTTCGCCGATAACCCGGAACGGCCCGTCGTCGAATCGCTTGCGAAGTTGCAGTGGATCATCAACGATAATCTCAATGGCGTTCCATCCCCAGGTAGTCATTGGCTCATAGCCTTCGACGCTGTCTGCCTCGATTGCTCTTATATAGATATCTGGCCATGCCGCCGAACTCATCAGCAAATAGGAACTGCCTTCGTGCGCTGGTGTGCCCCAGCTAGCAGCGAGCTGTGCCGAAATGACGCCACGCTCACGTACCTCGTACCCGAGCCAACGGCTGTAGCGTTCCTCGAATGCTGTTAGGTCAGCACTCATCACGGTCGCCATATCTATTCTTTGCATCTGTAGTTCTCCATTGACCGTGGACAGTTTCACGGCGAGGTTTTTCTGGCGCTAACGTTAAATCCAGGCAACGCTAACGCTGTGATTGACTGCCGCATCATGAGCAAGCTGCTGCGCTTGTTCGCCAAAGCGCGCTTCAACTTCATCGCGCCGAATTTTCAAAGTTGGCGTTAGCATATCGTTCTCGATCGTCCAGGAATAAGAAGAAATTATAATGGCTCCCAAACGCGCATGCTTTTCGATAGTCTTGTTGACAGCGGCAAGCTTCTCCAACAATGACTCCTCTACGCTCTCTTTAGATTGCTGCCGTCCCTGTTCAGTTAGTACGCAAACAATGACAGTCTTCGAGTATCCGCGCCCCAGTAGGCAAACCTGTTCTATCAATTCGTGCGCAGAAAACTCACTTTCAATTGCAGCGGGCGCGACGAACTTTCCATAAATAGTTTTAAAATAATCTTTTACTCGACCGGTCAAGAAGACGAAACCGTCATCGTCGATATAACCTTTGTCGCCCGTGTGTACCCAGCCGTCAACAAAAGTCTCGGCAGTTTGCTCGGGCATCTTGTAGTAGCCACGGGCCGGCCCCGGTGCCTTGAACAGGAGCTCACCGGCATCGGAAATTTTTAATTCAACGTCGCCAGTTATCCTTCCAATTGAGCCGATCTTTCGATGCTCTCTTGTGTTGATGGCGGTCGCCATTATTTCAGTCTGACCGAAGCCTTCCAGGAGCAGTAGCCCCAGAGTCTCATACCACCGGATAAGAGCCGGCGGCGTCGGTGCCGCAGCCGTCAAAAGGTAATCAACATCATCCAGACCAAGTGACTGCCGAACCTTCAGACCAACTCCCTCGGCATCGGCTTCAAGAGCGCTATCCAATGCTTCTTGCGAGCCAAACTTCGCCAGTATTCCCTGCTGCAGCTGTTCCCAGACTCGCGGTGGACCAAATAGAAAATTCGGACGGGTATGCGCCATGTCGCGCGCTAATGTAGCCAGCGATTCATTGAAATCGATGCTTGCAGCGAAGGTAAGCGACTGCACCAAAATGAGTTGTCGCTCAGCGATGTGCGACATCGGCAAATAGGACAGAAAACGCGGGTTATTTCGAATGCCAAAATGCTTGCCTGCACGCAGCATTGGCTTGAGAAAAGATTCGTGACTCTGCATGACGCCTTTCGGTACGCCGGTTGTACCTGATGTAAACACCAGAGAAATAATATCGGACGGCTCGGCTGTGCGCTCGGGTCGCTGCCCGCGGTACGCGGTAACCAGCTCTTCCCACGGTGTGTGCGGGCCGTCGATGCTTACTCCGGGCAACGTCACTACCTCAAGCGATGGTGGCAAGATTTTTTGTACTTCCTCCCAGTTCTCGGCCTCTCCCAAGATGAGCAGCGTTGTGTCTGTGAAGTCGAGAATATACTTTGCAGTGGATGGGTTCAGGGTTGTAAATAGAGGGATAGTGACATTCCCCGAACCGATGATCGCCAGATCTGCAATGACCCAGTGAGCGCGGTTGCGAGAGAGAATCGCGATGTTGGCGCCTTGCGAACCCTTGCGGCTTCTCAAGCAACTGGCGGCCGCATCTATTTCGTTTGCTGCCTCACTCCAGGTCCATTCGGTGAATTCGTCACCCTGTCTGTCACGCAACCAAACTTGATCGGCGTTTTGCTTAGCTCTGAGATCCACATACAGTGGCAGTGTATTCGGTGTCATCTCAAATACTCCAATGCCTTGACGGCGATCTGGGAGCGAACAGGGTACAAGCCGTTAACCTGATTTACAATTTACAATTTGCGTGTAAGCAGACGCTCAGTTTTTGTCGAGAGCAATAACATTTGCAGCTCGATACGCCTGACCTCGCGCTTGATCAAGAGCCGCTTCACTTTATGAAAAGTCACATCAACAGAATAGCTGTTGTCGGCAGGCTACAGTCGATCTTTCATTTTGTAGTAAAGCATACCCAAGGCAATGATCTGGTTGCCGATCCACTGTGAGCCGGGCATGCGGAAGTGCTTAATATCGGCAAATAGATCAAATTTCTCCATCGTGCCACCAACAGCGTCAGCCATTACCTCACCCATGATGTGCGTTGCGCATACACCATGCCCGGAATAGCCCTGACAATAGTAAACATTACCGTTTATTCGTCCGACGGTAGGCGCTCGGTTCAGTACGATTCCGATTTTTCCGCCCCATTCGAAATCAATACGAATGTCTTTTAGCTGCGGGTAAACTTTCAGCATTCGCGGCAATATGTAGGACTTAATGCTGGTGGGATCACGACCGGAGTAGTTACAGGCACCGCCGAAGAGTAAACGTTTGTCAGCGGATAAACGATAATAATCGACAACCTCATTGAGATCGCAAACGGCAACATCGTGAGGGTTGATTTCACTAACGACATCTTCTGATAATGGCTCGGTAGCAATGATGTAACTGCCAGCGGGAAAAACCAGATTAGATAAATGCTTCGGCTCCAGCCTGCTGTATGCATTACCCGCAAGAACAACCGCATTCGCCTCGACATAGCCATTGGCCGTCCTGACTCTTGGTCGTTCGCCGTGATCGATGTCGATCACCGGCGACTGCTCAAAGATGCGTACGCCGAGCTTGGCTGCCGCGCGAGCTTCACCGATGCAAAGATTAAGCGGATGAATATGGCCGTCACGGTAACAAATGAAACCGCCGTGAAACGCATCGGTGCCTAGCGCGTCACGAGTCTGCTGTTTGTCCCAAACCTCGTACTTGTGGGGGAAGTTGTGCAGCGCGCGTTCCTCTGCAAACGCTTCACACCAGGCGACCTGCGAAGGTTTGGTTGCCACTTCCAGATAACCGCTCTTAATGTCGCACTGAATACCGTATTTTTCCACTCGATCGTAGATGATGTCATTGCCGCGCCACTTGATATCCCAAAGCATGTCGGCGATACCGTCGCCGTGCTTTTTGCGAATTTTCGCGAGGCCACCAATACCATTGATGATCTGTCCACCATTGCGGCCGGAAGCGCCCCAACCAATCCGGTTAGCCTCGACGAGTACAACCGAGTAGCCGCGTTCGGCCAGCGTTAATGCAGTGGCGACACCCGTAAAACCCGCACCGACCACACAGACGTCTGCCGTTTCGCTGCCTTGTAGCTCAGGGTAGTCCGTAACGTCGTTTACGGACGCTGCGTAATATGAGCCAGTGTGTTCCTGCTTTTGGTGGATTGTTCTCATCGCCTAATTCTGCGCTTTCGCGAGTCAGTCCGCCGGGTCTGTTTCATATTGTGCGAGATCATCCGTAATTTCGTGCCAGGGGGCTTTCGACGTAACGTAAATGTGGTATCCATCAGGGCGAGGTGGGTCACCGTCTATTGTGCTCATGCTGACATAGTAGTCGTTTGGCTCATCGACCAGCTCAACCATAATGCTGGAGCCGCACTCACCACAAAATTTGCGGTCGTGGCCTTCAGACGAGGCATAAGACTTGAGAACATCTTCGCCCGACGTGTAGCGAAACTGATTTCGAGCTACTCCAGCAAAGGTCGCATACGCCGCTCCATGCAGACGCCGGCACTGCGAGCAATGGCAATGACTATAGTCATGGATATCACCGTCAATCTCAAACGTTACGCGACGGCATTCGCAATAGCCGTGCATCATGTGTTATCTCCTGTTGTTGCGGGTCCTCGCTGCTCTTCTATGAGTTCGTCGCGCCATTCATTTATGTTGACTTCGATAGCGGCAAAACCGCCGATCCAAAGAAACGTATCCCAAGCATACAACCAGTGCGAGAGTGATGCCCAGTACACGGCCAGCCCGGCAAGTACAGAGTAAAAGAAAATCTTGTACCGGCCGACCCAGTGTATGAAGTAGTTGTCAGTTATGCCTCTCGACTGAAGGCGAATCACAAGCTCGATCAACAGGAATATGAGGAACCAGATCACGACCTCGACGATGTCCGCCCACGCCAAGTGTCTCTCAAGGGTAAGCCCGCTCAGCGTAGCGACGACCGGATCCACGCCAACCTTGTAGAACTGAGTCGCGTCCGACAAGTTGCCGCAGTTTTCTTCCGTGACGGCAGTGTACTCAAGGTTATAAACGTAGGCGACATCATCGCCGACCAGATCACAAAGACTCGTGGCATTCTCGACTGCGATTGTTGGTTGGTATTCGATACCAGTAACGGTAAACGCGTAGACAGTGTGCAATAAAAAAATGAAGCAGACGGCACGCACACCGTGAATGATCTTGGCAGTCCAAGTGGTCCAGTCATGATCCTCGATCAGGTAGGTTTCAAGCTCGAACATAAGCAGGAGAATGAACCATGCCGATTCATCGATACTGGTCGCAAATGCACCCGCCCAGGCGAGGATCGTCGAATTTTCGTGGAGCGTGTGGATGGCACGACTCCAATCTTCATAAATATAAAAGCCCCAGTTGATAATCAGGAGCGAGTAGATAATCCATTTGAGCGTTTGCTGCGCACGGTGAAGAGTCGCTGTGGGAATTGATGAAAACAGTGTGATCATGTGTGAATCATACTGTTACCAATAGCGCTCGGTAATACGCGCCTATACGCACGGACCTGTCGAAAAAACTATAGCCGGTCCCTGATTTGGTAGTACATCATGCCAAGCGTCACCATTGGCTTGCTGAGCCAATGCGCACCCGGAACGATGAATGGTTTGACGTTTGCGAAGAGGTCGAATCGCTCAACGGTGCCGGCAACAGCATCGGCCATAATTTGACCGGCGAGGTGCGTAACATTTACGCCATGCCCTGAGTAACCCTGACAATAGAAGATGTTTGGCGAGACTCTGCCAAGCTGCGGAACCCGGTTGATAGGTACGCCGATAGTGCCACCCCAGGCGAAATCGATTTTGGTATTGGCAAGTTGCGGATAGATTCTTGCCATTTTCACGCGATGCTTTTTCTTGATGTACTCAGGGTCGCTGCCGAAATAATTAAACCGCCCGCCAAATAGTAGGCGCTTGTCGGCACTGAGTCGGAAGTATTCTAAAATAAAATTAGGATCACATACAGCAAGATCACGAGGGTTAATCTTATTTACGACGTCCTCGGACAAGGGCTCTGTTGCGACGATGAAACTGTTGACTGGAAACATGATGCCGCGCAAATCCTGCTCCAATGCGTGGTATGCATTTCCGGCAACAATTACGGCGTCCGCGCTAATGGATCCCTGCGCGGTAACAACTTTCGGCCGATTTCCCCTTTCTATTTTAATCACAGGCGATTGCTCGTAGAAAACCGCGCCGAGAGAGATGGCAGCGTTGGCCTCACCGATACACAGGTTTAGCGGGTGCAGATGACCATTGCCCATGTTCAGTAGTGCACCGATGTATGCATCAGTGCCAATAGTTTCGCTGGTTTCCGCACACGACAGGATTCGAACTTCGTGTGGGAAGTCCGCATTCTTCAGCCGGTCGTGATCGAACTGAATGTCGCGAAGGTGACTCTTCTTAATCGCCACGTCCAGATAACCGAACTTAAGATCACATTCAATATCGTACTGTTTGATGCGCTGGCGAATAATATCGTGTCCGGCCCAACGCAACTTGCCAAAAACTTCTTCCTGATCTCTGCCAAGTGCTTTTGCGATATGTTTTTCGCCGGAGATTCCACCGATAATCTGGCCACCATTACGGCCACTTGCGCCCCAGCCAACCCTGTTCGCTTCAACCACGTGGACCTTGTAACCGCGTTCCGCGAGATGCAATGCGGTAGATACTCCGGTGAAGCCGGCGCCAATAACACACACGTCTGCGCTCTGCGCGCCTTGCAGTTGCGGGAAATCAGTGACTTCGCTGACGGAGGCCGCGTAGTACGAGCCAGTATGTGCTTGAGGATTTGTCATTAGTTAGTCTTGTCCAGCCGCAATCCTGCCGAACTCCATATGGGAAAATCTCAGACCGATAGGCGGTACGATAGTTATTAGTGTGTTCGTTTGTTGTGTGAGCGACGGAACGCGGCCGGCGTCACTCCGGCATGCTTCTTGAAAGCCGCGTAAAACGCCGAGTTCGAGTTAAAACCAACGCTAAACGCGACATTAAGAATCGCGCTATTCTGACTGTCGATCTGCAACAATATTTCTTTGGCACGTCTTATTCTGTAGTTATTAATGTAATCGAAAAAGCTCATTTTGAAACCAGAATTAATGACCTGCGAAAGGTGATTGACTGAACAACCGACATTCCCAGCCAGAATCGGCAAGGTCAGATCAGGCTCGAGATACGCACGCTGAGATTCCATGATGACATCAAGACGCCGCATGTACTCGTGCATCTGCTCCCTTCGTAGCCCTGACTTCGCATACTTGTCGAGAATTACACGCTGGGGAACATCATAATAATTGGTAATCGACAGGGCTGTGTCACCGTTCAAGGTCATGAACTCAGCACCGCAGTAGGACTGTGCCGATTGCTCGGTACCGCAATCATCGGCTGGGTGAACCTTGTATTGAAACGCGATCGTATTCTCGCTCGTTAGAATTTCGCCGATCAATTCGTAATGTTGTGGAAAGTCAGTAAAGAACTCACTAAGGCTGACAATCAACTCTGCATGGTTGAGCGGAATGTTGTCGGGGATATCGAGGTAAATCCCATTGGGTGCAAGATGGTCCGCAACACCCTCCGGATCAGCGTGATTCCAAGCCTCGAAATAACTCTCTACGAACTTGTTTGCCTGCATAAGACCCTCAGATTCAGATATCTGAGTATACAAAAAACTCTCGATTTTTCACGGCCAATCGACTCTTACGAGTTCTAGCAGTCGGGAGGTGGCGTCGCGCGCGCGCGTGACGGAGCCCAGAATGGCTTCTTCTTGCGTGTACATGCAGCGATACGGCTGTACTGGCGCAACTCTTTTTCATAATAAATTTCCGCCCACATCTTGTTATCAAGCTGGTCAGTCATGATCATCGCTAATGCAATGTTAGCTTTGACGGCCGGTGACCACATAGCAGATGTAACGTAACCGATCTCCTTCGTGCATTGCTTGTTGCCGTAAATATAAGAGCCTTCTGCTGGTCTGTTGCCCTCTATGTCGAGCTTGGTCAGGGTGTACTTCGGACCGCGCTGCTTCTCTTTTAATAATGCACTGCGCCCACTGAAGTGTGGTTTGTCGAAGTCGACCAGCCATCCGAGACTCAATTCAAAGGGCGTTTGATCGTGCTCAAAATTTACCGTGCGGAGTGCCTCATTGAATTCCATTGCGGGCATTATGAACGCAGCTTCAAGCCGCGCCATGTTGGTGGCAGCTTCGCCATAAGGCTGGATACCGTAGTCCTCACCGGCCGCATACAGCTCGTCCCATAATTTGAGGCCGAGCTCTGGGGGAATCCATAATTCATAACCCAGATCCCCCGTAAATCCAGTGCGCGATACCATCAGTGATTCGCCATGGAATGGAAAATGCATGATGTTGAACGGCTTCGCGGTATCGATTCCATGCAAGCCCATGTTCTTCAATACAGCGCACGAAGTTGGCCCCTGCAGAGATAATGCGGCAAGGTCGTCGGTAACGTCAGTAATCGTAACGTCATCAAAGCCGAAGGCACTTTTAGCAAGCCAGGCGGTGCACGGACTGCCGCAGGTGAGCATGAAGCGGTCGTCGGCGAGTTTGAAAATAGTGCCATCATCAATCATTCGACCTTCGTCGGTACACCAGACACAGTAGGCGACTTTATCGATTCCGATCTTCGTAACGTCTCGCGTTACCATCCGATTCAACATTACTTCCGCGTCGCGACCACGAATTTCATACTTTTGCATCGGCGTAATATCGTATGTTGCACACTGGTTGCGGACACAAAAATATTCGTACTCTGCATCGTAGTAATACTCGGCGAACTTATAGCCGTTCCAAGCGGACCAGGCTTCGCGAATATTCAGTACCTCTTGCCTCGGATAGAAAGGTGACAGTTTCAGTCGCTCGCCGGCGTAGGGGTCGGTCGTCGTCATTGTCTACTCGTCGTAAAAGTCATCTACGGGCACCGTGTTCGTGCGACGAAGATCGATAAGAATTTCGCGGGCGGCATTTGCACCACAAACGGATGAGACGCCGCCGCCAGGGTGAGTGGAAGAACCACACATATACAGATTCTTCACTGGCATGCGGTATTGGCCGTAACCAGGAAAGGGTCGGTTGAAAAACAGTTGATCAATAGTGAGCTCGCCCTGAAAAATATTGCCCTCGGTCAGACCCACTTCGTTCTCGATTTCATGCGGTGTTCGCACTTCCATATGTACAATCAAGTCTCGAAAGCCGGGGCTGTAACGTTCTATTTTATCGATCACCGATTTGCCGAAGGCATCGCGTTTCTCAGGTGTCCACGGGCCACTGCTTAGCTCTGGCGGGCAGTACTGCACGAAGTTGGACATCCAGTGCTTGCCGGCTGGTGCTACCGTTGGGTCCCATGCAGAGGGTATGACCGATTCGACGAACGGATCGTCCGACCATGCGCCGCGTTTCCAGCAATCGTATGCTCGCTCCATGGTTTCCAGCGAACCAGAAAAGCCCTGGCCGCCGCGAGCGAGGTAGCGATTCTCAGGAACACCGGTGAATTTTGGCATGCCTGAGAGCGCAATATTGACCTTGCCGGATGAACCGCGAATCTTGAAGTTCTTTGCTCTCTCGTAAATCCCTTCGGGCAGGTCGCTCTTGTCCATGATGCGGGTAAAGGTTCGTTTGGCATCCAGATTTGAAACAACGATGCGAGCTGTAATCTCATCCCCGTTTTCGAGTACAACACCGATCGCTTTGCCGTTCTTCACCAGCACTTTCTGGACGCCGGCGTTGGTTCGAATTTCACCGCCGTGTTCTGCGACAGCCCCAGCGATGGCATCTGAAATCGCACCCATGCCGCCACGTGCAAGACCCCAGGCACCGATGCTGCCGTCGACATCACCCATAACGTGGTGCAACAGGACGTAAGATGATCCCGGCGAATAAACGCCGAGCGCAGTGCCGATAATGCCAGGGCTGGCCATGGCAGCCTTGATAAGGTCGTTCTCGAAATAATCCTCAAGATACTCAGCGGCGCTCATCGTAAAAAAGCGCACGTACTCGTACAGCTCTTTTTCACCCAGCGTCCAGAATTGTTTCGCCAGGTATAGGAACTCCATGATGTCTCGAGGACGAAAAGACGCTGGGTCTGGTGGCGTTCGCATCAGCGTCTTACGAATCAGTTGCGAATAACGCGTTAGGTCAGTTTGAAAACGGTGCATCGCATCTGCATCGTGAGGTGAGTGACGTTTCAGTTCGTGGTGCGCCGCTTCTTCGTCATGATAGGAAAACAGGCGCTCGTCGCCGTCTCCAAAATTAACGGTGCCAAGATAGGGCACGAGAATCAGACCGTGACGGCCGAGATCCAGATCTCGGTGAATGGCTTGTCGCATCATGCTGCAAACATAGGAGCAACTGGAGTACAGCCACCCCTCCTGTAGTTCACGAGAAACCGCGGCGCCACCGATATAGTCGTTCTTTTCGAGCACAACGACATTGAGTCCGGCCTTCGCAAGATAAGCGGCATTCGTTAGACCGTTGTGGCCCGCGCCGATAATTATTGCATCGTATTTATTCATCGACATGGCTCATCGCAATATTTCACGAGCGGCGTTGTGCCCGGGTGCGCCGGTAATATCTCCACCGGGGTGCGAACCTGCGCCGCAAAGATACAAACCTGGAATGGGCGTCGAGTATTGAGCTGCTTCATACGTCGGTCGCATCATCAGCATCTGATCCATTGCGAATTCTGTGTGATGCCAGTGCCCACCCGTGACGCGATAGCAGCGTTCCAGATCGGCTGGCGTCAGAAATTCCTGATGGATGATCTGCTCACGAATGCCTGGCGCGTAGCGAGCGATGGTGTCGATGCTCGACTCGCAAATTCGTTCGCGAGCCGCGTCAGTCCAGCCGCCCTTTAGTTCATGTGGGACGTACATGACGTGCGCGGACAGAACGTGCTGGCCGGCCGGCGCGAGTGACGCATCGTGAACGCTGGGCAGTACAATTTCCATGACCGGATTCTCGGCAGACTCACCGTATTTTGCCGCGTCATAAGCGAACTCAATGGAATCCATCTTCGGCGCAATGATCATGCGGCCATTGGCCTGTGCCAGTCCTGTGAATTCAGGCAGCGAATTCAACGCCAAGTGTAATTTGGCAACATAGCCGCTGCAGCGAAGTCGTCTGATTCGATTCGTGAATCCGATATCGAGGTTCTCAACACCAACAAGATTCAGGAATGTTCGCTGCGGATCCGTTGCCGAGACGATGCGATCAGCTGCGATTATCTCGCCATCCGTGAGCTGTACTCCGTTGGCCTGCAAGCCGTCGCTGCTGGCGGCCAGTCGAATTCTTTCAACAGGTGCTGCACAGCGAATTGTTGCGCCTGCTGCGACAGCGGCTTGCGACAAGGCGGTGATCAGGCCGTTGACGCCACCGCCCGGGATCGAGTGTTCGCCCCTCGATATCTCCGCCATGCGGTACAACATTGCCAGCACCGCGCTATTGGGGGAGCGCGGCGCCATTTTCGCGCCGATCAGTCCATCCCAGCTCAAAGTGGCTTTGAGAGTCTCATCATCAAAATACTCGTCCATTAAGTCACGTGCCGGAAGAGACGCAACGCGAAGAAACTCCAGCATATCTTTCTTGCCGATTCGACGAAGATTGAGACCAAGGTGCCCAAAGGTCATGAGGTCCGTGAAATTGCTGCTGCCGATTCGCGGCATCGTCTTCAGCCAGAAGGGGTGCAAGACATCGGCAAGCCGGTGCATCAGTCGAGAGTAATTTTTAAAGGATTCTGCATCATCAGCACTGACACCACGCAAAGTGCCCTGATCGAAAATAATGTGCTCGCGGTCGATGCCCAGACCAACGGTAGGTAGCGGGTTTGCGCCAGGGACATAAGCGTGTGACCGCAGATTCAGATCATCGGTAACACGCTTCGAGAAATGGCTTACCGAGTGCGCTATAGAGGCATGAAAGCCGGGGTGGAATTCACGACTCGCGCCGAGTCCACCGACAGATTCAGATGCCTCCAGGAGCAGCACGCGCTGACCACTTTTCGCCAAATATGTGGCGCAAACCAAGCCATTGTGCCCACCACCGATTATGATGGAATCGTAACGATCCAAGTTCTTGTACCTTCCATTATTCTTCTTATGACGTACGCTAGCCATCGTACGCCAACATGGCATCCGCGCCTATACGCAAAAGTAGCGACGTATTACGCGGCATCAGCCGCAAGCGGGTGGCGCAGCTGTTATTATGTGCTGGTCTGCTCTCTGGGTTTGTCGCACAACAACAAAAAAACAAGAATTAGGGGATAAAAGTGAACAAATATGCTGCGGAATTTATAGGTACGTTCTGGTTGGTTCTCGGCGGCTGCGGTAGCGCCGTTCTGGCCGCTGCTTTTCCTGATGTCGGAATTGGCTTGCTAGGTGTCTCTCTGGCGTTCGGACTGACAGTATTAACGATGGCCTACGCAATTGGCCACATTTCCGGGTGCCATTTGAATCCAGCTGTATCAATCGGGCTGTGGGCTGGTGGTCGTTTTCCGGCAAATCAGATTCTTCCCTATGTGATTGCACAGGTCGCTGGCGCAATTGTCGCGGGTGGCGTTTTGTACCTGATCGCCAGTGGACAAGCGAGCTTTGACGTTGCGGCAGGTTTTGCGTCGAATGGTTACGGTGAGCATTCACCGGGTGGCTATACAATGACGGCAGCCCTGGTGTGCGAAATAGTCATGACGATGATGTTTGTCATTATTATTCTTGGCGCTACTGATGAACGTGCCCCGGCAGGCTTTGCACCGATTGCAATTGGTCTTGGCCTGACTCTGATTCACCTGATTAGTATTCCGGTTACGAATACTTCTGTGAACCCGGCACGGAGTACCGGTGTTGGTGTTTTTGTCGGTGATTGGGCTGTGTCTCAACTATGGCTGTTTTGGGTAGCACCGATAGTTGGCGCTTTAATCGGCGCGCAGATCTATCGCATCATTGCTGCCGAGAAGAGTTAACTCATTCGCAAGTACTGACTTATGGAACAACTGACAATACTCGTAAAAGGCTCGTCCGCCGAGCCATACGAAACGACGTTCATCAAAGACGGTGACAGCTTAACGGCGATTTGCACCTGCCCGGCTGGTACCTACGGCAATTTGTGTAAGCATCGTCGGTCAATTCTGACCGGCGATGCGGCTGCCGTTCTCGATGCCGACCAAGAAAAGGTTGCGAACGTTGTCGAGTGGCTGGTGGGAACGGACGTCGAAGCAGCCCTCAAAGAATTGTGCGACTTTGAAGCCAGCAAAGACGCAACGAAAGACGACTTGGTGACAGCCAAGCGCAAACTCTCAAGAGCGATGAATAGTTAGTGGCTTCTGCCGAGGACAGCAATGAATCGACAGCCAGTGTCCGATTCAAATAAGGGACCGCTGCTATCGATTGGCATGCCGATCTACAACGAAGAGCGCTTTCTGCAGCAGGCTCTCGATTCTCTTCGGTCACAGAGTTACGAGAACTTCCAAATTCTTATATCCGACAACGCATCGACCGATGCTAGTGGTGAAATAGCTGCAAAGGCCGCAGCCGAAGACGATCGAATTACCTACTTATGCGCCGATAGCAATATAGGTGCGGCCGCTAATTTCGAGCTGGTATTGGACAGAGCGGAAGGCGATTACTTCATGTGGGCAGCAGGGCACGATGTGTGGTCGCATGACCTGATCGCTGCGAGCATTGCAATCCTGGAGGATAAGCGAAGTGCATCGCTTGCCTTTGCTACTTCGTATTGGATCAATGAGTCCGGGGAGCGCGATGAACGTGATACCGACTATCCGGATACGAGCAATATGAGCGTGTTCTCGCGATTCTTTACGGTGTTCTGGGGCAACATGCATCCGGTACTCGGAATTATTCGACTCGAGAACCTGCGTCGCACACATGGAATGCAGCGTTTCGCTGGTTCTGATCTGGTG